>JAFPZK010000045.1 GCA_017417315.1 Bacteroidales bacterium
ACAACATGTTAAATTATAAAACTAAGCCATTCAGTAAAATCAGAATCGAAAAAGTTTGTAGTACACAAACATGAAAACACAAATTACTAATTTGCTGTTATACAATGAAAAATATCTTAATGATGGCAAAGTCGGGTTAACACGCGCAAGATTGTCGAAGAAACATTCTGCATCGTCAAATTGCGGATTAATTACAAATTCGCCTTTGTGATTAATATAACCCCACTTGTCATTTTGCTTGACAGGGATTAATTCAAAGTCGTTTTCATTATTGCTGCACGCAATGAAAACAGAGCATACAAAAATGCTCAAAATCAATAAATTACGTATACCTTTCATAATATTTAAAATTTTAAATTAGTATTGCAAAAGAAAAATTTGATTGTGCCAAATTGAAGCACAGTTATCTTAGAAATTGGAATTTATGTAAATATATAGCAATAAAAAAGACATGAATCCGTTTCATTATTGCTTATTTACCCAATTAGCCGACCAAAGCATCACACGTAATAAGCATGAAACGGTTCACGTCTATATGACGTGAACCTTCCACTCACTTATTCTCCCGTGTATGATATTTGGTCGTTCATTGGGTGGAGAATAAAAGCGTAAAGTCCAATATTCTAATATGTTAGTTAAATTTTATCTTATATTTTTATGTTTTTAAAAGTTTTATTTGCGTTTCCGCATTTTTGCGCCTTAAAATTAGAAAATATTTTGCAATAGGAAAAACTTTTTTTGAGGGAAATGAGGTATTTTTATGAAATGAGAATCAATATTCAATTAGGTAGCCGACGGCTACCTAATTATACTATAAATTTCCGTTTTGCAATTTCTCCAAAAACTCTTTCAGTTTTAGTACTAACAATACAGGAAAATCAATAGTCCTCAGTACATCATAATGCGAATCATTAGAAACAATATATGTCGCATTTGCTGCAAATGCACAATCAACAAATTTGTTATCATCAGGGTCTGCGGTGATTAATCCGAGTCTGAAATGAGGGTGAATTAACTCCACGTTTTCGCTTTTAAGCAACAAATTTGCAACACTGTCGGCAATTTCGGGGGTCATTAATTGCCCAATGATTTCAATGTATTCTTCGAGAATTTCATTTGAAATACACAACGTATATTTTCCCTCTTGAAATCCCTTCCAAACCGAATAATATTGACCCCGTCTTGATAATGATGAAATCAAAACGTTAGTGTCAAGTACAATTCTTTTATTTTGCATATACGTATGGCGTTCTTAAATGTTCTTTTAGTATTGCTTCGTTTTTTTCGTTGTTCCATTTACCTTCGTTCCAAAGTTTATTGATTGCCTCGTCCACTTTGCGGGCATAATAATCACAAACAACTTGTCGCAATTCTGTAACTTGTTCCACCGTTGTAAAATGTCCTAATAGCCGCAGAAAATCCATTTGCGCCATATTTAATCCTATCGTTGTTTCCATAAAATAAAACAATTTATTGGTTATTCTTTGACTGCGAAAATAAATATTTTTTCATAATAATACAAAAAAAAATCCGCTGGTTGTCATCAACCGACGGATTTTTTATATTTAGAAAAATTTTATCCTCCGAAATTATCGAATCTGATCATCTCGTCTTCAACTCCGAGAGAATGGAGAAGGTCGAGAACGGTTTTTGCCATCATCGGCGGACCGCAAAGATAATATTCTATATCTTCGGGTGCTTCGTGTGCTTTTAAATACGTATCGCCCATTACCGGAGCAATGAAGCCCGCTGTGTATTTAACGCCTAACGAATCCGCTTTCGGGTCGGGACGGTCAAGCGCTAAATGGAAGTGGAAGTTCGGATACTCTTTTTCCAACGCCAAGAAGTCGTCCATGAAGAAAACTTCGTCAATTGCACGCGCTCCGTAGAAATAGTGCATTTCACGGTCGCGGGTGTGGCGGGTTTTCAACATGTGCATAATCTGAGCGCGCAACGGAGCCATACCGGCACCACCACCGACCCAAATCATTTCACGTTTTGAATCGTAAACAGGACGGAACTCACCGTAAGGTCCTGACATCGTTACTTTGTCGCCCGGTTTCAACGAGAAAATGTATGTTGAAGCAATACCGCACGGAACGTCCTGAAAACCAACCTGCGGTTTCGGTTTGAACGGAGGCGTTGCAATTCTGACCGTCAAAGTGATAATATCACCCTCGTCAGGATAGTTAGCCATTGAATATGCACGGATTGTTTCTTCGGTGTTTTTCTGTTTCAAACCGAACAAGCCGAATTTCTGCCATGCCGGAATGTACAAATCACCGATTAAACCTTTATCCATATCCTTGTCGTAGTCGATGTCGTATTTCGGAATACGAATCTGTGCATACGAACCCGGCTCAAAGTTCATGTGTTCGCCCGGAGGCAATTGAACTTTAAACTCTTTGATGAACGTTGCAACGTTTTTGTTGCTGATAACCGTACATTCCCACTCTTTAACGCCGAGAACCGATTCGTCCATCTTCATCGTCATATCGCCCTTAACCTTTGCCTGACAGCCTAAACGCCAGTGGTCTTTTATCTGTTTGCGGGTAAAATGCGGTACTTCCGACGGTAAAATGTCGCCGCCGCCGTCAATAATCTGACATTTGCACTGTCCGCATGAACCTTTACCGCCACAAGCAGAAGGTAAATGTATTTTCTCGTTTGCTAACGTCTGCAAAACGGAACTGCCTTGTTCCACTTCTACAACTTTATCGCCGTTAATCGTGATTTTTACTTTTCCCGAAGGAAGAAGTTTCGCTTTCGCAAAAAGCAATAATGCGACAAGCAACAAAACCACTACAAAAAATATTATAACGGCAGGTCCTAATGTTGACATTATTTCCATTTTTTGTTCTCTGTTTTTTAAAGTTTAATACCCATAAATGACATAAATGCAATAGCCATCAGACCGCAAACGATAAACGCAATGCCGACACCTTTCAAAGGCGCGGGAACGTTTGAGTAAGAAATCTTCTCACGGATTGCAGCCATCAAAACGATAGCAATGAACCAACCGATACCTGCTCCCAAAGCATAAACGGTTGCCGTGCCGATTGACGGAAAATTTTTCTGTTGCATAAACAATGACGCACCCATAATCGCACAGTTAACGGCAATCAACGGCAAGAAAATACCGAGTTGTCCGTAAAGCGCGGGCGCAAATTTTTCAACAATCATCTCAACCAACTGAACTATCGCAGCAATAACGGCTATGAACATAATGAAACTCAAAAAACTGAGGTCTACGTCATTATAGCCTTCGCCCAGCCATGACAATGCTCCGGGTTTAAGAATGAAATTTTCCAAAAGGTAGTTTACGGGAACGGTTACCAAAAGGACGAAAATAACTGCCGCACCTAAGCCTACCGATGTTTTAACGGTTTTTGAGACAGCAAGATAAGAACACATTCCGAGGAACGATGCAAATATCATGTTGTCAATAAAAATCGATTTTATAAATAAATTTAATGCATCCATTTTTCTTGAAACTGTTAAGGTTTAACAATTATTTTTCTTGAAGTTCTTTAACTTTCGACCTCTGAATCCAGATAACGATACCGATAAGAATCAACGCCATCGGAGGATTCAACATGAAACCGCAGTTAGCATATCCCATTTCGTAAAAACAATCGGGGATAACCTGACAACCGAACAATGTACCCGAACCGAAAAGTTCGCGGACAAAAGCCACGATTACCAAAATCGCACCGTATCCGAAACCGTTTCCGATACCGTCAAGAAGTGCGGGAAGGGGTTTGTTTCCGAGTGCAAAAGCCTCCAAACGTCCCATAACGATACAGTTCGTAATAATCAAGCCGACATAAACCGAAAGGGCTTTGTCGAGTTCGTACATAAACGCTTTAAGCACCTGATCCACCAAGATAACAAGGAAAGAAACAACCACCAACTGTACGATAATTCTGATACGAGAAGGAATCGTGTTTCTAATCAATGAAATAATCAGGTTTGCAAGAGCCGTAACCACCGTTACCGAAATAGCCATCACAATGGCGGGTTCTAATTTTACCGTTACGGCAAGTGCCGAACAAATACCCAAAACCTGAACGGTAATCGGGTTGTTAAGGTTCAGCGGATTTTTTAACAATTCTGAATTTTTTGTCTGTGCCATAATTTTTATTCGTTAACGTTAGTTACCTGAGCCTGAGGAGCGTCAGAAATTTCATCTACTTTTTTCTCTGACTGCGATACGCCGCCTTTTCCCGAAACTTTCGCGCGGAAATTGTCGTATGCTTTCAAACAGTCGTTAACCATAGCCTGAACGCCGTTTGTAGTCATCGTAGAACCTGAAATAGCGTCAATACCGTGTTTTGGGTCTTGATCGTCAGACGGGTCTTTCGGATTGCCTTTGTAAACCTGTTTGATACCTGCAAAAGCCGCACCCTCAGCGAGTTCCCTGCCTTTGAACTGGTCGCAGAAATACTGTTGTGTCATTTCAGCACCCAAACCCGGAGTCTCTGATGCGTGGTCAAAAACTACGCCTTCAATCGTGTTGAAGTCTTCTTTCAAAGAAGCAAAGCCCCAAATCGGCCCCCAAAGACCGTTACCTTTCAAAGGAACAACATAAAGTTTTTGTCCGTTTTTGTCGATAACGTAAACCGGAAGTTTGCCGCCTTTAACGTCCAAATCTGTTTTGAAAGCCTCTGCGCCGCTAACTGTTGCGCCGTTCAAGTCTACAACAAAACTTTCCTTAACGTATTTATTATAAGCATCTTCGATTGAACCTTCGGCTGTAATGCCGGCAGATTTCAATATGTTCTGACGTTTTTCGTTGTCGATGTTAGCCTGTTGAAAAGGTTTCAAGCCGACAGCGATAAGTGTTAATGCAGCAGCCACAACTACAACCATTATTGCAGAATAGACCACCGTGTAACCGTTACTTTGTGTATTCATCTTAATTCTATTTTAATGGTTAGTAATTATTTGTTTTTTACTCTGTTTAATCTGCGTTTAACATTCTGACGGATAACGATATGGTCGATAAGCGGAGCGCAAACGTTCATAAGGAGGATTGCCAACATTACGCCTTCGGGGAAAGCGGGGTTAACAACGCGAACCAAAATTGCGACGATACCGATTAAGAAACCGTAAATCCATTTGCCTGTTTCGGTCTGAGCCGCCGTAACGGGGTCTGTCGCCATGAAAACGATACCGAAAGCGAAACCGCCGAGAATCAAGTGCGACCAGAAAGGCATTTGAGTGTAAGCAGCCTCACCGAAAGTGTTGAGTAACAATCCCATAGTGCAAACGCCGAGAACGCCTGACAACATAATTTTCCATGAAGCAACGCCCGTCCAAATCAAAATTACCGCACCTATTAATATACAGAGTGTAGAGGTTTCACCGATTGAACCGGGGATATAACCCATAAACATATCGCAGATTGAATATTGCGAAGTGAGTTGTTCGAAAGTTGTACCGTGAGCGAGTTCTCCCAAGGGAGTTGCGCCTGAAAAACCGTCAACTTTTGCCTCGCTAAGACCTGCCACCCAAACTTGATCGCCCGACATTTTAGCGGGATAAGCGAAAAACAAGAATGCACGTGCGAGGAGTGCGGGGTTAACGATATTCATACCCGTACCGCCGAAAACTTCTTTACCGATAAGAACGGCGAACATTGTAGCAACTGCAATCATCCAAAGCGGACAATCAACGGGAACAATCATCGGGATTAAAAGACCTGTTGCGAGGAAACCTTCATTAACTTGTTCCTTACGGATTTGAGCGAAAAGGAATTCCAAGAACAAACCTGAAATATAACTTACTGCGATAATCGGGAGAACTTGTCCGAGACCGTAGAAAAAGTTACCCATCAGACTTGATTCTTCGCCTGTCATTTTGTAGTGGAAATAACCAACGTTCCACATACCGAAAAGTAAAGCGGGAATCAAGGCGATAATGACCATCGTGATAGTACGTTTGAGGTCTACGCTGTCGCGGATATGTGCGCCCTTAGAAGCGGTAACCTCGTTAGGAACGAACAAAAACGATTCAAACGCCTCGAAAGTCGATTTCAGACCCGGATGTTTGCCGCCTTCTTCAAAATTCGGCTTTATTTTGTCTAAATACTTTCTTAATGCTTTCATATTCAATTAATTTTTATCTGGTTTCTGCAACCATTAAATCAAGACCTTTTCTGATAATTGCCTGAATGTCAGTCTTTGACGTATCGGCAAATTCGCAAAGTGCGAAATCCTCTTCGGCAATCTCGTAAATACCGAGTTCTTCCATGAGTTCGATGTTTTGAGCGAGAATTGCTTTAATCAACTGCAAGGGGAGAATGTCCATCGGCACGAGTTTTTCAAACGTACCCGTAACCACGTAAGCGCGTTTTTCGCCGTGCGTATTGGTATCGAGAGAGACTTCTTTTTTGGGGCTGAGCCAAGAGAAAAACGTTCTTGAAAAACTGTATTTTTTCAGTCCCGGCAATGCCCAGCCGAAGAAATCGTAATAATTACCTTCGGGGATAACCGAGATTTCGTTGTCGTAGAATCCTAAGAAACCGTCAGATGCTAACTTAGTACCGGTCAAGACGTTACCGCCGATAATGCGGACTTTGTCTCCGCCTTCGCTTTCGATAGAGGTGTTTTCGTTGATTTTACCTTTGAGGAAGCCTAAATCTGTGTTAGCGATAACTGAAACGTAAGCGGGGTTTTCGATTTGCGAACCTGCTACGGCGATAGTTTTTTTAGCGTCATAAATACCGTTTTTCACTAATCTGCCGATGATTACGACATCTTGGGGATTAACAACGATAACGCTTTCGCCTTTGTTTACGGGGCAGATGTGCGAGATTTGTACACCTGCGTTTCCGGCAGGGTGAGGACCTTCAAACGTATTGATTTCAGCGTTTTTAACGCCTGCGAAAATGTTTGAAGACACTTTACCGTTGAGACCTAAATACACTTTTGCGATTTTGGAAAGGGCGTCCACACCTGCTTGGAAGAGTTCAATTTGGTCTTTTAAGACAAATTGATAATCTGCGGCGAGGGGAGCGGAATCGAAAGTCGAGATATAAACGGCTTTCGGCTCGTTTTCCGGGTCGGCGATGATGTTGAAAGGTCTTTGGCGCAAATAAGGCCATACACCGCTTTTAAGAAACAGATTCTTAACGGAATCTTTTGAAGAGAGGTTCGACGTATCGAATTTTTCGTACTCGGTTTGGGAGTCGGCTTTCACGATAACGTCCGTAATTCTTCTTCGTTCAGCGCGGCGGACTTCAACGACTTCGCCGCTCACGGGAGAACAGAAACAGATTTGAGGCCTGAACTTGTCGGTAAAGATAACCGAACCGGCTTTAACCTTATCGCCTTGACGGACTTCCAAATGCGGTTTCACGCAAGGGAAATCAGACGGTTTGATTGAAATAAAGGCGGGGTTAACTGTCTGAGCAACAGTTTTTTGAGCCGCACCTTTAAGGTTAATGTCCAAGCCTTTTTTTAAGTTTATGACTTTTGACATAATTTATTAAAAATAATGTTGATTTTTCTAAGGTGCAAAAGTAGTAAAATTTTTTATATTTTTTTAATGAATATGTGTGAATTTTTTGAGAAATTTTTTAAGGGGAAATTGAATAATTAACCCTCAATCACTTCAATTTTCACATCGTGTTTTGCTTTGCGTTTGCTCCAATTGATTCCGACAAGAATAATCCGCTTTGAAAATCCTTTCAACGCTTGCGGGTAGTTCTTGCTTTTGATTTGTTGGATTGCACCGACAGCGGATTTGTTGTGTTTCAGTTCGACTACGATTGCCGGGCGTGTCGATTTAGGCAGCGGCACGAAAACCATATCCGCAAATCCTTTTCCCGCAGGCTGTTCGCGGAAAATTTTGTAAAACCTTTTCGCCGCATAATATGCCAACGTGATGGCGCACGACATTGAATTTTCGTCCTTGTATTTTATTATGGACGAACTCTCGAAACGGTACTTGTCAAAAGCCTCGGCGATATAGTCTGCATCCATATCTATCGTCTTGTTAATCAACGTCAAAGAATCGTTCAACGCCGCCGACACCTCGCCCCAACCGGCACGTGAGATGGAGAGTCTGAACTCGCCCGCAATTTCGGTGTTCGGTATTTTTACCGTCAACGTTTCGGGGTCGTAAGAGAGGTAGCCTAAATGCACCAAAAGTGTCAGTACGTCGTCGCAGTTGTCGATATTTTTCATATCGTTGCGGAAACTTGTTACTTCTACCGTAACTCTCTCGCCATTAAGCATCCTGATGATTTTGTCGCGGACGTTGTCGTGGTCAATTCCGATGTAATGCTCTATGGTGGTGTAAGATGCGGATTTCGACCAATGGCTGTTGTATTGTCCGTCTTCCACCGCCAACATCACCGAATTTGGGTTGAACATTGATTTTTCGTCGCCAATGATGTAACCGTCGTATGCGTGACGCATCAGGGTAAAATCCAAACCGTGTTTTTTACATATCGCTTTCACCTCCTCGACTGTGAATCCGTAATATTGGGCAGTTTTTACGGGGCGGATAACACTGAACTCGTCAAAATTGTTCAATGCCGATTGCGCCTCGACCTTAATTATGGGCAGGATTCCCGTCATATAGACCAAGAGGAAAACTTTGTTGGCGGTGTTGGTCTTGAACATCTCACGCAAAAAATTTACGTACTTTACTTGTACCGCCTTGTCTACTTCCCTTACCAAACGATCCCACTCATCTATTATGAAAATAAAACGTTCTCCAGTTTCATCGTTGATTTCTTCCAGTGCTTTCATCAACGACTTTTTTTCTGTTAGAAACGGATATTTTTTTTTAAGGTCGGCAATTACGTCAACCTGAATATCGTCAACGACACTTGGCTTATCGTTGGATGCGTCGCGGTTGAAATCTACGTATATCGTCGGATACTTGTTGAGGTGAGTTCCGTAATCTGGCGACTTTGCGATTTCCAAATCCTTGAAAATTTCGTGAGAATCGCATGAGCGGTCGTAATATGCGTACAGCATTTTTGCCGCCACCGACTTGCCGAAACGTCTCGGACGCGAGATGCAGACAAAGCATTTCTCTGTGTCTATCCTATTGTTCAACACGCTGATTAGTCCCGACTTGTCAACAAAGTCGCTATTCTTTATCCGTTGGAAATCAGAGTTTCCGTAGTCCAAAAATTTGCCCATAATTATCTTTTTTCAACAAGGCAAAGTTACTAAAAGTTTTGTTTCTGGCAAAAAACTTGTTCATAAACTTTCTTGCGCAGATTACTGATATTGACTGGGGATTATTTTGGTGTTCAACGGGTGGAAGTTGATTTTTCTTTGCAAAAAGAGCGGACGAAGAACTTAACAAAATGTGGGAAACTGGCAGCCTTGATGACAACAAAATCGAAAGTTTCAGACATTTGCACGAAAGAACGGCGTATAAATGATGGAAACAATACCTTCCAATCGAACTACCGAGAAAATCCCAGTAGTTCAATTGAAAGATACACGCAAGGCAGCAAGGTATTGCTGACATTAATCATTTTTATCATTATGAGGATCATAACCTTGGTCTTTCAAATATGCTCCATATACAACAATTAAAAGAAACACGATTATTCCAACTAAAAAACACGGCATTGCTAAAACAATTTATTGGTTAAACATTCATTTGTTTTAATCTTCAATCATCTGCCAATACATATTTTACCATCTGATTCGGCATCGTAGAAATCCATTTCCCCACCAAATTGACGGAAAATTCTTGCTACTTGTTTATCTATTTGATTATTTGTACAATTCATCGTCATTATTGAAATGTGCTGTATATTCGAATGTACCACACTTATCTGTTTCTCCGAATATTACTCTCACATTACAAGGAAATAATTTTTCTATTCTTTTTTTAATTTGGTTTCTTTCGTAGTTTGTCAAAGCCATAATTGTAACTTTTTTAGTTTTACACCCTTTAAATCGGCGGTTGATTTCTCCGTTGTTATCGAAAGCAAATATACTCCACAACCTTTTTCTCCAAGAAATCGCTATTGAAACTTTTTGGACACTTGTGTTGAAACTTTTATGACACTGTCCATATATTCCGACAATTCCTTGCAGAAATTATGGTTTAGTGCTTTGCTGATTTTTTCAAGAAGGGGAATGTCTATGAATTTCCTTTCAAAGATATAGTAGCAGTTTGAACGCTCGCAGTTTATCTATTGCGCAAGCCAAGTAACGGAGCGTGCTTGACGGTCAAGTTCCTGACGGATTAGTCTGCCTAAATGAAAACTTTCGTTCATAATTTTTTTGAGTTTTATGAACTTTGCGCACCTTTCTAACAAAAGCATAAATAAAAAAGCGTGTAGCCGTTTCTTTTCTTTCTAAATTATGCTTATCTTTATCGATGGTGTCCGCAATTACCAAAACTACAAATAAGCACGAAACGGCTCACGCATATACAGCGTGAACCTTATTCGCAACTTATTCTCGTAGTTTTCCAAAGTTTGCGGACTTCTCGACAAGAGAACAAGAGCGTAAAGCCCAATGTTATAATATGTTAGTTAGTTTTATCTATCTCGTAAAAATGTTTTAAAAGTTTACGGCGTAAAGGTAAGGAAGTTTTTTTGTGTTCCAAGAAAAAAATTGCTTTTTAAAACAAAAAAATGCTGTCTAAAAACACAAAACCATATTTTTAGACAGCATTATTTTTTTGCATTATTGTATCTTAATCTCCGCCTCTTTAAATCCTTCTGACGTTGCTTTCAAAACGGCTTCACCTTTTGTCTTGACAACCACTAACGCCTTGCCGCTGAAAAGATTACGCGAATAATTTTTTGCGGGAACTTTTACGCCAATAACGCCCGGATCGGTGTTCGGCTCGTCCCAACGGTAAGATTTTTTAATTTTTTTGCCGATGAAGAAAATCTCATTTTTACCGGTTTTCAAAATCTTACTGTCAAGGGTAAAACTCTGAGGTTCATCGCGTTTTATGCCCGAAGCAATTTTTTGTCCGTTAACATAAATGTCCTGAACAGCCAAAATACTTTTTGAAAACAGCGAATATGTGTTTTTGTCAGAAACCTCGTCCAACAAAACTTCACATTTTATTGCCAACAAAGTGTCGTGATAATAATCCCAACGCTCGTTACGGTCATAAACCAAAGCATCACGCCAATCACTCGGTTTTGCCGCCGAAACCTCTGACTGCCAATTATTTAAATCTTTTAACGTAAGTTCTTTTTGTGCCGAAATCTTTGCACCAAACGAGTTTTCAAATTCTCTGTCGTTTTCGAGCGATGACGGATCGCCGTTGCCGACACCGAGAATTTCTGCCTCGCCCGAAATTTCAAATTTTATATTGTTCGCGGCATCAGGAACTTTCAAGCCTTTTGAATCCGTTACCGAAACGCTCACCAAAACAATATCGGAAGTTTTTGAAGCCTCCAAAACGATATTTTTAGCCTCCGAAGTCGTCTTAACGCTTTCTGTTACAACGACTTTGCCTTTTTTATAACCTTTGACTAAAAGTTCGCCCGGAGCATATTTAACGTCCCAAGCAAGATGAGAGTATTTTTCAAGTTTCTTTTTTCCGAGAGATTTTTTGTTCAAGAAAAGTTCCGCTTCGTCGCAATTTGTATACGCCCAAACTTGTATCGTCTGACCTTCCCTACCTTTAAAATTCCAATGTGGAAACAAGTGAATCATAGGCGTTTCGGTGTTGTTAGCCAAAATATAAAACGCTGCATCTTTCGGAAAACCGCAAACGTCCAAAATTCCGAACTGACTTGAAATCGCCGGATAAGAAAACGGTGTCGCCTCTCCCCTATAATCAAAGCCCGTCCAATAGAAAAGTCCTGACATCCAATCTCTTTCAAGACAAAATTTATAACCTCTTTCAATCGACGTGCCGCCCGCACGGTCGAATTGCGGAATATGACAATTTGCAGAATCAGCAAAATAAATGCCCCTTGTGCCGCAGCCCGAAGTCTCCTCCGTCAGCCAACCGGGTTGATTTAAATGTTTTTCGCGATATTTATCTATCTCGCACTGAGCCAAATAGTTAAAACCCATAAGTTCGAGACTTTCCGACGTTCCGTAACCACAACCGCCGCTGACCGCCGCCGTTATCATTCGCGTTGAATCCAACGTTTTGGCATACGCCTGAATCGTCCGCGTAATTCTTTCGCCGTAAATATTGCTTTCGATTTGCCATTCTTCGTTGCCGACCGACCACGAAATTATTGACGGGTGATTTCTGTCGCGGAAAATCATGCGTTTTAACTGCGTTTTGTGATAATCGTTGATACCTTCGAGCCTCGTTTCTTCCAAAACCAACATTCCTAAAGAATCGCAAACGTCCAACAAATCCGTATTGACGGGGTTGTGCGAGGTACGGATACCGTTAAAACCGTATTTTTTCAGCATTTTAACCCTTTCGATTTGCAGAGCTTTCGGGACGGCGCAACCTACGCCCGCAAAATCCTGATGAATGTTGGCACCGATGATTTTAACGTGTTTGCCGTTTAAGAAAAAGCCTTTGTCGGCGGTAAATTCCGTCGTCCTAAAACCAATCTTAACGCTTTGAACATCAACGTTTTTACCGTTTTCCAAAACAGAAACTTCCACGGTATAAAGCGTAGGTTTTTCAATACTCCATTGCTGAATATTCACCGCCGAAAATTTCACGAAAAATTCGTGTTCAAAAACGCCGCGTATCTCCGCCGCCGTGCTTTTTTGAACCGCAACCGCAGTGCCGTTAACGTCCCGAAGAACGATGTTAAGGCTGACGTTTTTTGCCATAAGGCTCTCATTTTCAACCGTTACACGCGCCGAGACGTCAGCATTTCCGCCGCTAACGAGGCTTGTTACAAAAATGCCGTCTTTTTTAACGTGAAGCGGATTAGTCTTCAAAAGCCAGACATCGCGGTAAATTCCTGCGCCTTCGTAAAACCAACCCTCTTCAAGACTTGCATCGGCTTTTACGGTGATGACATTCTCGCCGCCGTAATTGATGTAATCGGTTATATCATACTGAAAATCAAGGTATCCGCTTTGCTCCTGACCGAGATAAAAACCGTTGAGCCAAACTTCCGAATTGCGGAAAACGCCGTCAAAAACAAGCGAAATCTTTTTTCCTAAATCGCTTTGAGGAATCGTCAAACGCTTTCTGTACCAGCCGATTGAAGTTTCAGGAAACGCCCAGCCGACTTGTTTATAACCGTGGCTATGACTTGCGTTAGTAGCAAAAGGCACTTCAACCGCCCAATCGTGAGGCAGAGAAAGCGTTCGCCATGCTCTGTCGTCAAAATCCTTGTCAGCAGGGCCGTCGCCGTAACCGGTCTTTGTAAGATAATTGAAATAACGCGTCCCGACCATAAAATTTTCTTTTGGCGAAGAAGCGTTTCCGAACGAAAATTTCCAATCATCATTAATGGAAATCTTTTGTCTTTCTTGTGCGTAACCGTCTGAGAATCCGCACGAAACAACAAGCGCAAGGACTGCGCCGAATAATTTTTTTGTCATAAAACGTTAAATTAAGTGTAAAATTGGTAAAAAAAAATTCTGCGTAAAAATACATTTTTTTACGCTAAGAAACAAGTTTTTAGCAATATTTTTATAAATTTGCAACTCGAAAAATTTTTAGAAAATTGGATATTTCAATATTATACAGAGGGATAGGTATCGGCTTTTTAGCGGCTTGCCCTATCGGAGCAGTGGCGATTTTATGCGTTCAGAAGACCATTCAGAAAGGCTTTTGGCAAGGTTTTCTTATGGGCGTAGGGTCGGCATTTGGAGACTTTTTTTACGCAATAGTTACGGGTTTTAGTTTGTCGTTTATTTCCGAATTTTTGGTTTCGCACCGAATCAGTCTCGGAATTTTAGGCGGCATTTTAATGATATATTTAGGCTGGAATATTTTCCGCAAAAACCCCGTCCAACAATGGAAAGAAAACAAAGCAAGAAACAAACTCGCAAATTCTAAACGGAAAATTCTCGGCGACTTTGCAGCAAGTTTCGGCTTAACGATTTCTAACCCGCTGACAATCATCGTTTTCGGAGGTTTGTTTACGGCATCGGGGGCAATCAGCAACGAAACGCCGCCTTTGGAAACCGCATTTTTGTTGTCAGGCGTAATTATCGGCGCAGTCCTGTGGTGGGCATTTTTGGCGTTTGTCGTTAACATTTTCCGAAACAAAATCGGTCCCCGTCATATTATGTGGATTAACAGAATAACGGGACTTTGTGTCATGCTTTTCGGAACAAGTGTCATAATAACGGTTATTTTCTTTAATGACAAACTTTAAAAAAGCGGCGTTATTTTTAGGATTTTTTTTCCTCGCCGTGCTTATAAGAGTTTGGAAAACAGAGATTAAAAATCCGTATTTTCCGACGGAATTAGTTTTTAAAATCACTGATAATAAACATCTTAAACTCGACGTATATTATCCGAAAGATAGGTTAACAAAGCATAAAACCCTGCTGTATTTTCACGGCGGAAGTTGGATTAGCGGCGGCAAAATAAAAGTCTTGGAACGTTACAGAAATTTTGCCGTTAAAACGCTGTTAGAAAACAATATAGAAGTAATTTCAGTTGATTACCGTCTTATCCGTCATGGCAATAGTTTAGAAGACTGCCTCGAAGACTGCATTTCAGCAATAAATTTTTGTTTGGAAAACGCTGATTATCTGAGGATTGACACTGCGAATTTCGGACTTTGGGGTTCGTCGGCAGGAGCGCATTTAGCATTTCTGAGTTATATTTTTTCTGACAACGAAAAGATAAAAGTCATCGTAGACGATTTTGCACCGACAGACATTTATGAAATGTGGAGCGTTGTGCCGGAAGTTTTCAGGAAACAAATTTCCACAGTTTTTTATAAATTAGAGAATAAAAATGTAGAAAAATTTGATTCTTTGTCGAAAGTTTTTTCGCCGGTTAACTATTCCGAAAAATTAAAAAAAATTCCCGTTTTGATTTCACACGGCACTGCTGACAAAATAGTTGACTTTTCGCAGTCGGTTTCATTACAAAAAAAATTAGGGGAAAATTGTGTTTTTTTTAGTTACGAAGGTCTCGGACACGGTTTCAAAAAAGCGGATTCTACGGAAATAAAAAATTACGCTGAACGTTTAATCAATTTTCTCACAAAATAAAAAAAAGACTGACCTTTTTTTACAAAAGTCAGCCTCACAAAGTACCGAGGAAGAGACTTGAACCCATGACCCCCGGATCCACAATCCGGTGCTCTAACCAACTGAGCTACCTCGGCTCCTTGATTTTTACGGGTGCAAAGGTAAAGAAAAAAAACTATTCGCTCCAAATTTTTAATGAACTTTTTTTATTTTTTTTTGTATTCCGCTGATTTTCTGCATTTTAAAGAAACATTAGTAAAATATTTTGATTTATGGAATTTTGATTTTAATTTTGCAGTAAATTTTTAAAAACTTTATGAATAAGATTATTCTGATTTTCAGTTTGTTAGCCGTGGTTTTTGCAACGGAAGCCTCAGCGCAGAAAAACAAAGACAAGGACAAAGACAAAAAAGAATACCCTCGGACGGTGAAAATGTGGACATTAGACTCCGATTATTCTATCGAAGAATACAAATTGGATACAGATACCGCATTACATTTGTTTCAGGTTTATGATTATAACGACAAGCACTCAATTTCCTATTCAAATTTAGGAAATATGGGTACGCCGTATATTTATAACATTTTTGAAGACAGAGAGTTAAGAAAAAACAAAGACGTTTTTTTCTTTGACAGAATCAACGATTTTATCTCCAAACCAGAAGAAACAAAATTCTATCAGGTAAACCACCCTTACACATGGCTTTACTATGCTACAACACCGAAAGCCCGTAACGGTCAGGTTATTGACTTCCGTCATACGCAAAATGTCAACAAAAATTTCAACTGGGGTTTCAACATCGGTTTAGTAGGCTCTACCGGAAGAATGAGCCATCAACATTCGAGAAATACAACGTTCTCTCCGCAAATGAGTTACGTAGGAAAACATCTTTCGATGCACTTTTTTTATAACTACACAAAAACAGGAATCGAAGAAAACGGCGGAATCGTTGACACGGTAGAAGTCAACGCAAAACGGTTTACTACCAAAATGACTCAACCGTTTAGCAACTGGGGAAAACGCTCGTGGAATTTCGTAACGGAATATTCTCTCGGAAAAACTGATTTTCAGATAATTAACGACTCAACAAGAAAAGAAATCTACACTCCGAAAATTTCTTTCGGATACGTGTTTAAATACGATAAAATGTTCCGCACATACGAAGACTCGGAACTGAAAACAGAACTTTACGATAACTTTTATTTTCCCGGAACAGCCACTTACGACTCATTGTTTTTCAAGAGGTTAACCAATCAGTTTAACCTAAAAATCATGGAAAACCAACTCTTAGGCATAAGTCCGGCAATAAACGGAAGCATAGGCATAGAAAACGAAGGCTATTACAATTTCAAAAACTATCACAGCGCAAACAACAACACGACCTATTCTAATGCCTTTTTTCAAGGCGGAATCAGCAAAAACAAGTCGAGAAATATGTTTCTCAACGGCACTTACCGACAATATTTGTCAGGGTACAAACTCGGCGACGTTCAGTTGAAAGGCTCTCTCGGTCTGAAATTCTATCAAGGCGAAAGCGACACGTTAAAATACTTGTTTAAAGTATCTGCGGAGTTCAACAACAGTGAACCTGACTACTTCTTAAAGCGTTATTATTCAAACAATTACCGTTGGGAAAACAGTTTCAAGAAATTGCAAACCACAAGAATCGGCGCAGAATTTTCCATTCCCGTTTGGCATCTCAGAATCGGAGCAAGCAACTATTTGATTAACAATTATATATACTTTAACGACGAGGCTAAACCCGCTCAACTCGGCGATGCTCTTAACGTCTTTACCGTAAGCGCGATGAAAGATTTTTTTATTTGGCACGTCAGATTTGCAAACAGAGTTACATGGCAGAAAACCAATCATAACGAGGTGCTTAACCTGCCGCAACTTGCACTTTATCACTCAACATATTTTGAATTTTATTTAGTAAAAAATGTATTGCTGACACAAATCGGCGGTGAAGTCAACTTCTCAACAGAATACGATGCTTTCGGTTATTCGCCCGCAACCTCGGTATTTTATCCGATGAAAAAAAGGGAAGAAGACCCTAACAACCCGCTGCCCGTCCCGATTGAAAAAGCAGGAAATTTCCCGCTTTTGAACGGCTATTTCAACATAAAAATCAGAGGCGTTTTGATGTTTTTTAAATGGGAAAATATCTGCAACGGTTTAGTCAGAGATTGGTATTATTCAACATACAATTATCCGTATCAGGACTTCCACTTTATGTTCGGCATTTTGTGGAGATTCGGCGATTAAATTAGAAAAAAATACCTAAAATTAGGTATTTTTCGTAAAAAAATACTTACAAAAAAGTATTGCAGTCTGATATTTTTTTTCATAACTTTGCATTTTAAGTAATAGGAGCAATTATGAAAAACTGTTTTTTTACATTTTGTATAGTAGTTTTGACTCTAACCTCAGGATTAATTTCTTGTCAAAAAGAAGAAAAAAAAGAAATTAAACAAGAAATTAACGAGGAAGAAAAAAAAGACAAAGAGCAAAACACCGAAATAATAAAAATTGTAAAACACCCGTCATTGTCAGAATTGCAAAAAAACAATTACACGGCGGCGGGCAAATATTTCGACTTCAAAAACATGAAAGCGTATTCCGTTGATTTTGACGATGAAAGCAAATACACTTTCACAAGCGACATTGTTTTTGACGAAGAAAAATCTTCCATCAGTTTCGAAGACGAATATTCTTCCTACAATTATGTTTTATATTTTGTCGGCGATGAATTATACCGTCAGACCGGTCTTTACAAAAGGTCTGACGGTGGCAAAGACAGCACTCTTTTCGGTAAATACACCGGCGAAGACCGCAACACGGGCGAAGTTATACAAATTAATATCACGGAAGACGGTAAATTCACCGATACACAAAACTACGTAATCGACGGATACAAAATCATAGTTGACGACTTTTACGATTATTATTACGACGGGAAAAACATCGTAACGCTAAGAAATTATTTCACTAAATGTATCGAAGGATATTAACATATATTGCATTTTTAGTGCTGTCAATCAACACTTTGTCAGCGCAGACCTACAACGTGGAAGGCACGGTAAGAAATCTCTCAGATTCTTTGCCCGTACCTTTTGCGACCGTTGTCTTAGGTGATAATTTGCTTTGGGCGGTAACCAACGAATACGGATATTTCATCATCAAAAACATTCCGCAGGATAATATAAAAATCACTATTCAATGCTTAGGATTCGTTAAAAGGGAGTTTGTTGTCCGCAGAAATATGAAACCCCTAAAAATTTACATTCAAGAAGATAATCTTGCGATAGAAGAGGTTACGGTTACGGCTCAAAGAACTAAAAACGAAGCAGCCTCTACCTACACTCTCGACCGCACCGCCTTAGACCATAGTCAAGTATTGA
Source organism: Bacteroidales bacterium (assembly GCA_017417315.1). Lineage (GTDB taxonomy): Bacteria > Bacteroidota > Bacteroidia > Bacteroidales > UBA3824 > UBA3824. The sequence continues at coordinate 18,498 of JAFPZK010000045.1, forward strand.
ATGTCAGCGACGTAAGCAGCCTTTTGCCGGGCGGAAAAACCGTCAACTCGTCCCTTACAAACGATACGAGAATACAGTTGAGAGCAGAAGGCAGTACCGAATTAGGAAACGCTTCTTTCGGCACGGCTGTCGAAATTGACGGCGCAAGAATTTCAAACAATGCCGCAACAGACGAAACCTCAGGCGCGTCAATGCGTAACGTCTCGTCCTCTAACATAGAAAGCGTTGAAATCATAACCGGCATTCCATCAGTAGAATACGGCGATTTAAGCAACGGAATCGTCAAAGTAAACACCAAGAAAGGAAAAACGCCTTTCGTTGCCGACTTTTCAACAAATCCGCATACGAAACAATTAGCAGTAAGCAAAGGTTTTGATTTAAAAGGTCATGCCGGAATGTTGAACCTATCGTTTGAACACGCAAAATCTTATACCGACATCGTAAGTCCGTACACTTGCTACAAACGCAACGTCGCAGACATAAAATATTCTAACACTTTTTTGAAAAACACCCGCCCGTTGATGTTTTCGTTTTCGGTAAGCGGCAACACGGGCGGTTACAATTCTGAAAACGACCCCGATGCCTTTTCTGATGAATATACCAAAAAGCAAGACCGCGTTTTGAGGGCATCGTCAAAAATTACATGGCTGCTAAACAAACCTTGGATAACAAACTTTTACGCAAGTTTTTCCGCCTCGACAGCCGACAAAACTTACGAAAACAATTACCGTAAAAGCGAGTCAGCCTCACAGCCTTACAGTCATGCCAGAGAAGAAGGTTATTTTATCGCCGAAGAATACGACAAAAATCCTGAGGCTCCGATAATCCTCTCCCCCGTCGGATATTGGTACGTGAAGAATTTTTCGGAAAGCAAACCCGCTGACTTTGCCGTAAAAGTAAAAGCCGACAAAGTTATCGAATACGGCAGAATAAGAAACAAAATCACGATAGGCGGAGATTTTTCGTCGTCGGGCAACCTCGGACGGGGCGTATATTATGATGATATGCGTTACGCACCAGACTACCGTGAATACAGATTCGATGAACTGCCTTTTATCAACAACGCCGCATTTTATGCCGAAGAAAAGTTTGAAACACAAGTTTTTCAGAACATAAAAGGCTCTGAATTTCAGGCGATTGTAGGTTTAAGAGAAGATTTAACGATGATTTCCGGCTCTGATTACGGCACTGTTTCGAGCCTTAGTCCGAGAAGCAACTTTAAATTTGTATTTTGGGACGACAGATACAAGAAATTCAAGACGTTAAGTCTGAATTTCGGATACGGAAAAAGCGTAAAACTTCCTTCGTTCCAAATCCTGTATCCCGAGCCGCAATATGCCGGCGACAAAGTTTTTTCGTCAACCTCCGATGAAAGCGGCACGGCATTCTACGCCTATTACAATCGCCCTTTCGCGGCTGAAAGAAACAAAGACTTGAAATGGCAATCAGCAAATCAAATAGAAGCGGGCATTGAAGCCGAAATCAAAGGCATAAAACTTTCGGTTTCGGTGTTTAAGAACGAAACTAAAAATCCGTATTTACAAACCTCGCTTTATACGCCGTTTACTTATTACCGCAGCAGCCTGACTAACAGCAACATACCGTTAGAAAACCGAGTCTTCACAATCGACAGAACATCTGGCATAGTAACCGTCAGCGACAAAAGCGGGGCAAACAAGGCTGAAACTTTGCCGCAAACAGCCCTCAAAACATACCGCTCCACTCCTACTTACGTCAACGGCAACTCCCTGACAAGAAAAGGTATAGAATGGATTTTGGAATTTCCACAAATAAAACTTTTGAAAACTTCGATGCGTTTTGACGGAAATTTTTACTATTATAAAGGTACAAACCAAGTGTTAACGCCTTTTAATCCTCAGGCGGTAAACACAGACGGAAGTAAATTCAACTACATCGGCTACTATGTCGGCACACGAAATTCATTTTCTAACGGCAACATCAAAAAAACTGTAAATCAGAACGTTACATTTACAACTCACGTTCCGAAAATCAGAATGATTGTCAGCCTGAAAATCGAGACGACACTTTATAGATACTCTCAGGTCTTGATGGAAAGCGGCAATTATCCTAACGTTGCCTTTGCTTCAAAAGACAAAGGCGCAACCACGGGTGAGGCTTACGACAAAAGCATGAGAGACGTTTTTGTTACCGTTTATCCCGTGTATTATTCTACATGGGACAACCCTCAAAAATTAATCCCGTTTGAGGAAACATATCTTTCTGCCAAAGAATCTAATCCGGGGCTTTTCGCAGACCTCGGAAAACTGACTTCAACCACAAGTTACGGTTATAACTTCAACCCCGAAAAAATTTCGGCGTATTATTCGGCAAACATCAGCATAACGAAAGAAATTTCTGAAATAGCCTCAATAAGTTTTTACGCCAACAACTTTTTCAGGCATAACGGAAACGTAAAATCAAGCAAAACAGGCTTGAAACTTCCGCTTTACGACAGCGGTTACGTCCCCGAATTTTATTACGGTATCACATTAAGAATAAAAATATAAGAGAAAACTATGACAAAAAAACTAACGATATTATTTTTTTCAATACTATTTTTCGGTGTTTCATGCGGAAAATTTGACGAAGATTTTTCTTCAGAAAAAGACCTTCAAACCTTGACACTAAAACTCGCCTACCCCGAAGCCTCGCCTTACGGGGCAACCAAAGGCATTGAAATAACCTTAACGGATAATCTCGGCGGTGTTTTTCAATGCACAACCGACGAAAACGGCGTTGCTGAATTTAAAATTCCGTGCGGCATTTATTCAGCAAATGTCAGCGATGAAAGAGGAATTTATGTTTTCAACGGCAAGTTAAGCGAAATAATCCTCACCTCCAAGCAGCCGGTGTCATCAGAAATTAAACTCTCGTTAGCCAATATCAACAAACTGATTATCAAAGAGTTGTATTGCGGAGGTTGTCAAACTGACGACGGCAGCGGTTACACCAGACATGACAAATACGTAACCCTCTACAACAATTCGTCAGACACCTTGAAAATCAATAACTTATGTCTCGGAATCGGAACGCCGTACAATTCTACCGGCACTAACACCAATTACGTAAAAGGTGAATTAGCATACGCCTCAGAAGGTTTCACGCCGGCGGCAATGGGCATTTGGTATTACCCCGAAACGATAGAATTTTTACCTTTTGAAGAAAAAGTAATTTCGATATACGGCGCAATTGACTTTACGGTAACGTATTCAAATTCGGTTAATCTCGCAAAAAAAGAGTACTACGTACTCTACGACGAAACCTGCGAACGATACGCCTCCGACACGCATTTTTATCCCGCGCCATACGACGGAATACCTAAAAGTCATTATTTCAAAGCGTTAGTTTACGGTTTGGGTACTTCGTGGATAGTCAGCGTTACCTCGCCGTGTTTTTTTATTTTTCATCTTGACGAAAATCCCGCAACGTTTTCCTCAGACGAAAATAATCACTATTTTGACGGTAACAAAAGCGGCTCATGGGGTGCTTTCGGCTCGTGTCTGAAAATTCCTAACAAAAATATTTTGGACGCAATAGAGGTTTTTACAACGCGTTATGACGGAAACAAAAAACGCCTTTCCCCCGAAATTGACGGCGGATATGTTTGGCACACAAATCAATACGGCTACACGCTTTACAGAAACGTCAACGCGGCGGCAACCGAAAAACTGCCCGAAAACCAAGGCAAAATCGTTTACGGCTATACGGGCGGCACTTCGGACATAGAAAAAGGCTCCTCCGACCCCTCCGGCATTGACGCAGAGGCTTCAATAAAAAACGGAGCGCACATAATTTATTGTAACACAAACAACTCGTCAAACGATTTTCATCAGAGACGGATTGCGGCAATAAAAGATTAATTTAGTTTTTTAAGTTTAAAATAAAAAAGGTATAAAAAAATGAAAAAGTTATTTTATTACGTTTTAGGTTTCGGACTTTTGTCCTCAGCCTTTTTTTCGTGCAAAGATGACACGGAAGACCAAGTAAAACCAGACCCCGAACCGACAACAGACACTACCAAAACAACTCCGACACCGGTTGTAAAACAGACTTATCCGTTTTCTTTAAAACTGACTTCGGACGTTAAAACGCTTGAAGGCTTTACGGTTACGATTTCAAAAGACACCGCCTTGACCCTCACCACAGATGCAGAAGGCAAAGTTTCAGCAACACTTAACGCCGGAAAATACGACGTTTCAGCAACGGGACAACTCACTGAAAACGGCAAACTTTACACTTTCAACGGAAAACTCTCTGACGTTGAGATTTCAGAAGGTTTTGACCAGACCAAAGTTTTTGAAATTGCTTTGGAAAAAACTACCAAAAGCCAAATCGTTATCAAAGAACTTTATAACGGCGGTTGCACAAAAAATGACGGCAAAGGAACTTTCCAAAACGATAAATACGTTATCGTTTACAACAACAGCGGAGAAAAAGCCGAATTGAAAAACTTCGGTTTAGCAATGATTGCACCCGCAAACTCATTTTCAACCAACAAAAATCTTGAAGGCGGCAAATTAGTTTACGCAGACCAAGGTTTTATCCCCGCGATTTATGGTATCTGGTATATGCCTGAAATTAGTTTTGAGGCATACGAGCAAAAAGTAATCGTCATAAACGGCGCAATAGACAACACCGCAACGGTAACAAACTCAGTCAACCTTGCTAACTCTGCATACTATGCCTGCTACGATGTTGACGACTTCAAAGGTATCATTAAACCGTCTGATGAAATACCTGCAACGCAATATTTTTCAGCAGTAAAATGCGGTGCATTAACTATGACGGCATGGCCGTTAAGCGTTTCTTCGCCTGCGCTTTTATGCTTTTCTTTGGACGAAGACCCTGAAACCTACGGCAACAACGAAAGCAATCTTTATTACGAAAGCGGCACGGCAACACGTCATGCTACTGACGAGTGCATAAAAATCCCGACGGCGAATGTCATTGACGGTATCGAAGTATTTTCGTCAGACGAAAAATACGCTAACAAAAATAACAAACGTCTTACCGACGAAATTGATAAAGGCTATGTTGTTCTCACTAATTATCAAGGACATACGCTTTACCGCAACGTTGATAAAGAGGCTACCGAAGCCTTAAAAGAAAATGCAGAAAAATTAGTTACCGCCGCTGACGGCAGCATTGATGCAGAGGCTTCAATCAAAAACGGCGCACACATTATCTATATCGACACGAACGACAGTTCAACAGATTTTTATGAACGCGAAAAATCCTCTTTAAAGGACTAAAATGTTAAGACATAAAATCATAATATTATTTTCACTCTGCACTCTGACAGGTTTCAATACTGTCAGAGCGCAGTTTGATTCTTTAAATTACAGCGTTAGCGGCAATAATTTTCTTAAAAGCCATAACACTGCACTCTTGAACGGCTTGAATATTTCGACGGTTTCATGCGCGGAAATACAAGCGCAAGGTTATCAAGGCGGTTTCAAAAACTTTTCCGAAGGCGAAAAAACTGCGGCTCTAAAACTAAAAGCAGAATCTTTTTACCGTTTCAATCCTAAGGTAAGCGGTTACGGCAAAATAAGTTATGAAAATTTTTCCGGCAAACAAACAACGGGAGCAGCGTTTTTAGACCCTGAAAATGCACCGTTCAACATCATAGAGCAAGCGGACACTAACGCCGGACAACAAAAGCGCGAAACATACGAAATCATCGGCGGTCTCAGCATAAAAACTTGGAAAAATCTTTCACTCGGAGCAAAATTCGAGTATACCGCCGCAAACAACGCCAAACGCAAAGACCTGCGTCATAAAAATAGTCTTATGGACTTAACAGGCTCATTAGGAATAAGTTATGATTTTAATTTCCTCAACCTCGGTTGCGCATATATTTACCGCCGACGAAACGAAGACATAAGATTTTCCGTAAAAGGCACCTCCGACAAAGTTTACAACAGCATAATCAGTTACGGCTGCTTTTTCGGACTAAGAGAAGAGTTCGGAGAAGAAGGCTTTACGGACAAATCAAGAGAGTTGCCGCTTTTTGACTCTTATCAAGGCGGAAGTTTTCAGGTATTGTTAAAAATCACTGATAACATAAAGTGGTTCAACGAGTTTGAATATTTTTTAAGGAGCGGACACTACGGTCAAAAAAGTCAATACACGGTTGAACTTACACAACACGAGGCAGAAATTTCAGCACTTAAAGGCAGCGTGTTTTTTTCTCATAACAGTCTGATTCAGAGCATAAACTACGCTTTTGAAGAAGAAACTTTGTATAATTATAGAAATATCTGCAATTCAGAGGCTTTTGAAGGCGGACTCACCAACTATATTTATTACGACAAGACAAAAACTTCGGGTAAAAATCCTATAAACTTTTCCGCAGAATATTCAGCATTTTATTTTTACGACGATAAAATACTGAGTTTAAAAGTCGGCTCACAATATCAACACCGTAAAACCTACGCTGTAAGATACCCGTTTTGGAGAGTTCAAGACATAAAAACAAAAACTTTTTATGCAGAAATCGGACATGAAAACGATTTTCTTAAAGGCAGATTTTCAAAAGTTTTAGGCGTAAAATTCGCCAAAGGCAGCGGCAAACCATACGAAAACGGATATACTGAAACCCCGTCAGAGGATTATACCCGCCCCGTAAGTCAAGATGATTTTTTAATGCAGGAATACGAATATCTCTGCAAACCTCACGTTATGATTTCGTCTGAATTAAAATACACTCAAAAAATATTCTCCGACAAAATCTACGGCTATATTGCCGTAAACTACGCCTTTACGACGGCAAAAAACACGAAATATTTAAATTCTACAAGACATTTTGCCAAAATCAGGACGGGAATTATTTTCTAAAAACAACACACCCTCGCACCATATAAAAACAAAAAAAACGGTTTGTTTGCACAACCGTTTTGAGAAACTTTAATTAACTAAAACCTAATAAATAAACATCAATAATGAATAAAAAAAGAGCGGGAGACGAGGCTCGAACTCGCGACCTCAACCTTGGCAAGGTTGCGCTCTACCAACTGAGCTACTCCCGCGTTATGTCTGTCTTATTTTGACGGTGCAAAAGTATAGACTTTTTACAACTCTACCAAATTTTTTTACACTTTTTTTTAATTTTTTTTATAACAAAATATAAATCAATTATTTGTCAGGTCAATATAATTAAAACCTTTTGTTTTTAACGTCTGAAAACTACCGTTTTTGTCGCTGTAAATGAAAAAACCTTCCGCTTCGGGGAGCGAATCCACCAAACGAAAACCTTTTTCTAACCCCATAACCATTACCGTTGTCGCCAAACCGTCGCCAAGCAAAGCGTCAGGCGTAATAACCGAAACCGATAGCAAAGAATCATCTTTCGGATAACCGGTTTTTGCATTAAGTTCATGCGAGTATTTTTTGCCGTCAATAACAAAAAAATTTCTGTAATCGCCCGAAGTGCAAAGCGATTGATTTTCAAGCAAAACAGCGGCAGTAATATCTCTGTTTTCTTCCGTTGAACCGTCAATAGGAGTATCAATACCGACTTTCCAAGTCTGATTCTCGGAATTTTTGCCGAAAGCCCTTACTTCACCGCCTACTTCTACCAAAAAGTTTTCATAACCGTGGTCTTTCAACCACAAGCAAAGTAAATCTACGCTGTACCCTTGCGCATTCGCATTGAAATTCAACGTGATACGTTCGTCATCTTTTTCAAGACGATTGCCCGAAATTCTGACTTTGTCCATGCCGACAAACTCCAAAATAGAATCTAACTCACTTTGAAGCGGTTTTCTGAGGTCTTTATGCTTGTTGAAACCCCATGCGTTAACCAAAGGACGGCATGTCGGGTCAAAAAGTCCGTCAGAGAGTTTATAAAGATACTCCGAAGAAGCAAAAACCGCTTTGAAATTCTCGTCAACCTCAAAAGTTAAATTTTGATTCAATTTAGTCAAACGCGACTCTTTGTTATATGCCGACATCGAAAAATCAAACGCATTCAAAATACTATCGAACTGCGGTGTAAGTATCTCATTATCAAAACTTTTATACGTGATATGCCATGTTGTTCCCTGCGCAAAACCTGAAGTTTTTACATACGAAGACGTTTTGCCGCACGAAGTACAAAACAATGCAGCCGTCAACAACAATGCAAAATATTTTTTCATTGTTTTCCCTCCGGCATAACCTCGTCAATAGTTTGTAAATCTGTTTTAGAAAAAATATATTCCGGCAGCAAAACATAAATAAAACCATGCTCCGAATTTACGACACCGCGAATATAAGGAGCAGGTGCCATTGCCTTGTCAATATCGTCGGAAATCTTTATCGTGTTGACGTTCATCTCGCTGACAGACATAACTTTATCAATCAAGATTCCGAACTTCTTTTTTCCGGAAGCAGTACTGATTTCAAAAACCGCCACGTATTTTCCCGGCACATCGTCAGAAACCTCTCTCTTAAAGTCTAACCTCTCTATCGTGTTGACAACAGGGATTACCTCGTCCCTGAAAACCTTAATGCCGGCAACATAATCCGGCGCACCGGGCAACGGACTAATATCCTTGCTTTCAGTTACTTCCAAAACGTTAGTTACCGAAACGGCAAAATTTCTGCCGCCAGCCCTAAACAATATAAACGACTCTTTATAATCCATATCAAAAAAATTTTTGCTAAATTACCGTTTTTTTTTCAAATAACAAAAGAAAGTTTTAACTTTGCAGTCAAAGTCAAGAAAAAATATGGCAACGGTTAACGTATATCAACGCTATTTTGAAGCCGAAATGCTTTTTAACGGCCTCAAACGCAAAGGTGTAAATGTTTTGTTAGTCTCTTGCAGCGAGAACGGCAACATCAAATACACCGCTGAAATCGCGTTTTTTCCTCATTCTGACAGCGAAGATTTTGCAGTAAGTTACGATGCGCATTTCATAAAAACGCTGTTTGAAGGCAAAGGCAGACGGAGCAAAAAGAAAGAAAAAGAATTTTTAGCTCAACTATTTTCGGTTGCAGAAAACCTCGCCGAAGAAAACGGCGGCAAGATTTTCTTCGACAAACCACTGAGTGAAGAAAGAACGGCTTAAATATTGCATAAAAAACTATAAACTAAAAACTTAATAAAAATGGCAGAAGAAAACAAAGAACAACAAAAGGACGACGTTACGATTAACGATCTCCTCAGAAAAATCCTTTATCAAGGTGTCGGAATGGCAGCCGGAGCAAAAGAAAGGGTTGAAAAAGCGGTTAAAGAATTAATCGGCGAAAAGAAAATCACCAACGAAGAAGGCAAAAAAATTGTTGACGATTTTTCTTCAAACATCGACACAAAGGCAAAAGACCTTGAATCAAAAATCCGCTCCGTCATCAACGAAGCCCTCTTGAAAGTAAGACCGGCAACAAAATCAGAAGTGGAAGAACTCAAAAAACGAATCGAAGATTTGGAAAAAAGAGTTGCAAGCCTCGATTAAAAAAAATTGTTTAAAAAAAGAAAAACATGATTAATTCACTTTCAAAGGTTTCAAACATTATTATTGACGAGACTGTCGGAGTCGTAAAAAAGACTTTCGACAATCTCGTCAGTGATAACAAAATATCCGAAGGGCAAGGAAAGTCGATTTTTGAAAACATCAAAAACGGCTTGTTTGACAAGTCGTCAGAACTTGAAAATTCCGTTACGGAACTTATCAAAAAAATCTACGCCAAAATGGATATTGCAACCCCAGAAGAACTCGAAGGCTTGAAACGGAGAGTAACACTTTTGGAAAAATTAACGAAATAAGAAAAAAAATGCCGCTGAAATTTCCCAAAAATCCGAAAATTTTTGACAAGTTCAACAATGCTTTAACAGTGTTGTTCAAATACGGTATCGCCCCTTTCACGGAAAACGGAAGACTGAAAAAAATAGTCAACAAAACGGGCATCAAAACGTTAGAAAATAGTCATAAATTAAACAAATGGGAAAAAATACGCCTCGCGACTCAGGAACTCGGGGCAACGGCAGTGTATTTCGCAAAGTTTTTGTGTTCAAGACCCGACATTTTGCCGCTTGAACTTATTTCGGAATTTTCGGCTTTGGAGTTCGACAAACCTCAGGTTACAAAAGCCACGGCAATAGAAATTTTTGAAACTTCAACGCGCCGAAAAGCAGACAAAACTTTCTCATATTTCGACAATTACTGTTTTTTTCAAAACGGTTACGCAGCGGTTTTCAGGGCTAAAATGTTAACGGGCGAAGATGTCGCCGTAAAAATAATTCTGCCCGAGGCAAAAGAAAACGCAATCTCCGACATAAAACTTCTTAAACGTCTTGCCGGACTTGCCGACAGTTTTTTGGAAAGACACGGAATCCAAAATCCGTCAGAAATTATCGATTCGTTTTCGCAAACAATTATGCCGAAATTGGATTTAAGAAACGAGGCTGAAATGATTAAGCGGTTCAAAAAGGCTTATCGCGATATGAAAAGTTTTGCCGTTCCGGAAGTGTTTTCGAGTTACAACTCTGAAAACACATTAGTTACCACCTATTATAATACGGCGGGCATAACTAAGGCAAAAGAATTTACCGCTTGGGGGCTTGACCATAGAAAAGTCTCGGACACGTTTTTGAACACTTTTATTACCGGAATGTTGACAACGGGACTTTTTGAAGCCTCGTTAACAGACGAGACGGTAAGAATAATGCCGGAGGGAAAAATTGCATTCTCGGATTTTAGTTCCACCAACCTTTTGACCAGCGTTCAGAGAAACTTAATCAGCGATATTGTCGCCGCGCTGACGACACAAAATTCGGGCGTTTTGGCAAACAGTTTAAGAAAAATAGCGTTTAACTCCGATTTCAAAAATTATCAGGAATTCAAAAACGACGTTCAGTTGTTGGCTGATAATCTGTACTTTATGGAGTCGTCAGAACACTATATGAGAGAATTTTCGTTCGGAATTATGAAAATCTGTTTTAAACACAAAATCACTCTTCCGGCTGAAATTCTGAGGGCATTTTCAGCACTTTCAGATGCTGAAAACATCGCTCTTTCGATTACGCCGACATGTTTGATTTCGGATTTTTTTAAACCGTATGGCAAAAAACTGCAATTTGAAAGATTTTCGCCCGAAAGGTTCAAAAATACAATCAACAAAAACCTTTCGCAGGCAAGCGATTTTCTTGAAAATTCACCCTTGGAACTCTCCGTTATCCTCAGAAAAATACGGCAGGGACAACTTTTTACCAATATCAACATAACGGACTTCAAGTTTTTTGTCCGCAGAATGGATATTGCCGCTAACAAACTGATTTTCTGTTTTATAATAGGGATTCTGATACTTTCGGCAACAATTTCGGCAGTGTTTATAAAAGACGGATTTTTTATTTTCGGACTGCCGGTTTTAAGTTTTATCGGCTTTACCTTAGCGTTATTTTTCGGGGTTATGCTCCTCGCATACGTGTTAGGGACACGGTTCAAAAACCATAAAGCAGAAGAGTATAACGATAATTAAAAAAGACAAATGCTTAACATTTACAAGGCTTCCGCAGGCAGCGGCAAAACATACAAACTCGCAGGCGAATTTATTACCGAGGCTTTTGCCGATACGATGGCGTTTTCGAGGATTCTCGCCGTAACGTTCACAAACAAAGCCGCCGGTGAAATGAAAGAACGTATTATCAAAGAGTTAGACAATCTTTCAGAAGGTCTGCCGTGCGGTTATTTTGCTGACATTGCAAAAAAATACAACCTTTCGGAACAAGCTTTGGCAAAACGTGCTAAAAATATTCGCGGTGCAATTCTTCACAATTATTCCGACTTCAACCTCAAAACCATTGACTCTTTTGTTCAACGGGTTTTGCGCTCGTTTTGTTACGACATCAACATAAATTCGGGATTTTCGACACAAACCGACGAGGCTTCTGTTTTGTCGGATTTGACCGATATGCTTTTTAAATGCGCTGACGAAGATGCGTATCTTAAAAAGCAAATGTTGTCGATGGCTGAAAAAAATATTAAAGACGGCGAAAACTGGAATTTCAGAGCGCAGGTAGAAAGCATTGCAAAACTTATTTTCACCGAAAAATACAAAGAATTTGAGGCTCAGCAAAACCAAATGAAAGAAAAAGGAATGACCGAAAACGAAAAAAAATCGTATTTCGACATTTCTTCCGAACTTGTCAACTCCGTGTATGACAATTACATAGAAACTGTCCGCGAAATAGCGGAAAGAGCCAAAAAAATCATTGACTCAGAATTAGGGGCTTTACCGCTTTCGGACTTGGGCGCAAACGTCAAAAACTGTTGTAACTTCTTGACTAACAAGTTAGAAGAAGGCGTTGTAAGTGCCACGGCATACAAAATGCAGGAAAAAGACGACTGGCTGCCCGCAAAGGCTAAAAAAATTCAAAAAGAAATTATCCCCGGTTTGCAGCAGAGATTGCAACCCGTTTTAAATGAGGCGATTAACTTTATCGAAAATAACGCGACGGATTTTGTTACGGCGAAACTTATCCGCAAAGATTTCGGTGCGTTTGTTCTTATCGGCGAAATTGCAAAACTTCTGCCCGAATACAGAAAAGAAAACCGCGTGATTATGATTTCTGACGCTTCGGCGTTTTTGGACGGAATCATCGCCGGCAACGATGCCCCTTTCATTTACGAAAGAACGGGCAATAAATTCGACCATATTTTTATTGACGAGTTTCAAGATACTTCGACTTTTCAGTGGAATAATTTTCGTCCGCTAATTGAAAACTCCATCGCTTACGGTTTTGACAACTTAATCGTCGGCGACGTAAAACAAGCAATTTACCGATTCAGGGGCGGCGATTGGAGACTTCTTAACGGCAAAGTTCAGGAGCAGATTTCAGAGGATAACATCAAGATTAACAGTCTTGACGTAAACTGGCGGTCAAGAAAAAATATAGTAAATTTCAACAACACAATATTTCAAAAATCCGTCGAAACTCTTATAAATCACGGTGATGCAGACCTTCCGCTCGACTTTGAAATCCTGACAAAAATATATTCGGATTCGTCACAAAAACTGCCCGAAGGCAAAAACCGTTCGGGCGGAAAAGTAGAAGTCATATTTTTTGACAAAAAAGAAGACGAAGAAGAAGAAACCGAAAACGAAGAGCCGGAAGAAAGTTTCAAAGAAAAAGCCCTAAAAAAAATGGCTGACGAAATTGATACTCTCATCAAAAGCGGCGTTAAAGCCAAAAAAATCTGCGTTCTTGTCCGCAAAAAAGATGAAGCGGCATTAGCGGTAAAATACCTTTTGCAATACCAACAGCAGACTTCAAATGCAGCGGTTTACGACGTGGTTTCGTCTGATTCTCTGTACATTGCAAATTCGCTTGCCGTAAAAGTTGCCGTCAACGCGATGAAATATCTCAACAACAAGGAAGACAACTTTGCAAAGGCGGAACTCATGCACTCCTTTTGCACGCTAAAACAAATCGAAATTGACGAAGACACGGTTTTCTCTGCCGTCAGCGACGAAGAAACCGCGAAAAAATTTATGCCCGAAGGCTTTGAAAATTTCAACGAAACATACACCGATTTGCCGCTTTACGACCTTTCAGAAAAAATAATTTCGCTTTTCGGTTTGGAAAGTTTTGAAGGCGATGCGGAATATTTAAGGACGTTTCAAGATTGTATATTAAACTTTACGAAACAATATTCGTCAGATTTAAATAAGTTTGTGTCTTGGTGGGAACAGACGGGCATAAAAACCTCCGTTCAACCTTCTGACAATCAAAATGCGGTTAGCGTTATGACGGTTCATAAATCTAAGGGCTTGGATTTTTCGATTCAGTTTATTCCGTTTTGCAACTGGAAAATGGAAGACGTTAACAATCTGAATGTCAATTACATTTGGGTAAAAGCACCTGAAAACACCACATTTTCGTCCTTGCCGTCAATGCCTATAAGATATTCGTCAGAAATGCTGAAATCGCATTTCAGAGAGTTTTACGTAGAGGAAAAACGCAATTTATACGTTGACTCGTTGAACCTTTTATATGTGGCTCTGACAAGGGCGGTTGACGAACTTCACATTTATTGTCCGAAGCCGAAAGAATCGAAAAAAGGCGAAAATAAAATAAGCCGCGTTTCAGACCTTTTATATTACGATATTGTTGAAGGAGAAGACTCACTTTCAGATTATTTTGACGAAGAAACGGGAATATTTTTAAGCGATAAAAATCACGTTTTGGAAGAAGGGCGTAAGGTTAACGACAGAGGCAAAAGTTTTGACCTATCGGTTTTCAAAAACTCGCCGTGGGAAAACAAACTCGCCGTAACGTCTCATTCGTCAGATTTTTTCATAAAAAACAGTACGTTTTTGCAGGAAAGAATCAATTACGGACTTTTTATGCACGATGTTATGGCGCGGATAGAATTTTACGAGGAATATCCTGAGGTGTTAAGACAAATGACGTTTCAGGGGCGAATTACCGAAAATCAAGCCAAAGATTTGAGCCTGAAATTAAACGAAGTTTTTTCCATAGAACAAGTAAAACATTGGTTTTCAAAATCTTGGAAAGAAGTTTTGACGGAAAAGGCATTGCTTACAACCGAAGGCGACATAAAAATTCCCGACAGAGTTTTGATTTCTGACAAAGAAACCGTTGTCATAGATTTCAAATTCGGCGGAGAGCATGAGGAATACAAAGCGCAAATTTCAGAATATGCCTCTTTGCTCAAAAAAATGAATTATCCGAATATTAAGGCGTATCTTTTTTACGTCGAAGATAAAAAGATTGAAGAAATAAAGTTAGAAAAATGAAAACACATTATTTATTATTAGCAGCGGGACTTTTAACCGCTCTTTCATCTTGTCATAAAGACAAAGAAGACGAAGTGATTATCAACGAGATACACGTTGACACAACGGTTGTATATTCACCGAGTTTCATAATCGAAAACAAGGAAGAGGTTACAACGGACATTCGTCCGCAATTTTTACAAAAGGGCGATAAAGTTGCGGTCTGCGCAATCAGCAACGCCGTCAGCGAAAGCGACGTAAGCGAAGGCGAAGAAACTTTGAAAAATTGGGGTTTGGAAGTTTTAGAAGCCTCAAACCTCTACGCCCAAGACTCACGATATGCCGGCAGTCTTAAAGAAAGAATTTCTGGCTTACAGGAAATGCTTGACAACGACGATGTTAGAGCGATATTTTTTGCACGCGGCGGTTACGGAGCGGCTCAGGTTTTGCCGTTTTTGGACTGGACGAAATTCAAGAAATCGCCGAAATGGATTATCGGTTACAGCGACGTTACTGCACTTCACATCACCCTCAACAACATGGGTTACGAAACAATTTTAGGACCTATGATGAGAGGTTTCAACAAAGACGGCGAAAGCGTTGAAATGTTAAAAGACATACTTTTCGGTGATTTAAAAGGCGTTTCGATAGAGAAAAATTCTAATTGCATTGATGGTGTAGCAACGGCGCGGCTTGTCGGCGGAAATCTTTCGATATTGTATTCGCTTTCAGGGACGGCTTTTGACATCAACACAAAAAATTCCGTTCTCTTTATCGAAGACACCGGCGAGGCTAACTACTCGGTTGACAGAATGTTACTTAACCTTCAACAGTCAGGAAAACTTCAAGAAATAAAAGGTGTGATTATCGGCGAATTTATCGGCGGAAGTCAGGGCAGCGATTTGCCTCTGAACGAAATTTTTGCAAAATATTTTTCACCGCTTAACGTCCCCGTCATCTACGGCGTACCAAACGGACATGACACACAAAACTATCCGATAATTTTAGGCGCGAAAACAACAATAAACGTCAGCGGCGACAAAGCGGAGATGACATATTCTATGACGGCGAAATAAAAACGCCGCGTTAAGAAATTTTATATTTTTTTATTTGCAAAAGTTTCCTTACCTTTGCAAAATATAAAAAAGAACTTAATATGATGTGCGGACAACATAGAATAGGAGTCGTAGGCGGCGGAAGTTGGGCTACGGCTTTAATCAGCGTTTTGACCAACAATGTTAAAGAAGGCAACAAAGTCAATTGGTATCTGCGCAAAAAAGAACATATTGATTACGCAATAAAACACGGTCAAAACCCGAAATATTTGAACTCGCTGATTCTCGACACCAACAAGTTGGAATTTTATAACGATTTAACCTCGATTATAAAAAATTCCGACATTTTGGTTTTTGCCGTACCGTCGGCGTTCATAGAGAGTACCATGCAGCAATATGACGGAACGCTTGAAAATCACGTCGTAGTTTCGGCAATCAAAGGCATGATTCCTGAAAAAAACATTATTATGGCTGACTTTTTTCATGAAAAATATAACGTCAACCTTGATAAAAATTTCTGCGTTTTGGCAGGACCTTGTCATGCAGAAGAGGTTGCTCTTCAAAGGCTCAGTTATCTTACGATAGCCTCTAAGGATTTGAACACCGCCGAAGATATTGCTAACTGTCTGGAATGTAGGTATTTGAAAACTTCCATCACCGATGACATTTACGGCACGGAATATGCGGCAGTTTTGAAAAACGTATTCGCTATTGCAGCCGGTGTATGTTCAGGTTTAGGCTACGGCGACAACTTTTTGGCGGTTTTGATGTCAAACGCAATCCGCGAAATGAAACGCTTTGTAGATACCGTTCACCCGATAAACCGCGACATAAAATCCTCGGCTTATCTCGGTGACTTGCTCGTTACGGCATACTCAAAATTCAGCCGCAACCGCACCTTAGGCGTTATGCTCGGTCAGGGATATTCGCTTCAAAGCGCACTTTTGGAAATGAAAATGGTTGCAGAAGGTTTTTACGGCAGCAAATGTATTTACGAGGTTAATCAAAAATACAATATTGATTTGCCGATTTGCACCGCTGTTTATAACATTCTCCACAAAGGCAACCCCGTAGGCTTTGAAATAAAATTGTTAATAGACAAAATAAGGTAAAAAAAATTACCTGATAAAAATATTACAAAAATGGAAATTAACGAAACTGAATTTGACGAAATACGGCCGTATTACGACAGCGAAGTAGACGGTGTTATCGACAAACTTCTTTCGGAATCAGGTTTTAAGAAAACGGTAAAGTATTTTTTCCCTGACGTTCCGTTTGAAGTTACGGAAAAATTGTTGCGTAACGTCCATACAATCAAGGAATTTCAAACGCAATTTATCGCAAGGCTCGTTAACGGTTTGGAAAGAATGTACACCGAGGGCGTAACCTTCAACGGGTTAGAAAATATTCCCGAAGGCAAAGGCTATCTTTTTGTTTCAAACCACAGGGACATAATTTTGGATTCAGCGTTTTTGAACACTTATTTGGCTCAGCACGGACATGAAACAAGCGAAATCGCAATCGGCAGCAATTTATTGATTTTTCCGTGGATAACCGATTTGGTGAAACTTAACCGCACGTTTGTGGTAAAAAGAAATCTTTCGGTAAAAGAATTGATGGTAAGTTCTATGGTACAGTCAAAATACATCAGACATACCATTATTGACAAAAAAACTTCGATTTGGATTGCTCAAAGGGAAGGACGCACCAAAAACGGCGACGACAAAACGCAGGGCAGCGTATTAAAAATGTTCAACATGGCGGCCTCAGGCGACGTACTTACTTCACTCGCCGAAATGAACATTGTCCCGATGACGGTTTCATACGAATACGACCCCGTAGACGTTTACAAAGTTATCGAACAATACAACAAGAAAATCAACCCCGATTTCAAGAAAAACAAGGTTGATGATGTTGCCGGAATGCGTAACGGTCTTACTTGTCTTAAAGGACATGTTAACATAACGCTCGGCAAACCCGTGAGCGAGGAAATTCTCCAAATGCCCAAAGCCCCGAACAAAAACGCTCAGTACGAAGAGGTTGCGAAATTTTTGGACAAAAAAATTTATGACGGTTATGTGCTTTATCCGATAAATTATGTTACGGCAGACATTTTGAGCGGAACAAAACGTTTTGAAAATTTCTACACCAAAGACGACGAAAAAACGGTTAAAGACTACATCGAAGAACAAAGCAAAAAATTTACCGGCGATATTGAACTTCAAAAGAAAATGCTTATGGAAATTTATGCAAATCCGGTTTACAATAAATTAGGAAGATAAAAAAATACCGCGAAATTCGCGGTATTTTTTTTATATAAAAACTACAAAACTTTCCAATCTGTTATGTTCTTTTCCGAAGACGAAAAATTGACACCTATTTTGAAAACTTTTCTACCATCCATTTTAAAACGTCCGGCATAATCCTTTTCATCAATTTGATTAAGAGCAACCTGAGCATCACAATCCATTTTAAATTCAAAAAGATAAACATACTTCTCGGTACAAACAATAGTATCTGCCCTGCCTTTTGAAAAATGCGGTTCAGAAATCACAAACTGTCCCAATATTGTAAAAACTAAAAAAATAACATTTTGAAAATCACGCTCTAAATATTTCACATTATTATCGTTAGCATACGGCAATGTAGAATACAATGCCTGAAAACGGTTGATGACATTATCCACCTCGCCTTCAAAAAAATCGTCCAAAAAGTCAGAATAGTTGAATCCGCTCAAATCTCCCGGCTTTCTATAAAATTCGTTGATTAAACCCGTAAGAAAACTAAGTTCGACTTCATTATTCGGAAAACCAAGCGTATATCTGCGGGTTGACTTATCGTAACTTTTTATTGTCAAATAACCTGTATAATACAACAGCGGTATCAAATCAGCAGTCAGACTGTCATCTTTGTAAGTTTTCAGACTGTCCTTAGAATATCTGACATCATTTATCAAATGTTTGAAGTCATAATATTCGCTATGTATGCGTTTCATCAAAATAGCAGGATTACCGGTATCATACCAATAATTCTGAAAATCCCTGCTCACAAACGCATTAAAAAGGCTTACCGGATTGAATACCTTCTCGCCTTTTTCGTGAAAAAGATAACCGTCATACCAACGCCCTAATTCTGCAATACACGTCTCAATGTTTACCCCCTGCGATTTTGATAATCTTTCTATTTCGGGCGTAAAATACTCCGATAGTTCTTTATGTGTAATTCCGCAAACAGCCGAAAAACTTTCGTTGTCCGTAATAATTTCCGGCGGTAATCAAAGGATTGTCGTACTCGTCAACGATAATGACTGTTTTTAAACCCGTTTTTTCATAAACGGTCATCATATCATACAAAAAACGGAATGCAAGTTTCTCTCCTTCTGATAGTTCCTTGTCGTCATTTTTCAATTTGTTGACAAAACTTTCATCGTATTGAATATTATGCTCAATCTCATAGACTTTCAATACGAATAAAATTTTGAAAACCAACACATCTACACCTGCGGCATAATTTCCGTCAACGAAATCAAAATATGCCATAGGATATTTTATCCAATTTTTTTCATAATCATAGATTTTTAATCCGTCGAAAAGTTCCTTTTTCCCCTCAAAAAATGCGCGTAAAGTATTGGCAAACAAACTCTTACCAAACCGTCTCGGACGTGTAAGAAAATATGATTTTGTTTTAGAATATGCAAGATAATACACATAATCCGTCTTATCGACGTACAAGGCATTTTCTTTCCGTAAATCTTCAAAACTTTGTACACCGATAGGCAATCTACTCAACTGATTCAAATCTATCATACTATATAAAAACTTCTTCCTCTTCAGGCAGTTCCACATACGGTTGATAATCGTAAAGCACTATTTTGCCGGTTTTTAGGGTTTTCTTAACGTCAATTAACCTTTGATTAGAACTTCCGCAGAACAATAAATCAGGGTCTTTTTTATCTTCCTCGAACCTGCCGTCAACAAGCACGTCAACCCAACGAAGAAGTTCCATCAATTTTTCTTCCTTGAAAATCTCCTCTATCGTAAAACCCGTATAACACCAAATATTTTTATCGGTGTTGAACTTTATCATTCTCGCCAATTCAGCAAAGGCTTTCGGCTGATAAAACGGGTCGCCGCCCGAAAATGTTACGTTTGCAAATTCGTTTGCGGCAATATGCTCGAAAATCTCTTTTACTTCCGTCGGTTTTCCGTTAAGAATATTCCAAGTCTGAGGGTTCTGACAACCTTTACACGCATGGCTACAACCCGAACAATAGACCGAGGTTCTAAACCCCGGTCCGTCCGATGTCGTATAATCCATTATGTCCATTAACATCAATTTCATAACTAAATGCTGTGTGTTGTCCTTTCGTTAAGTTCGTTTAACTTTGCGTTGTTCCAACGGTCTGTCGTGCCGACTAAATAACCCGTTATGCGCTGCAATTTGTCAATGTTTTTGCTGTGGCATTTCGGACATTCGGTCATTTCTTTTTCAGCGTTTTCATAACCGCAATCCATACAACGGTTTCTGTTGTGATTAATCGAACCGTAACCCATATTAAACTTATCCATCATGTCAACAACTGCGGCTACAACTGACGGATTGTGTGTTGCATCGCCGTCAATTTCAACGTAGAAAATATGACCGGCACGTTCCAAATCGTGATACGGGGCTTCGATTTCAGCCTTGTGCATTGCCGAACACTTATAATATACGGGAACATGGCTCGAATTTGTGTAATATTCTCTGTCAGTAACGCCTTCTATTACGCCGAAAGTTTTTTTGTCTTTTCTGGTGAAAGAGCCGCTCAAACCCTCTGCCGGTGTCGCCAAAACGCTGTAATTATGACGATATTGCTGTGAAAAATCATTACAACGGTCGCGCATATAAGTTACGATTTTTAAGCCTAATTCCTGAGCCTCTTGACTTTCGCCGTGATGTTTGCCGACTAATGCTTTCAAACATTCTGCCAAACCGATAAAGCCGATTGACAAAGTGCCTTGATTGATAACACTTTCGATTGTCTCATTCGGACGGAGTTTTTCGCTGCCGATCCAAAGTTTTGACATCAAAAGCGGAAATTGTTTTGCAAGGGCGGTTTTTTGGAAATTAAACCTGTCGTCCAACTGTTTTGCCGCAATTACAAGCACTTTTTCGAGTTTGTCAAAAAACGTTTTAATGCGTTCTTCTTTGTCTTCAATGCCCATACATTCGATTGCAAGACGGACAATGTTGACTGAGGTAAACGACAAGTTTCCTCTGCCGATTGACGTTTTTTTGCCATAACGGTTTTCAAAAACCCTTGTTCTGCAACCCATTGTCGCAACTTCGTATTCGTAACGCTTCGGGTCGTCGGGAGTCCATTTTTCGTTCTGATTGAAAGTAGTGTCAAGGTTAAGATAATTCGGGAAAAACCTCTTTGCCGTAACCTTGCAAGCAAACTGATAAAGGTCGTAGTTTCTGTCTTCGGGCAGATAGTTTACTCCGCGTTTTTTCTTCCAAATCTGAATCGGAAAAATCGCCGTAGAACCGTTACCTACACCTTCGTATGTTGAAATCAAAAGTTCACGGATAATACAACGACCTTCCGCAGAAGTATCCGTTCCATAGTTTATACTACTGAAAACCACTTGGTTACCGCCTCTTGAATGGATAGTGTTCATATTGTGAATAAACGCTTCCATTGACTGATGAACGCGGTTGACGGTGCGGTTGATAGCATGCTGTTTAGCGCGGTCTTTACCCGTCAAATTATCTAACGGCTTTTTAACGAAGTCGTCGATTTCAGCGTCATAAAGGTCAGACAAATCCTCGCCTGAAAAGTTTTCCAAAACTTTTACCTCCTCTTTATAAGAGGCGCGGACGTAAGGCGCGAGATAAAAATCAAACGCCGGAATAGCCTGACCGCCGTGCATTTCGTTTTGAGCGGTTTCCATTGAAATACAGCCGAGAATGCTTGCCGTTTCAATTCTTTTAGCCGGACGGCTCTCACCGTGTCCTGCATTGAAACCGTATGTTAAAATCTTATCCAACGGGTGCTGAACACAAGTCAGCGATTTTGTCGGATAATAATCTTTGTCGTGAATATGAATATAACCGTTTTTTACAGCCTCTTTAACCTCCGGACTTAAAAGATAATCGTCTACAAACGGCTTTGTGGTCTCGCTTGCAAACTTCATCATCATACCGGCGGGGGTGTCGGCGTTCATGTTAGCGTTTTCGCGGGTGATGTCGTTAGATTTAGCCTCGATAATTTCGGTGAAAACGTCGCGGGTTTTTGCCTGACGTGCTACCGAGCGTTTGTCGCGGTACGAAATATATGCCCTTGCAACCTCTTTGCGCGGAGATTTCATCAACTCTCTTTCAACACAGTCCTGAATTTCCTCAACGGTCATTTGCTGTTTACCGTTGCAGGCAATACGGCTTGTGATTTTGTTGATAAGTTTGTCGTCCTCGCCTAATTCGGTCTGAAACATTGCCCTGCGTATCGCGCTTGCAATTTTTTCTTCGTTGAAACCGACAATACGTCCGTCTCTTTTTACAACTGTCTGTATCATAACGTTTTCAGTTAAATCCGGTTTTAAATCTGTTCTGTCTTTTAAAATGATTGTGTTCATATTCTCTTTGTGTTTTTCTTGTACGCAACAAAGTTAATATAAAAATTTCTTTTAAAACACAAAATTTACTAACTATTTTTTTCAACGAGTTACGCCGAATGTTTTTTTGTGGATAACTTTTATTCCCCTTTGATTTTCTGAAAGTTAAAAAAAAAACGTTTTTGTGGACAACTTTATTTGATATGTTTTTTTCAATGTTAAGTTTTTGGTTGAAGCGTAAAAAAAACGGATTTTGAACGTCAAAAAACTAAAAAAATCAAATAAGAAAGGACATTATATCTTCTGTATTTTCCGCCACATTTCCCGGATTAGCCTCTTGAAGAATTTCTTTTGAATTAAACCCCCAAACCACAGAAATTATTTTTACACCCGCTGACTTTGCGGCTTCAATGTCGCGGTATTCGTCGCCGATATAAACAAAATCCGACTTTAAAGCACGCTTTGCACGCTTTAAAGCACGTTTTTTCCCGAAAAGCGGAACTCCCGTTTTTATAAAAGAAAAGTATTTTTCTATGTCGTATTTTTTTAAGACGATGTTAACTGTTTCAGCAGAATTTGTGGTCAAAATCCCTAATTTATAACCCGAGACAAAAAGACGGTCTAAAAGAGCATGAATACCCTCAAAAACAGAAATTTCAGAAGCCGTTTCTGAGGATTTTTTTCTGAAAAAACGAATTAAATGCGGTATACGCCAAAACCTTACGCCCGAAAGTTTTATTAACTGTTTCGCCGTAAGGTTTCTTTTTTTTTCAAAATCTATTTTGTTGTAACCGAATTTTTCGGCATAAGAGTTCAAAAGTGCCGCACCTGAGGAAAAAGTATCCGCCAAAGTGCCGTCAAAATCAAAAATTACGTATTCGTGTTTCTGCATTTTATTCCGCCGTTTCCAAAGAAACAATCCTCAGACTGCCGTCAAAACCGCATAACGCCATCTTTTTGCCGAATCTGCTGATTTTCATCAATTTAGGCATATCATGCAACTGATATTCACGCTTTAATTCAAAATCCGTCGTATCAAAAAGCCGCAACTTTCTGTCCGAGGTCAAAACCGCACAAAAACCGCCCGACGAAATTTCAACTTGTATGATTTCGCTTTTTAAGTCAATAACGTTAACACATTCTTGGTTTTCAAGCCCGAAAACCGAAATTTTACCGTTTTTTTCACACAAAATCACCGAAGAAGAATCTCCGTTCAAAACGGCTGTTTTCAATTGTACGGACGGAGACAATTTCATAGAATAAACTTCTTTGAAATCAGCAACCGTATAAATTTTTATCGTGTTCAAATAATCTTTACCGATAATGTAATCGCCGAAAACTGAGAGCGATAACATTTTGAAATCATTGATGACTTTTTTCGTATCAGAGGTTAAAACGTCAACCCTCCAAACGGTATAATTATCCGACATAAATAGGGTTTCGTCTTCTTGCGGGTGGAAAAACAATTTTTTGACCACACTCTGCGAAACCGAAAAACCGGCTTTCTCTTTAAACTGATTGTTAATATCCAAAATTTTTAAAACTCCGTGTCCGCCTAAGGCAAGATACTTGTTGCCGAAAGACATCGCAAAAGCAGGATACTCACCTTCTAATACAAGAGTAGAGTCCGTTGAATAAACTTTCAATCGTCTGTCAGAAGTCGACACTGCGATATAAACATCGTTAACGGCAAACGCCGCCTCCGAAATCGCCGACCGAAAAACATTGATATTATTAACTACACTTTTCTCAATATCAAATACTTCAAGACTTTCAACAACTTTTGCCGACATCTCGTCAACAGAAATATCTTTTAAGTCAGAATTTTTTTTTTCGGTTTCATTTTCTCCGTTTTCCGCCTTCCGCATATACTCGGAATAATTCTGCATATCAGACAAATAATCCTTATAAATGCCGGCAATCATAGAATAAACTTTTGGTTTATCTTCAACACCGTTTTCAACAGCCGACTTCAAATGACCTATTGCTGCTTCAAAATTCCGCTGCATACAATCCGCAATTCCTAAATTGTAATAAGCATCGGGATTTTTCGGATTTATGGCAACGGCACTCTGAAAATCAGAAACCGCCTCTTGAAAATTGCCGAGATTGCCGAATGCAGACCCGCGACGCAAAAATGCAACATCAGACTCCGGTTTTAATTCCAAAAGTCTGTTGCAGGCATCAATCAGACCGTTCCAATTTTCAGCAGCATAATATGCTGAAATTTCGGTATTTAAAGCAGTTATATTTTCATCTTCCTGATTTTCGTCAGGGACATTTGCTGTATCCCCTACCTCAGATGTCTCAACAATTTCTTCTTCTACTACTTCTTCTTCCTTTTCTTCAACTTTTTCTCTCGTTTCTTCTAATTTGGCGTAAAACTCTTCCCTTTCGTTTTCAAACTGTTGTTTTACCTCATCAAATTGCTGTTTTATCTCCTCAAATTGCTGTCTGTCAGACCTTAATTGCCGTTTTTTGATTTCATATTGCTGGATCTCAGCATCAAGTTGCAGACTATCTTCTTGAAGTTTATTTTTTTCTTCTTCAACTTTATTTTTTTCTTCTTGAAGTTGCTTTCTATCCTCTTCAATTTGTTTTTTATCCGAGCCGATTTGCCTTAAAACCTCGTCAAACTGCGCTTTTTGGTCTGCAAACTGTTGTTGCTGAGTCAAAAACAAGTTTTTACTTTCTTTAAGTTTCGATTTTTCTTGTTCGATGCCTTGCAGCATATCAGAAACATATTTAGGTGTCGGCAAATTAAAATTAATATCCAAATATGATTCTCTGAAACCATGCTCCGCATAAAATTGGCATTGCTCAAAAGACCAAAAATTATGTCTTTCAACACGGCTGACTATATCATAATCCACAACGCAATCTCTCTCGCTCGTAAATATACGCGCAACCTGCGTAACTAAATTACAACATTCCTGTGGCTGATTGATAACCTGATATTCAGAAAAACGAATCACAATCCAACCTTTATTCAAAAAAACGTTATTAATATTTTCAAAGGAATATACAATGCCGTTGTCTACAATATAAAAATAATTTTCAGGTTGACGAGTCTCTAACGAATACGGCACGTCAACAACTACCGCCACACAACAATTTTCGTCTCCAAAATTAAGAATATAATCTGCCGTAATCATTTCTCCTGAGGCAGGGTCTTTTACGCAACGATTAAAAAACAGATTATTCCCGAAACTTTCTGACAATTTGTCATAAAACTCCGTATATAAAACCTCTTTTTTAGATTCACAAGGAAAGGTTTCTGTATCAACAGACTTCAAAAAATCCGCAACTTTACTCCTACGGAAATTAACCATATAATTCCAATCCGAAACTTTTTTATTATATTCGTCCCGTTTTTTTTTCAAAGCAATACCTCGGCGAAATACTTGATCGGATAATATACCGTTAACAAGTTTAAGATGCGCTTTTATCTTATTATCTTCCACTTCGCTTACCATCCAAATCACACTGATAGCAATCATCATCAGGTAAAAGCAATAAAAGATTTTCGGCAAACCGTCGCAAAGTATCCAAACGAATAAAAACAGTATCAACACAATGGCAACAACCATGCCTACATGGCGCGGCTTATAATCACTTTCAGTTGCATTATTCTCACCCGATACGTCTTGAACATCTTCCTCACAAAACTGTATCGTACTCTGACGTGCAGTAGAAAGCCTTTCCGGCACTAATACGCACGGGTATTTATATGTATTTACCATATCAACAAAAAAGATATTAAATCACGAGACAAAGATATAAAAAATTATCTTATATATTTAACTATTTTTGTCAAAAAAAAAAAAAAAAAAAAACGGTTTTGGCATATTTTTTGCTAAAAATATCAAAAAAGTAGACAAAATGCCGAATTTTATAGAAAAATTTCTAAATATATTTGTCAAAAAAGAGACTTCAAGCACGGTTACGATTTCAAACATAAAAGGTGCTTTTATAGGTTCAGGTATCGGAGAAAGTTTGGGTTTGCCCGTAAAAAACAAAACAGAAGAGGAACTTTCGGCTAATCCGGTCTCTGATTTTCTCGGTTACGGCGATATTTCGGAGCCGGGCGGTGTCAATGCCTTGTGCTATGAATCCTTGTCAAAATACATAAACTTTTTGTCTGACAACAACGGCATTAAACAAGGTGTAAAGCATTTTTTCGGTCTTTGCAATATTTGGTATAATATAAAGGTGAAAGACGAAGACCAAAGATTAAGAATTATAATTCCGTGTGCTTGTATTGCCGGCGTACTTTATTCTTTCTGCAAAAGAGATCAACAAACGGCATTAAATGCAATTCCTGATATTCTTTGCGACGAGGTAATCGCACCTGCGGCATTTATTTTTTATGTTTCATATTTTATTTCGTTAGGCAGCAATCCTAAAACGGCTGTTAAGCAGTCATGGAATAAAACTAAAAAAATGTTAAAAAAAATCGGGTTAAAAATTAATCACGATAGTTTTACCGCTACATTACACAAAATACTAACAGACTGTTTTTCAAAGAGTTTTGATTTTAAGACAAATGTACTTTTTTGTGTCAACAAAGGCTTTTATCCTGATTTAACGGGGAATATTGCCGGATTTTTTTCAGGATTATTTTGCGGTTTGGAAAATATTCCTTACATTTGGAGCGGTTTTTTGCAAAAAAAAGACGCAATAGAAACCTCAGCCGTCAAAGCGGTTGAATTAAGCGGTGTTTTGGCATAATATTTGGGCAGAGTTTTTTAACAGAAAAACCCTTGTAATACAATATAAAAAAGTAAATTATAATACACTATGAGAAGCAGTATAAGCATACCGAGCGTGTTTGAGCATAACAACTCGAACCTTTCTATGGTATCACAAGACTTAATTAACGGTTTGCGGCTCTACATTGACGATGTACCATACGTAGTGGGCAATTTAGCCCTTTCGGAAGGTCTTTCACCGCACCGTACCGTAAACGCCGCACCGACGGAGATAGATTATCAGATTTTGTTTCAAGCAGGCTTATTGGCAGCCTCTTACAAAAACAACCGGCCGTTGACAGTAACGACAGGTTTCCCTTTCAGCACATATCAGGTTAACAAATCCGTTACGCTTGACCTCTTGCAGAAAACTCACAAAATAGATTTTGACATGTCGCCGTTTTCGTCAAAAGGACGTACGGAGATGAAAGTAGAAGTATGCAACGTGGAGATTTTACCGGAAATGTTAGGCAATATCATTGCTCTGAGAAAAGGTGAAAAGAAAGCCACTGGCAACTTTTTTGTGATAAGTCTCGGTTACGGTACATGTGAGGCAGCCCTGAGTACAGAAAACGGTATCGTACAACGTACCGCAGTAAGTATCAACGGTTTGCAATATGCAGTAGATTTGTTTATCAAAGAACTCAGCCGTCAATACAGCCTCGGTCTGAAAAACGAAAAACAGATGGAACAGGCTTTTATGAACAATTTCATAGTTCTGAACCGTCAGAAAATAGACATTCTTGATATTCGCAGAAACGTCCTTAATATGTATTACAAAGACGTTATTTCTCCGAATCTCCGTCGTATCTTCACAGACGCTGACTTTGCAAAAGCAGACAGAATGTTCATCACCGGCGGCGGTGCATTGTATATGGAATTAATAGAAAACTTCTTCAAAGAGTTTGAGGACATTCTTCACGTAGAAGTAGTTGACAATCCGCTGATTCTTACCTCGGTAGGCTATTGCTTACATTCGGCACAAATCAACGGCGGCGACATAAGTTCGGCAGTCGGCATTGACATAGGCAATTCAAGCACCGTAATCACACAATACGAAGATGACAATCAGACCCCGAATCTGAAATTCAAATAATTAAAAAAAATGCCGCAAAAAAAATGCGGCATTTTTTTATTTACATAAATCCTCTGCTGTTACCTCGCTGTGAACAATGCCGGAATGAATATTCGGGACAACGCCGAAAACCGTTACAAAAGTAACTGCCAAGGCTTTGGTGGTTTTGGTTTCAGCCCTGAAAATTGCGTTGCGCATACGGAGTTTGTTTTCGTAATCCTTTGAAATCGTGTACGGTTCAGATGAAAATTTTATCTCACAAACATTGATTGTGCGGTCGCTGCGGTCAATTAGCAAATCTATTTGCGTATTTTCTGCCGCATTGTTGCTGCGCCAAGTGCTGACAGAGGTCGCCATGCCCGAAATGCCGAGTTTCTGTTTTATCTGCCCAATGTGCATCATACAGACAAGTTCAAAAGTATAACCTTGCCAAGAATAAATTTTCGGCGAATTAAAATTATGCGCCCAAAATTCATCATCGCCGGTTTTGACGTTTTCAATAAAACGGAAATAAAAAAGCGTGTAAAAATCCGTTAGTTTGTAAATTGTGTTTTAAAGCCTCGTACCAATCTTTTGGCACAACCGGAAATTGTGATTTGGAATATTTTTGAAGCGATACCGCAAAATTTTCCAACTGCTGTTTCGGCGGCATATTCCGTGCGCCGGTATATTGAAAATCGAATTTGTCATTGAAAAAACTGCGCACTAAAAAAGTTTTCCCGATTCGTCTACGTCCGAAAATGATTACAAATTCTGACCGAGAGGATTTGCAACAAGATGTAAGTTGCTGATATTCAAAGTTTCTGCCGATAATTTTTTCCATAATCACCAATGTTTTTACGTTGGCAAATATAAGAATAACCGTCCAAATCTCAAAATTTTTTTCAGATTTGGACGGTTATCATTTTTTTCAACCGTCCAAATCTCGATTTTTTTTGCAGATTTGGACGGTTATCAAAAAAATATCACTACCATTTTAGTGCCGATAATTATTTGAAAAAATTTTGTTTCTCAGGGAAAAAATTCTATTTTTGTAAAAACATTTTTTAGAAAATGAGTTACACTCCGCCTTATAAAATAACAGCAAATGCAGTGAATCTTATTGCTGAAATTTCGGAAAAAGTAGGTATGCTGACTGCGTTTTCCGAGAATCCGCTGCATATAGAATTGCGTAAAAAAAACCGCATAAAAACCATACATTCATCACTTGCAATCGAAAATAACTCACTGACTATCGACCAAATAACTGCAATTATCGAAGGCAAAAGAGTTTTGGGCTCTCCAAAAGAAATTCAAGAAGTAAAAAACGCCGTTCAAGCATACGATTTGCTTATGGAACTCAACCCTTACAAGGAAAAAGACCTTTTAAAAGCCCATAGTTTAATGATGACGGATTTAGTTTCTACGAGCGGAGTTTATAGGAAAACAGGCGTAGGAATTTTTAATGGTAAAGATGTTATACACGTTGCACCGCCTGCTCAAAGAGTGCCGCTTTTGATGTCGGAATTGTTTGAATGGTTGAAAAAAAGCAAAGAACACCCGTTAATCAAAAGTTGTGTTTTCCATTATGAATTTGAATATATCCACCCGTTTGAAGACGGTAACGGTCGCACGGGACGTTTGTGGCAAACCGTTATTCTGAAAAAATGGAAGCCGGTTTTTGCATGGTTACCTGTTGAAACATTGGTCAAAAAGAATCAGAAAGCATATTACAACGCTTTGAACGTAAGTGATGAAAACGCTGATAGTACTGTTTTTATTGAGTTTATGTTGAATCTTATAAACGACACAATATCAGACATTTTAGAAAAACAAAGCGAAGAAAAGTTCAGTGTAAAGTTCAGTGTAAAGTTCAGTGTAAATCAGAAAAAAATTCTTTCGGCATTGAAAAACAACCCATATATAACCCAAACGGAACTATCAGAAATTATCGGCATTTCAGAAAAAAGCATCAATGCAAATATGAAAAAACTTCAAAAGTCCGACATAATCCGCCGTATAGGTGCTGACAAAAACGGTTATTGGGAAGTATTGTTTTGATTATTCCGCCAATAAATCGCATTGCGCATACGGAGTTTGGTTTCGTAATTCTTATAAATCTACCATTCTACCTCTTTCAAAAAACTCTTCAACAAGAACGTACAAAAATACGGAGCGGCATTTTGTCTTCCTGAGACTTCCACTGATGTAAAAAAATATCTATTTTTCGCTTTAAATACATATTGCGCTGATTTTTAACTGTTTAACAAAAAAATGAGGATATTTTCGGCGTTTTGTCACATTTTATGAGCCTAAAATCACCGCAATATTACAAAAAAATGAGGATAACGGCAAAAAAACCGCAAAAATTGTTTGGATTATCCCGCCAATAAATCCTCTGCTGTTACTTCGTTTTGAACAATGCCGGAATGAACATTCGGGACAACGCCGAAAACCGTTACAAAAGTAACCGCCAAGGCTTTTGTGGTTTTGGTTTCAGCCCTGAAAATTGCGTTGCGCATACGGAGTTTGCTTTCGTAATCCTTTGAAATTGTGTACGGTTCAGACGAAAATTTTATCTCGCAAACATTAATTGTGCGGTCGCTGCGGTCAATTAGCAAATCTATTTGCGTGTTTTCTTCCGCATTGTTGCTGCGCCAAGTGCTGACCGAGGTCGCCATACCCGAAATGCCGAGTTTTTGTTTTATCTGCCCGATGTGCATCATGCAGACAAGTTCAAAAGTGTAACCCTGCCAAGAATAAATTTTCGGCGAATTAAAATTATGCGCCCAAAATTCATCATCGCCGGTCTTGACATTTTCAATAAAACGAAAGTAAAAAAGCGTGTAAAAATCCGTTAGTTTGTAAATTGTGTTTTTCGACGGATTCTTGAATTTAGTATAACCGGTTATAAAATCGCATTTCTCCAAGTTGTCAAGAATTTTTGACAGTCCGCCGCCTGAAAGTTTGGTTTTTTCGATGACTTCATTTCGTGAAAGACCTTCGCGTTTTTGCGACAAAGCCCTGACAACGGTAATGTATTTGTCAGAATTTGAAAAAAGCGCGTTGTAAAGTTCGTTGAACTCGCCGTTCAAAACGCCTCGCTGCTTAAAAAACAGATAATCAATGTTTTGAACAAAACTTAACTGCGGGTCTAAAAGGCTATAATAAAAAGGCACTCCGCCCAAAATCATATAACATTGAATCGTTTGATAAATGTCCCAATTACATTTTTTGTACTTCAAATATTCCTTACATTCATTTAATGTGAACGGACGGAGATAAATTTTGCGGGTTATACGGTTGTGTAAACCGCCCTGATTATCAACGAGTTTGTCGCTCATCCATGAAGTTGCCGAACCGCAGGCAACAAGCACAATATCATCGCGCATCAAAGCAAAACCGTTCCAAAAATTTTCCAACGCATTGACAAAAAGCGATTTCGGCGAATCAATCCACGGCATTTCGTCAATGAAAATGATTTTGCGGCGTTGTTTCGGTAGGCTTTCCAAATAGTTTTGAAGGAATCTGAAAGCCTCGTACCAATCTTTCGGCACAAGAGGAAATTGTGATTTGGAATATTTTTGAAGCGAAGCCGCAAAATTTTCCAACTGCTGTTTCGGCGACATATTCCGTGCGCCAGTATATTGAAAATCGAATTTGTCATTGAAAAAACTGCGCACTAAAAAAGTTTTCCCGATTCGTCTACGTCCGAAAATGATTACAAATTCTGACCGAGAGGAATTACAACAAGATGTAAGTTGCTGATATTCAAAGTTTCTGCCGATAATTTTTTCCATAATCACCAATGTTTTTACGTTGGCAAATATAAGAATAACCGTCCAAATCTCAAAATTTTTTTCAGATTTGGACGATTATCATTTTTTTCAACCGTCCAAATCTCGATTTTTTTGCGGATTTGGACGGTTATTAATTTTCCCCGCACATCGAAAATAAGCCCGTCCTTTGTTAATTTATGTTAATCAACAAAAAATATATTTTGAAATCCGAAACATTCCTTTTATTTTTACCATATAAATATATGCCGATACCGCACGGCGGTTTCGGCGAAAAAGACATAATAACTATAATCGCACTCAAGAAATAAGCCTAGGAAACTCATTTCTCGAAAGTAAGATTCAACAAACTCACGGAACGTCCGTAATAGGAGGATTCCGCTCATCACCATTATCTGTTTACGCCCTTGGCGTAACCTTATCTATTGGGTGATGGCGGATTTTTTTTCCTAGGCTTTCCGTGAGTGCGAATAGAAAGGTTTACGCCTTTTTTATTGCCTTTTCTTGACTTGTTTCTTTTCAGTGCAAAAATTATTAACATTTTAAAAATTAATGCATTATGAAATTAATTGTACTTTATGGACCTGAAAATTCAGGAAAAACAATCACCTTGAAAATAGTGTATGAAAGGTTGAAGAAATACAATCTCTTGGAGACTCATTGGTTCAGATATTATGATCATGACCGTGCACATCTCGATTTTCGAGATGTGCTTGTATTTCCATACATTGATAATCGAGTGTTAAAAGATAAAAGCGAAGAGGATTCGACTGAAATTGAAAATATTTTAGCTTCATTGAGTGAATTAAATCAAAATAATACAAACTCATTTAAGTTGTCTTTGGAAAGTAAGAGAAAAAAACAAAAAGCGAGCACAAAAAACGTTCCCGAAGAAATAGAAAGTGAGAAAAAACTCAATTGGTGTGAATCATTTCCTTTGCAGCCATATACTCAAAGTGAATTTGGGAGAAAAATTCAAAAATTTGAAGATTATAACAAATCTATGTTTCCCAAAGAGTCTGAATATGAACCTGCGTATGGTGATGATTTAATCCCCATTGGGTGTTATAAGGTCGGATTTGTTTTAGAAGGAGATTTTGGTTTTGTGCATACAAGTAATTATTGGGCGCAAAATAATCGAAATTTATATAAGCATTTGCTTGAATTGGTTAATTGTGATACAATTATCTGTGCGTGTTCTGAATTATCAGCAAACACTCCCGTACAGCAAAAACCACTGCTTTGTATTGCTTTTTTCGCCATCTATTGCTTTTTAAATAATATTCCAATACAATTATTTCATGTGAATTCTATTTCCCTTACAGACAAACACTGGACAACCAGAAACATCGAAAACGAAAAAATTGCTAACCAAATAATTCAATTGATTTAAAATGAATACTATGAAAAAAATACTAACACTATTGTTCGCATTCATTGTGATGACAAGCACAATGAATGCTCAAGAAACAGAGCCTGATTATCTGTGCTTTGAAGTCGAAGCGGGAACAACGATTAGTTTGGCTACATTGAGTTGGTATACTTCCAACTATACCTATGTTTTTAAAAATGACGTGAATATCCAATATTCATTCGATAAAAAAAACTGGTCTACTTTAAAATACAACAAAATAAACGTGGAAACGGACTGCAACATTTATTTTAAAGGAACAAATACTTGTTTTTATAAAATTGATGAAGAAGAAAAAAAAATTTATGCGGTTCACTTTGTAGTTTCCAAATCGTTTAAATGTTCAGGAAACATTATGACTTTAATTGATGAAATAGGAGAAACAACAACTCTAACAGAAAAATATGCTTTTGCACATCTTTTTGAAGCGACTCCTATTACCACTGCACCCAAATTACCAGCATTAGTTTTATCGACCCTGTGTTATGAGTACATGTTTTATGAATGTCGTAATCTAATAGCAGCTCCTGAATTACCAGCAACAACCTTGTCTTCTGGTTGTTATTCGAATATGTTCCATCATTGCGAAAATCTAACAACCGCACCTGAATTACCAGCAACAACCTTGGCTTCAAGTTGTTATTCGACTATGTTCAGTCATTGTGAAAGTTTAACAACCGCACCTGAATTACCAGCAACAACATTGGCTTCAAATTGTTATACGGAGATGTTTTCATACTGCGAAAGTCTCACAGTTGCACCTAAACTACCTGCAACAACATTGGCTTCAAGTTGTTATTTGGCAATGTTTACATACTGCAAAAGTCTTATAATTGCACCTAAACTGCCAGCAACAACATTGGCTTCAAGTTGTTACACCTATATGTTTGAAGGATGTAGCAATTTATTGATTGCTCCCGAATTGCCTGCAACTATATTAGCAGAAAGATGCTATGAACAAATGTTTTCAGAATGTAAAAGTCTTACAACTACGCCTATACTTCCTGCTAATGAGTTAAAAAGTGCTTGCTACAGAGGAATGTTTGGTGGCTGTTCCAATTTAGAGAAAACTGCGCCTATATTATTTGAAGCACCACATTCATCAAAAATATCTTCGGGTTGGGAAAGAATGTTTGTTTATTGCAATAAATTGAAGTATATGTCTGTAAGGTTCAATAAATGGACATATAATAGCAATTATGGAGACATATATATCACCAAACAATGGGTTTTGGGTGTTAATAATGGAAGTGGAACTTTTGTTTGCCCCTCAACTTTGCCAAAAGAATATAGTGAAGATTGTATCCCTTTTGGTTGGACGGTCAAATCATTGGATGAGATAATTGGATATAACATTCGCGTTACAGATCTTCAAAAGATTACATTACTACTTCTGAAACAATGGAGATTGAAGCTGGTTCAAAAATTCATATTGCTGTTATAAATAGGACATCCGAAGGTTATACTATTTCCAATATATATGCTATTGATGACAATCAAAATCAAATTGCAATAGAAAACGAAGGTGATGTGTATTCGTTTACAATGCCAGCGGAAGATGTAACTATCAGCGTAACTTACGCACCTATAAAATATACTATTACCACCGATGATTATTCTTCGGTAGAAGAAACAAAAGTGAGCGCAGGGAAAATCGTAAATGTAACTTTCTCGCAAAGAGACGGTTACACTTTGTCAAGCGCAAAGTTTAACAACACGGCTTTGACGATTTCAAACAATGCAGCAACTTTTACAATGCCGGCAGGAAATGTGTCAATCACTGCGACTTACACGCCGATTGAATACACAATCACTTCTGACCAATATTCAACGCCAAGCAAAACAAAAGCAAATGTTGGCGATGAAATCACGGTAACTTTCTCGCAAAGAAGCGGTTATACTTTGTCAAGCGCGAAAGTTAATAATACGGCTTTGACGATTTCTAACAATGCAGCAACTTTTACAATGCCGGCGGAAAACGTGTCGATTTCAGCGACTTACACGCCGATTGAATATACAATTATTTCCGACCAATATTCAACGCCAAGCAAAACAAAAGCAAATGTTGGCGATGAAATTACAGTAAATTTTGCACAAAGAAGCGGTTATACGTTGTCAAGTGCAAAGTTTAATAATACGGCTTTGACTATTTCAAACAATCAGGCAACATTTACAATGCCGGCGGAAAATGTTTCAATTACAGCGACTTACACGCCGATTGAATACACAATCACTTCCGACCAATATTCAACGCCAAGCGAAACAAAAGCAAATATCGGAGAAGTAATTTCAGTAAATTTTGCGCAAAGAAGCGGTTATACGTTGTCAAGTGCAAAGTTTAACAATACGGCGTTGACGATTACAAACAATCAGGCAAAATTCACAATGCCGGCGGAAAATGTGTCAATTACAGCGACTTACACGCCAATTGAATACACAATTACTGCCGACCAATATTCAACGCCAAACAAAACAAAAGCAAATATTGGCGAAGAAATTACCGTAAATTTTGCGCAAAGAAACGGTTATACTTTGTCAAGCGCGAAAGTTAATAATACGGCTTTGACGATTTCTAACGGCTCAGCAAAATTTACAATGCCGGCGGAAAATGTTTCAATTTCAGCGACTTACACGGCGATAGATTACTCAATCACTGCCGACCAATATTCTACGCCAAACAAAACAAAAGCAAATATTGGCGAAGAAATTACGGTAAGTTTCTCGCAAAGAAGTGGTTACACTTTGTCAAGTGCAAAATTTAACAATACGGCTTTGACGATTTCTAACAACGCGGCGAAATTTACAATGCCAGCAGGAAATGTTTCAATCACTGCGACTTACACGCCGATTGAATACACAATCACTTCTGACCAATATTCTACGCCAAGCAAAACAAAAGCAAATGTCGGTGATGAAATTACGGTAACTTTCTCGCAAAGAGACGGTTACACTTTGTCAAGCGCGAAGTTTAACAATACGGCTTTGACGATTTCAAACAACGCAGCAAAATTCTCAATGCCGGCGAAAAATGTGTCAATCACAGCGACTTACACGGCGATAGATTACACAATCACTTCTGACCAATATTCTACGCCAAGCAAAACAAAAGCAAATATTGGCGAAGAAATTACTGTAACATTCTCGCAAAGAAGCGGTTATACTTTGTCAAGTGCAAAAGTTAATAATACGGCATTGACAATTACAAACAGCGCGGCAAAATTCTCAATGCCAGCGGAAAACGTGTCAATTACAGCAACTTACACGGCGATAGATTACACAATCACTTCTGACCAATATTCTACGCCAAGCAAAACAAAAGCAAATATCGGCGATGAAATTACGGTAAATTTCTCACAAAGAGACGGTTACACTTTGTCAAGTGCAAAGTTTAATAATACGGCTTTGACTATTTCAAACAATCAGGCAACATTTACAATGCCGGCGGAAAACGTTTCGATTTCAGCAACTTACACGGCAATTGATTACACAATCACTTCTGACCAATATTCAACGCCGAACAAAACAAAGGCAAATATCGGCGATGAAATTTCGGTAACTTTCTCGCAAAGAAGCGGTTATACTTTGTCAAGTGCGAAAGTTAACAATACGGCGTTGACGATTTCAAACAATGCGGCAACTTTTACAATGCCGGCGGAAAACGTGTCGATTACAACGACTTACACGCCGATTGAATATACAATCACTTCCGACCAATATTCAACGCCAAGCAAAACAAAAGCAAATATTGGCGAAGAAATTACCGTAAATTTTGCGCAAAGAAACGGTTATACTTTGTCTAGCGCGAAAGTTAATAATACGGCTTTGACGATTACAAACAATCAGGCAAAATTCACAATGCCGGCGGAAAATGTTTCGATTACTGCGACTTACACGGCAATTGATTACACAATCACTTCTGACCAATATTCAACGCCAAGCAAATCAAAAGCAAATATCGGCGAAGAAATTACGGTAAATTTCGCACAAAGAAGCGGTTACACGTTGTCAAGCGCGAAATTTAACAATACAGCGTTGACGATTTCAAACAATGCGGCAACATTCACAATGCCGGCGGAAAATGTTTCAATTACAGCGACTTACACGCCGATTGAATACACAATCACTTCTGACCAATATTCTACGCCAAGCAAAACAAAAGCAAATGTTGGCGAAGAAATTTCGGTAACATTCTCACAAAGAAGTGGTTACACTTTATCAAGCGCAAAGTTTAACAATACGGCTTTGACGATTTCTAACAACGCGGCGAAATTTACAATGCCGGCAGGAAATGTTTCAATCACTGCGACTTACACAGCGATTGAATATAATGTAACTTGCGACGAATTTGTAACGGCGAACAAGACAAAGGCGACCATCAACGACAAAGTTACATTTACCGTTCAAGACCGCACAAACGACGGTTATAAACTTGATAAAGTTTTTATTAACAACGTCGAGGTTTCAGTCAGAGAGTTTGAAATGAAAAACTTTTTGCAAGACGTAACCATCACGGCGCAATATTCAAAAATTGAAACGGAACAAAAACCGGAAATAATTACAGACGGAAATGTTGAAATAAACTTGCCTGATAACATTCAGGAAAATTCCCTCGTATATTTTACAGTTGCGCAAAAAGAAGGCTATTCGGCATTTGTATATGTAAACGGCTCATTAACAGATGAATACTCTTTCATCTTCAAAGGAAAGGTTGAAATAAAAGTTGATTACAAAGAGTTGACCGTAACTAATATTTCAAAAGAAACCGAAGGTTATTGCGCCGGTGATGAAGTTAACATTTCATTCACCACCAATCCGTATGCAAAAATGTATGAAATCACATTCTCAAACGAGGCACAAAAAGAAGGCTTTGAAAACGTTGATTTTAAAGATGTTATGTCATACGAGAACCAAGACTTCACGCTAAAAATTCCAAAAACGACAAAGCCCGGAAAATACCACGCCTTTATTCGTGTCAAGGATTCAAAGGACAGTCGCAGCAGAAATTTTGAATTTGACATTGAAGTTTTTTATCCTAACGACATCGTTGAAACAAAATATTCCGACATGATTTGTGTAAATAATTTCAAGAACGAATATATTGGTTATCAGTGGATTAAAAACAATCAAGAAATCAAAGGCGCAAACAAACAGTTCTATTTTGATATGCCGCATTTAAACGGTATTTACAGTGTGATTTTAGTTAAACAAAGCGGCGAAAAAATCCGCACTTGTAATCTGAAAATCAACGATTTAAGCAGCAAAAAGGCGGCTGTAAAAACAGTCAAAGTTTATCCGAATCCTGCAAAAAGCAACGAACCCTTTACGATTGAGTTAGCGGGATTTGACGGTTTTTCTGACACTTACATCTTGATTTATAATCAGTTAGGAGTGTTAATAGAGAAAATCACTGACGTAAAAGAAAGTAACGTTCTTTCGCTAAAAAGCGGTTTTTACAGCGGCGTAGCCGTTAGCGGAAACAGTAAATTAACTTTTAAAATTATTGTAAATGACTAATATTATGAAACATACAATTTTAACACTTTGCTTTTTGACGTTTTTCGGCTCTTTGTTTGCGCAAAACAAGGGGCAGGACTTTTTGTCGCTGACTATTGGCGGCGGTTATCACGCAATCAACTATAAATTAGACGGTTACGGCGACAAAACTAACGGTTTCGGTTTTGCGGCAAAACTTGGTTACGAGCATTTTTTCTCTTCCGAAGCGGGGATTTCAACAGGCGTAATGACAGGTTGTTTTAAGACATCAACCACTCTTAACTATTTGCAAACCATAGACAAAGCCGTTGATGAGGACAACAACATTTACACACACCGCACGTATTTTAACAGTCTGAAAGAAAGTCAAAAGCAAACAATGTTGATAATTCCGGCGGAATTTGTTTATCGTTTTTCGTTGAGCAGCAAAATTGAGTTATGGTTGAGCGGCGGATTATTCGGCGGTTTTACGTTAAAAAGCGATTTCAAGACCGAAAAAGGCAACCTTGAAACGCGCCGTTTTTATTACGAACAGAATTTGGAAGTTTACGGTGATTATCCTATGCACGGTCTGTATACGGAGAACAGTTTCAGTGCCCAAAACAGTTTAAAACCTGTTTTGGGCGGCATTTTTGAACCGAATTTTCTCGTAAGGCTCACAGAAAAAGTTGATTTGAAATGCGGATTTTATTTTCTGTATTCTTTCACGGCTCAGAATAAACAAGACTCTGAAAATCTTTACGACCCTGAGAGTAAGAATTACAACGGCTTTTTTAATTCCCACTTAACCGACAAAACCCATCCTATGCTGACGGGCTTTTTACTCGGCGCGAATTACTCTTTTTAAAAATCTTATAGGGGCTGCCTTTTTTTGACAGCCTCTTTTTATTTCCTATAAAATTTTCTGTCAATTTTCCCGTTGAAAGTCCGCTGAATTTTTTCCGCGTGTTCGTAATAAAACGGCACTTTGAAATTTTCTAATTTGCTTTTTAAATAAAACGCGATTTCTTTTTTCGTAACCTCTGATTTGACAACATAAATCAGTTTCAACGCCGTGCCGAGTACGGGGTGTGGTGCAGCAACACAAATGCAATCCATGATTTGCGGCATTGACAAGGCAACGCTTTCAACCTCCGTCGGCGCAACCTTAAAACCGCCCGTGTTAATAACATCATCAATCCTGCCCGAAAGCCTTAACATGCCTTCTTCGTCCAAACGTCCAAAATCCGAAGTATATACAGTATTGTTTTTCAGGACTTTGGCTGTTAAGTCTTCATCGCCGAAATAACCGCTCATCAATGTTTCGCCTTGACACGAAATCAAACCCTCGTCAGTGATAATAATTTTTGAACGACTCATAGGTTTGCCCAAACAGCCCTCAAAACACCGTCCGTCATTAAAATTATACGTCGAAATAATGCCCGTTTCCGTAGAAGCATAAGTGTTATAAAGGCGGCTGAAAGGCAAAGTTTCGCAAAGTTTCAAAATGTCGGATTTTGAAATCGCCGCTGCGCCGGTCTCGATGAAATCAATTTTCGAGGCATACTTTTTTAGTCTCTCTCCGCTGAACTGCAATAAGATACGGATAGCACTCGGCACTAAAAACGTCGCGAATTTTTCAAAAGGCAAATCCAAGGCACTGAAAAAATCATTAACATTTTTCATGCCCTCGGTAATTATCAACGTTGCACCCTGAATGATGACGGGATAAATTTTTGAAAGGCTGCCGATATGATTAAAAGGTCCCGTTATCACAAAAGCCAAATCAAAAGTAAAGCCCTGACCTTCAATGAGATTTTCACCGTCAGCAATTATCGTGCGATGACTTATCATAACACCCTTTTTCTTGCCCGTTGTCCCCGTCGTAAACAAAATATCAGCAACGCCGTCAGGAGTTTTATATTTTTTTACTAAGGAAGAAACCTCTTGAAAACTTTCTTCCGGGACGTCCTTTTCCAACGGCACTGCAACCGAACCGTTAACGTGCAAAGCAAAATAAGTTAACAGAAAATCCAAATCCTGCGAAGCCCTGAAAACAAAAATTTCATTTTTAGGAACTTGGGCTGTTTTTTCTAATACTTTTTGCCATAATTGACTGTAAGTAAAAGTTTTACCGTTACAAATAACCGCCGTTTTTTGCGGATAAAGTTCGGCATCGCGCCTCAAAAAATCCTCAAAAATCATTTTTCTTTCAGTTTATTTTCCACGAGGACAACAATGCTGTCGATGTTCATAAAATTTTTCGGCGTTGCATCTTCGGCATCAAGAGTTATTTTGAACTCGTCCGACAAAACCGCTAAAACCGTAGTTACGGCAAGCGAATCCATTTCGCTGAACAAAAACTCCGACGAAAAATCCACCGTCGGAAGCGCATCTTCCAAAAGAGTTAATATTTTTTCTTTCATATTTTTTTTAATTTGCCTCCTCAATTTGTTGATAAATGGTTTGTGCCGTCAAAAATTCGCTGCAAGTTACTAAACTTCCGACAATTACGCCAAGTATGCCATGAGCGTTAATATTTTGTCCGGCTTGAAAAACGTTAGGAATCCTCAATCGGTGCAAAACCCTGCACGCCGCACCGAGCCTGACATCTTTTGCAATACCGTACATCGAA
Organism: Bacteroidales bacterium; assembly: GCA_017417315.1. Lineage (GTDB taxonomy): Bacteria > Bacteroidota > Bacteroidia > Bacteroidales > UBA3824 > UBA3824. Next base: position 60,011 of record JAFPZK010000045.1, read on the forward strand.
CCGTTTTTAGTCCCCGTATAATCAACGTATGTCAAAGGCGTTGACGTGTAATAATATTTTACAGAATTTTTTAAACCCGGAAAATCGTTTTCAACCTCAGATAATAGTTTTTCGGCTTTTTGCTTTTTAAATTCTTCGTAATCTTCTCCCCGCCTGCCGAGTGTAGTACCTTCCCATTTCAACACCTCAGAATAGCGCATATACGCCAAAATTACACCTGAGGCGGCATATTGTTGTTTTTCTGACGAACAAAAGTGCATATACAGGTAATTTTCAGGCCAAGAATCCTCGGTATATTTTTCACAATCCCAAACTGTATCTTTATGATAACCGTAAAAATTACTGTTCATATAAGGCACTGTATTTTCCTTAAACTGAACATAAACCGAAAACACGCCGGTAGTCTGCGGTAACGAACTGATTCTGTGTCTGAAAGCGGGACGTATAAGATTTGACTTTATAAGAGAAAGTGTTATTTCGGGGTGAACGTCCGAAATAACATAATCTGCTTGATAAAAATCCGTGTCATTTACCATCACACCCGTGGCTTTAAACTCCTTACAAACGATTTCAGAAACGCGGGCATTCGTCAACACTTTTCCTCCGTATTTTTCGATTGTACTTTTAAGCGAAAAGGCAATTTTATCGCTTCCGCCGACTATTCTGAAAGCCGAAGCATTATAAAAACCCATTATGTAAGCATGCATCGAAAACGGCGTTTTGTCTTTTTCAGCGGCATACAAAGGCGAATTTCCGAGAAGTACATTTTTAAGAAGTTTATCCTCAAATAAAGAATCAAGCACGTCGTTAACGCTCTGCAAACGGTACTTTACGATTGCGTCCTCCTCTCCTATTTGGCGTAGAGAATTTGTCATCGAAGCACGAAAAATATTTTCAACAAGCGAAAAATATTTTTCCAAATTGTCTTTTTCTTTCGGGAAATATTCCGAAAACTGCTCCACAAATCTCTCGTGAGAGTTCGGAAACTTGTATTCCTGACCTTTCAACAAAACACGCTCGTAGCAGGAAGTATCCAAAGGCGAAAGAGTTATATCTTTTGAAACTTCCAAATAATTAAGCCAACGGTCTAAGGTCTGCCCCTTTGCCGCACTGCCGACAAAGTGCATTCCCGTCTCAAACTTTGCGCCCCGCCTCGAAAAACATTGCAGACAACCGCCTACTTGCGTACCTTTTTCAAGAACGGTAACCTGATAGCCGTTTTTTGCTAAAATTACACCGCACGAAAGTCCGCCGAGACCGCTACCTATTATTACAACTTTTTTATTATCAGACATTTAACTATTTTTTACGGTTTTTGCTGATATAATCCGCCATAGTGGAAACACTTTGAAAAATAGCCTTTCCCTCAGATGCATCGGAGAGTTTTATACCGTAAAATTTCTCCATCATAACGATAAGTTCAAGAGCGTCAATAGAATCCAATCCGAGACCGTCGCCGAAAAGTGGTTCATTAACGTCAATATCATCAGGCTTAATTTCTTCCAAATTGAGTGCCTCTATTATCCTGTTTTTTAATTCTGAAATAAGTGCTTCCATTATTTTGTTACGTTTTTTTCGATGAAACTGCAAAAATCATTAAGCGTTACAATTCCCGCCATTTCTTCGGGTTTAATTTTAAAACCGAACTCCTTGTCAACAATTACCACAATATCAACAAAATCAAGACTATCAATACCCATATCGTCTTTGAGACGGGCTTCCGGTGCAATTTTATCCTCGTCAATTTCAAGTTCTTCAACGAGAAATTTCTTCACAGTTTCTTCTATCTCCGTTCTTGTCATTTTTTATATGATTATTTTAATTTACAAACCAAAATCGAATGTCCCTGACCAAGATGATCAAAGATTTTTTCGACTGTTAAACCGGCTTTTTCAATACACTCGGTCATGTCCGCCGTATTGTACATTTTGGAATTTCCGTTTGCCAAGGCGGTAAAATACAAACTCGTCATCGTAAGGCAAAACGAAGCAGGTTCAAACTTCTGTCTGTCCCAAAGCGTTTCCATTATAAAAACCCTTGTCTGAGAGGAGATTGCATTTTTTACTTTTGACAAAATATCCGTAATCTGCTCCATAGAAAAACAGTCTAAAAACTGACTCATCCAAACAGCGTCAAGTCCGCCTTCTCGTTTCGGGACAACGGCGTTTTCTTCCAAAATGTTAACGCCCAAACCTTTTATCCTATTAGCGTTATCTTTGCCCTTGATGTTATTTTTCAGCATTTCTATCTGCTGCGGCAAATCCAAAACCGTAACCTCAACTTCCTTGTCAAAAATAACGCATTGTAACGCCCATTTGCCGGTGTTTCCGCCGATGTCGTAAAGAGATTTTACGTTATGCTTTTTAAAGACGATTTCCAATGCCTCCGGGAACGACGAATCGCTGTAAAAATGGTCAAAACCGAACCAACTTTTCTGAACGTTTTCCGGCAACTGAGAAAGTCCCTGATAAATCGTCGGCCATGAACCGAAATTTTTTAAGCCCTCTGGTTTGCCGCTAAGAAACGATTCTTCAAGGTTGAACCAACCTTTGTAATTAACATCGTGATTAAAGTCAATGTTGACCCGTGTCGCCTTGTCGTTGATTAAAAACCAACCCGCTTTTGAAATCGTAAACTTCTCTGTTTCAGGGTCTACGAGAATTGTTCCGATACAAAGCGAGGCTTCAAGAAGGCATTTAACGGCATAGTCGGAAAGGTTTGTCTTTTGACAAATTTCCTGCCGTGTCAAGCCGTTAAGAGAATCGCGGATAAGGTCTAAAATTCCGAATTTCAACATCAGCCTCGAAGCCTGAAAAACCGCCGGACCCCAAGCGATAAATTCCGCGAGACGTTGAGCCTCACGTGCCGAAAGTTGTTCCTTCGTATATTTTTCTAATGCCGGTGATAAATACATTTTCTATATTTTTTTAAAAACTAACGCCGAATTTGTTCCGCCGAAACCGAAAGAATTGCTCAAAACCGTATTCACCTCTGTATCAACGGTTTTTGAAGTCAAATTAATTTTTTCGGAATATTCATCGGGGTTTTCCAAATTTATGTTCGGCGCAACAAAATTATTTTGCATCATAATAACCGAATAAACCGCCTCGCTGACACCCGCCATCCAACATTCGTGTCCCGTCATTGATTTTGTGGAACTTACGAGCGGACGACTTTTAGAAAACAGTCTGTCAATAGCGATGGCCTCGTACATATCGCCCTGCGGTGTTGAAGTCGCATGTGCGTTGATGTAGTCTATGTCTTCCGGCTGTAAATCAGCCTCTTTCAACGCCCTTGACATTGCAACTACGCTGCCCTCGTCGCTCGGTTTTGAAATGTCAGCACCGTTGCCCGAAAAACCGTAGCCCGCAACCTCTGCGAGAATAGTTGCACCGCGTTTTTTAGCGTGTTCATAACTTTCAAGCACAACGGCAGCCGCACCGCCGGAAGGTACAAGTCCGTCGCGGCTCTTGTCAAAAGGACGGCTTGCCTTTTGAGGTTCGTCATGTCTTACTGAAAAAACCCCCAAAGCATCAAACGAAGCCATTGAATAATAATTAGTTTCTTGTGCGCCGCCGCAAAGAACAATATCCTGCAAGCCTTGTTTAATCATCATATACCCCAATCCTATTGAATGACTGCCGCTTGCACACGCCGCGCTGACGGTAAAATTAACGCCTCTTAAATGAAATGCCGTGCTGAGATTCATTGTAACGGTAGAGTTCATTGATTGAAAAACCATTCCGTAACCGAGCATTGCCGTATCATGTTCGGTTTCCATAGTTTTGTAAGTTTCGATGACGGGTTTTGCAGAAGAATCGCTGCCGAAAATACAACCTATTTCGTTTTTGTCAAGATAATCAGGTGTCATTCCTGCCTGACTAAACGCTTGCCGTGCAGCCATATATGCGAATTGAGTATGTTCCGGCATACCGACACGGATATGACGATTAAGCATATCTTTTGTTATAACAGGCAAAGGGACTATCCCCGAAAGACCGGAACGATAGCCGTATTCAAGTCTTTCGGGACATAAACCTATACCTGATTTACCATTATAAAGTGCTTCTTTAACAGTTTGAATATCAGTGCCTAAACACGACCAAATACCCATACCCGTTATTACAACACGGTTGTTCATTGCTTTAATTTTTTTTTGCAAATTTAGACATATTTTTCTTAATTCAAGAAAATAAAAGGCAATTTTTTTTTTGAGATTTCTTGATTTTGTTTCATATTCTCAAACTCCGCCACCGATAAAAACACCACATTTTTAACACCCATAGTTTCTGCAACAATTCTCGCAACTACCAAATTGTCAGGGTCTTCGTCAAAACCGTAAACTTTTATTTCAGGGTGTTGTAATGCCGCTAACAAACATAATTCGCCCGTTTTGCAGTTTTTGAAAAATACGACATCATTTTCAACGGGAATCTTGCCGCTGAAAGTCTTCAAACGTTTTTTCACGCCAGAATAAATTTCTACGCCTTTATAACGGTAACAATCTTTTATCCAAGCAATTAAACTGTCGTCTTTATGAAAAATTGATTTTAAAGTAAGAGGTCTTTTTCTTAATTTTCCGTCTTTTGAAACCAAAAATTTGAAAATCAGCGGCGGAAAAATATAAGCAGTCAAAACCACCGAAAACATTCCCGCAACCGTTATCTGCGCCAACGAAAACAACGCAGGGTGTTTTGCGAAAATCAACGTGCCGATACCCGCAAACATAATCAAAGCCGACATTATAATACTTTCTTTGTAAGACGACAACATTTTGCGACGATAAGCATATTCCCACTGACAACCCTCAGTTATAAAAATCGTGTAATCGTCGCCCTGACCGAAAATAAACGTCGCCAAAATAATGTTGACAAGGTTGAACTGAATGTCAAAAAGCGACATCAAACCCAAAATCCAAATCCAACTGACAGCCATCGGCAAAAACGACAAAAGCGCAAGTTCGATGCTTCCGAGCGAAAACCACAAAAAGAAAAATACAATCGCACCGCACGCCCAACCGATATAATTAAAATTGTCAGACAGATTTGAAGATGCCGCCGAATTAAGCGATTTTATGTCAAAAACGGTTGCAAAAGTTTTTAAGTTTTCGCCGTCAAATCCATCGTTAACTTTCAGAATATCAACAATATGACATTCATTTTTTAGGGTATCAACAACAATATTTTTTGCAAAAACGCTTTTTATTAGCGGTGAAAATTTTTCTATATCTTTTTCAACGTAGTCAGCCTTCAAAATTTTGAAAAAATCATCAAAAACGCCTGCCGCAAAACCCTCGTTTTCAGCGGCTTTTGTTAAACGGTTTTCTATTTCGGCGGCATATTTTTGAGTAAAATTTTTCCAAAGTTCCAAACGGTGTTTTTGAACTTTTTTTGACGGCAAAAAGTCGCGGCAAGTTGACATTTCAAAAATTTTTCCGGCAGTTTTAAGGCTGTCATACTTTTTTAAAATCACGTTATTGTTTTGACAAGCCGCCTCAAAATCTTCACCCGACGAAAAAGCGTAAACCTCGTTAGAAGTTGTCCCAAGGGCGACATCTTGAAGTTTTTTCAAAGCGTTTTTCTGCGTACTTGTCATAAAATTTATGTGGCTTAAATCCGAATCAAATTTAACGTCAAAACTAAAAAACAGCAAAATCGGTGTCAAAACCAAAACTCCGAAAACCGCCACACGGCTTTTTTCGGGCGAAAAATCAGGCAGCAATTTTTTGTGATTTTTCTGTCCTCCGTCAAAGGCAAAATGCGGCAGAAAAACCAGCACGAAAACAATCGTCCCCACAAGCAACAACGCGCTGAAAAGTCCTAAATCTTTCAACGCCGCCGACCCCGCAGGCACTAACGCCATAAACGCTCCGACGGTTGTAACGTTGCCAACCACAAGCGGCATAACTATCTCTTTCAGAGCGGTTTTAACGTCCGGCGCGTGATTTAAATGCGCCACAAAATGCAGCGGATAATTTATCGCAATTCCCAAAATCACCGAAGAAATTCCGATGACTATAATCGAAACTCCGTTTGTCAAAACCGATAAAATTCCGAACGCAAACAACCAACCGAATGTTACTGACAAAACTATTAATGCGATGTTTTTAAAATTTTTAAACTGACGGACAAGTAAAAATACAATCAAAATTAAGGAAAGTATAACGGACAAAACTGTATCATTTTTGATTTGCGACGAATTGCCGACAGCGATAACCGGTCCGCCCGTAAAAACGGCTTCAATATCGGGAAAATCTTTCAAAGCCTCCTCTGCCGAGTTTTCCAAAAGGGAAAGAAGTTTTGCATTATTTCCGCTTTCGCCCGAACCGAATTGAGACTTCAAAGTTATAATTGCAAATTTCATATCCGCCGAAAAAATCCGTCCGTCATAAACCTCAAACGCCGCGCCGTCAAGCATCGTTGTAAAACGCTGAACCTTAGACGAAAACAAATTCAACGGGTCTTTCTGAAAATTTTGCGCAAAAACCTCCGTAAAACCTGAGGTCAAAGACAGTTTCAAATTTTTAACGCCGTTTTCTATAAATAAAGGTGAGGTCAAAAGGCTGTCAAAACGGCAATAATCGTCATCACTCAAAAAATACGGAATGTTATCTAAAATAAAGTCATTCAGTAAATTAGCCTTTTCTAAATCGGCATTTGTAACCAAATTTTTTATAATTTTAAGGCTGTCGTTTTTCTGTAAAACGTCTTCAAAACGGCTTATTGCTTCTGAAATTTTTTCGGGCGAAAATTCTGCGGTATCTTTCAGCGAGAAAATGCCGACAATGCGGTCAGCCCCCGAAATGTTTTGATAAACGCCCATTGCCCGACGATAATTTTCGTCAAGAGGAAGAAAATCAAAAATATCTTCGCTGCATTTTTGCCGAAGCGAAAGCAGAATCAAAACCGCCGTCAAAAACAAAAGTAAAAAATTCCGCAAAAAACGGCGCGAAGAAAAAAAAGAATAAACGTTAAGAATAAAATCAGACATTTTGTTCAACTCTGTTAGAAATTTCCAAATATTTTTCTGAAATTTGTTTTCTCATAAACGATGCCTGACGGAGTTCGTCGCCAAGTTCGTCAAGTTTTTGCCGGGAAACAGGTTCTGAAACTTCCATATAAACGGGACTTTTTCTAAGCAGCCAAGCGTTTTTCGGCAAAACTTTTCCCGTACCGTAAATACACATCGGCAGAATGTCAAGACCGAGTTGCTCAGCAATATAAAACGCACCCTGATGAAAACGTCCTATCTTACAATTAGTTGAGCGCGTGCCTTCGGGATATACCGCTATGCTGTATCCGCGTTTTACGAGGTCTTGAAGTTCAGGAATAAGGTTGTCGATACCGTCAGCAACGGGATAATATTCTGCCTTTCTAATGACAAAACCGTAAAAAGGATTCATCCAAACTCTGGTGTTTGTCAGAAAAATTATTTTGGGGTTAAAAGTCAGTTGACAAACAGCGTCAAAAACCGACTGATGATTACAAATAATGACTTTCGGGGTGTCCAAATCCGCTTTTTCGTGAATTTTGAAAGAAAATTTTGCACCCGGAACGCCGTGCCAAACCATTATAAATTTTGCAACATTTTGAATAAATTTATGAAGTCCGAGTTGTTTTTTTTCGGTCATTTTTCCGATGTTGACGTATAGCCAAACGCCCGGCGTTATGAAAACAACCGAGCAAACGATAAACACAAAAACGGCGTAAAACGTTTTCAAATATTTGAACAAAAACCTCAAAATCCCAACCGGCAAAGCGTAAACCAAGCCGACAATACAAAGAATCGTGTTTAACACGCTGATTCTCATAAAGTCGCGACCGGGGCGGAAATGACTCACCCTGTCTTCGGGATAAGAGACGTTAACGGGAACGGCAAAAATGTCAACACCGTGCCACGAAGAAAGCACGAGCAGTTCCAATTCTGCCTCGTAACGTGCTGATAATATGTTAAGTCCGTGAATTTTTTTTATCGGATAAAGACGAAAGCCGGACTGAGTGTCAAGGCGTTTGAAAGTCTGAACCGTAAACCAAAAGTTAGCGAATTTATTAGCAAAACCGCTGCCTTTTCTGCGCTCAATGCCGTCAAGATTTCTTTCTCCGACGATGATTGCGCCAGGGTGTTCTATGTTGGCTTTCAAAAACTTAGCAATATCTTCGGGAAAATGCTGACCGTCGCCGTCAAGAGTAACGGCATACGAGAAACCGAGTTCCAAAGCCTTCTTAAAACCGCATTTCAAGGCATGACCTTTGCCTTTGTTAACCCCGTATTCCACCAAAGTAATGCCGCTAATTCCGCGCAAAATTTCGCCCGTAGAATCGGTGCTGCCATCGTTTACAACAATCACGTCAAAGCAGTTTTCAAGACTTCTTTTTACGACGTCCTGAATCGTCTTTTCGTTGTTGTAAACGGGTATTACAACACATATCCCTCTGTCTTTGAGCAGTTTTCTTTGGTTTTCCATCAGCGTTTTTTAATGTTTAAAAATGTCAGAAGGAATGTCAACTCCGGTTTGTAAATTTTTGAACTCGACAATAGTAACGTCAGAATTTTTAGCCGTCAAAACAGCCTTTGAAACAAGTAAAGTTTTCTTATCAAAACCGAGTTCTATTTTTTCAAACATCATTTTGATCTCCTTACGTTTAGGCAGAAGTTCCGCAACATAAAAACCGTCTTCTTCTTTTACAACGGTTTCAAAACTATTGCCGTCATTAAGACAACCGCCGCTTATCATATCCATAATCATTGCAGCCGCTTTTGCTTTGATACGGTTTTTGTCGTCTTTTCCGTTGATAACAAAGACGTTAGACTGCGGCTCCAAATATTCCCAACGAAGTTTTCCGCTTTTTAGATAATACATTTTGCCACGGCTGATAAGTTCGTTGTTAAGGACTTTAAGTTGTTTTGTCTGAACGAAATCACATTCAAGGCTTTCGATTGACAAGGCTTTTTCGCTGATTTGACGCTTAATATCAGAGGTTTGCGCAAACGAAAACGACAAAACAAAAACAGTAAAAACAAAAAATAACAAAATTTTTTTCATAGTTTCCGGGTTAATACAAGTGATAGTGAATAAATTGGTTTTAAATCATTTACGCCGTTTTTTGCCATCAAACTGCGATATTTTTCGGTTGTTTCTTCATGAAGTCCGACAAGGACGTTTTTGCATTTTCCGCTTTCAATCAGACGGTTTGCGTCCCACAACGCACGATTCAATGATTCCTCGCCCTGAGTATAAGTGATATTATAACCATGACATTTAAGGTAAATCGCTATGTTAGAGCCGATTGTGTTATGAGTACTCTGCATAAAAAGTGTCGGTTTCGGCACAGACATTTCATTCAAAATTTTTTCAGAATTTTCCCAACAACCGAGTTTTGTCGCCGTTATGATTGCCTCAGGGACAGTTATACCGCTTTGTTTCAAGGCTTTAAGCGATGTTAACAAAGAACTTCTCAGCAGTTTCCCCATACGGCGGTATTCTGACGGTTTTAAGAAATTTTTGATTTCGTCAATTTCGTCTTCGGAAGTTAATTCACATCGAGCAGCGATTTCAACTTCAATTGGAGTGCAGGTAGCCTTGCCCGTTACGAAAGGCGTATCATACGCCGAAAAAACGAGCGACGTATCGTTGCCGCCAAACCCGAAAGAGTTGTCCATAACGTGCCGCAAATCACGATTGTCTAATATTTTGTTTATGCAGATAACCGCTTCAATCGCGCCTGCCGCACTTGTAGTGTGTCCCGTTATTGATTTTGTACAATCAATTCTCGGAAGTTTTTCGCCGAAAACACGCTTCAAAGCCGACATTTCGCTTGCATCATTGTTAACCGTTCCCGTGCCGTGAGCGTTAACCAACTGAATATCATCAGGCGTTAGATTAGCATTTTTAAGAGCCTCTGTCATAGCGAGATATGCGCCTTCGCCGTTTTCAGAAGAAGCGGTCTGATGAAAAGCATCACAAGCGTTGCCGCCGCCGCTGAAACGGCACAAGATTTTTGCACCGCGTTTTTGAGCGTTTTCTAAGGTTTCCATAACCAAAAACGCCGCGCCTTCGCCGAGATTTAATCCCGCACGGTCAAGAGAAAACGGTCTGCAAACATCTTTGTCCAAAATCATCAGCGAGGCAAAACCTGACAAATGGAACTTTGTCAAAGCCTCAGTCCCGCCCGCAAAAACAATGTCCGCTTTACCAGTTTTCAACATTTCCGCGCCTAACAAAATTGCATTAGCACCCGACGAACAAGCAGTGGAAATAGTAGTTGTTTCGTCAAAAAAGCCGAAATACTTTGCAATATTATCAGTACAACTTCCGCAATCATGTTGAAGCATTATATCAGCATGATTATCAATATCTTGCCAATACTTTTCGGTCAAATCCATACCACCAACGGTAGTCCCCGAAACAAGAACTTTTTTGCCGGAAGTAAGGGAAGAAACATTGGAGATTTCTAAGGCTTTTTTTACCGCATAAATACCGAGCAAAGCCGTACGGCTGATGGTTTGATTATCAGGAACATGCAATATCGCACCTAATTCTCTATTAGAAAAATCCACTTCGCCGACAGGATACGAAAAATCATGGAAATCAAGACGTTTAATTTCCTTAATTTCCGTTGCCGAAATTATGCCGTAACCGGTTATAACAATATTTTTGCACATATCAAAGCCAAAAATCCGACTGCAAATGTACAAACAAATTTTTGAACTGCAAAAATTAAGTTTTTGCAGTTCAAAATTCTTAATGCTCCTTTCTAAACTTTTCCACTCTTTCTTTAAAAACTTGTTCCAAATCTTTATGGAAAAACGACGTGCAAATTCTTACGCCTTGTTCCTTAGACCCCATCGTGTTGAGCGGGAAAACCGAAATGCCGTAAAACATCAATTCTTTCGTCAGTTCTACCGCCGTCATGCCCGGATACTGAACCGTGAAGTAAAATCCGTCAGCCAAAGGCTCGCCCATATCGTTGTCGTAAACCAAATAAAAATTGTTTTTCAACAAAACATCTTTCATAAAGTTCGCTCTGCGACCGTACTCTTTAACGTCCGCCAAAAAGTTGTAACGCCCCTCGCTTGCTGCATTCATCATCGCCGCCATTGCAAACTGAACCGAATGTGTTACACCGCTCGACAACGTGTACAAAATCCTGTTAGCCATAAAATTACCGAACTCCGCAACGCCGAATTTTTCTTCCAAGTTTTTGAATTTTCTGTGATAAAGCGCGTTAGAAATACAACTTACGCCAATTCTCTGTCCAGCATACGAAAAAGCCTTTGAACCGGAAATACTTAACACGTAATTGTCAGTATATTTTCCGACCGAGGGCTGAAACGGAGCAGTAAACGGTTTCGACAAATCTTTGCGGAAATCCATCGCAAAATATGCCAAATCTTCCAAAACCACAACGTCAAATTCGGTTGCTAATTGTCCGATTCCTTTCAACTCCTCGCCCGTGAAACAAACCCACGACGGATTGTTAGGATTTGAGTAAACAAGTCCGCAAATATTACCTTTTGACAAAACTTCGCGCAGTTTTTCGATAAGTTTTTCACCGCGATAGCCGTAAATGTCAATACCGAGAGTTTTCAAGCCGATGACCTCGCACTGAGTCGTCTGAACGGGAAAGCCGGGGTGAATAAACAAAACCGTATCTTTTTTCGGGTCAGCGTGTTTCAAGGTCGTAAAAACTGCAAACGTTCCCTGCATCGAACCCGTCGTCGGCATACAACAAAGCGGGTCTATGTCCAAGTCAATGAACGCTTTAACAAATTTTGATGCGGCATTTTTGATTTCGGGAATACCGTCGTTTGGCGGATAAGACTGAGCGCAGTTGTTTTTAAGAGCGTTGATTTCGGCTTCTACACCGATTTGAGAGGGTTTTAAGCCCGGAACGCCCATTTCCAAATGAACGAATTTTTCGCCGGTTTCCGCCTCCAAACGTTTTGAAAGTTTGGCAATGTCGCGGATTGTTACGCTTGAAAAATCTTCCAAGCCCATGTCTTTGATAACGTTTTCTACTTGTTTTCTGTCCATTTTAACGCAAATCCTCCACCGTTATAAAACCGATTTTATCCAACATCATTATTTCTTTTGCCTTTTCTAACGGATTGACTTTCAGAATCAAAACGCCTTTGCCTTTGAAAAGGAAACTGTACATATACGCCACGTTAACGCCCGCCTTCGTGAAAAGGTCAATGACATGAGCCGCTTTGCCGGGTTCGTCCTCGATTTCAACGGCGAGAACATCGGTTAACTGAACGTTTATGTTATTGTTTTTCAAAACGTTATACGCTTTAATCGGCTCGTTGCAGATAACTCTGTAAATACCGAACTCTGAGGTGTCGGCAATCGTCGAAGCGATAATCTGAACCCCCTCTTTGCTTAACAAATCCAACACTTTTATTAATGCCCCGGATTTGTTTTCTATAAATATTGATAATTGATTGATAGTCATAATTATTTCATTTTTAAATTGACAGTTGACAATTGACAGTGGATAATTGTCAATTGTCAACTGTCAATTATCAATTGTTTTTATTCATACACTTTTCGATTGTCAACAACTCTGACGGCTTTGCCTTCGGAAACGGGTAACGTTCCTTTTGCAACAAGTTTCACTCTCGGTGTTAACAAAATTTCGTCCTTTAACGCCCGCGTGATGTCTTTCGTCAGTTTCTCCAACCTTGAATAATCGTCTGTGAAAAGTTCTTCCAACTCTACTTCAACGGTCATGTTATCGTTGTCGCCGTCTGTGGTCAGCGTTATTAAATAGTTGGTAGACAACTCTTTAAACTCTAACAAAATCTTCTCGATTTGTATCGGGAAAATATTAACGCCCCTCAAAACAATCATATCGTCAGAGCGGCCTTTCATTCTGTCAAGCCTTACGTGATGACGACCGCAAGGACAATCGTGTCCCAAAATCCGCGTTAAATCCCTCGTTCTGTACCTCAAAAGCGGCATTGCTTCGCGGTTCAAGGTCGTCAAAACCATTTCGCCGATTTCGCCTTCGGGAACGGGTTCAAGTGTTTCAGGATCAACGATTTCCACGATGTAATAATCTTCCCAAATGTGAAGACCGTTTTGTTCTTTACATTCAAAAGCCACGCCCGGACCGCACATTTCCGACATTCCGAACGAGTTATAAGCCTTAACGCCGAGCATTTCTTCGATACGTTTGCGTTGCGCCTCGGAGTGAGGTTCAGCACCGATGACTAAGGTTTTTAACTTTGTATCGCGTTTCGGATCAACGCCGACTTGATCCATAACTTCTTTAATACGTGTTACATACGAGGGAATTGCGTGAATTGCCGTCGTGCCGAAATCCGTTATGAATTTTATTTGTCTAAGCGTGTTTCCGGCTGCTGCGGGGACAGTCAACATGCCTAACTTTTCAGCACCGTACTGGAAGCCGAGACCGCCGGTAAACATTCCGTAACCTGAGGAGTTTTGGAAAACGTCATCAGGACGTAAACCAACCATCCAAAGACATCTTGCAACGGCGTTTGCCCATTCGTCCAAATCCTTCTGAGAGTGTAAGATAACGGTCGGATTGCCCGTCGTGCCGCTTGACGAGTGAAGTCTGACGCATTTTTCGAGAGGAACGCTGCGAAGTCCGAAAGGATAATTATCCCTTAAATCCTGTTTTGTGGTGAAAGGGATTTTTTTTAAGTCGTCCAAAGACTTAATGTCATCGGGAGAGATTCCCGCTTCAAGGAAACGTTTTTTATAAAAATCCGATTGCATACAATGTCTTACGGTATCTTTCAAACGTTTCAACTGCAAATCCCGAATTTCTGAAACGTTTAACGTTTCAAATTCGGGGTGTAAATATTCTGAATTTTTATCCATTTACATATTCCGTTTTTTAATTTTTCATTCCTTCTTCAAACGCCTTTAAATTAGCCTCGACGATAGCCTCGCCTTTGCGGGCAAAAACTGTCTTGATAGCCTCTTTTAATTGGTCTACGCTAAGGATTTCAAGGTATTTTGCAGCCATGCCCAAAAGTACCATATTAGCAGATTTAGGCATCATAATACTTTTTGCAACCTCTTCAATATCAAGTTTTTTGAGGTTCGGGAAAGTGTCAAGTTCTGCAAAAAGTTTTGCCTCGTCCGGGTAATCGGGAATGTTGACAAACGGTTTTGAATTTGTTACAATCCAAGAATTTTTGTTCAAATACGGCAAATAACGCAAAACTTCCATCGGCTCCATCGAAATAAGCAAATCGGCTTTTGCTTTCGGTATCAAATCCGAATAAATCTCTGTGTCAGAAAGCCTTAAATTACTCTGAACGTCGCCGCCCCTCTGACTCATACCGTGAACCTCAGCCTGTTTTAAAAACAATCCGGCTTTTGTAGCAGCCTCACCTATAACGGTTGCGATTGAGAGGATACCTTGTCCGCCCACACCGCAAAGAATTAAATCTTTCTTCATTTTTTCTTGTGTCTTTTAAGGGTTTGCATACATTCGCGGCGGGGAATTATAACCGAAACGCCGTTATAATTGATTTCTTCTTCGATGATTCTTGTGATTTCGGGCATATTTTTCGGCATCGGAACAACCACTCTAACGTGTTGAGGGTCAACGCCCAAACCGATACAAATTGCCTCATATTTGTTTAAGCCGGCAGAGTCCTGACCGCCTGTCATTCCGGTTGTCAAATTGTCAGAAATAATGACGGTTATGTTAGCGTTTTCGTTAACGGCGTCCAAAAGTCCCGTCATTCCCGAATGTGTGAAAGTTGAGTCGCCGATAACAGCGATTGCGGGGAAAAGTCCTGCATCAGCCGCGCCTTTTGCCATCGTGATTGACGCACCCATGTCCACGCAACTTGCCAAAGCCTGAAACGGCGGCAACGCTCCCAAAGTATAACAACCTATATCACCGAAAACTCTTGCATTTTCATATTTTGTGATAACCTCTTTCAACGCGCCGTAAACATCTCTGTGTCCGCAGCCTTGACAAAGTTGCGGCGGACGGTTTGCAAGATTTTGAGCGGGTTTGAAGTCTTCTTCGATTTTAACACCGAAAGCCTGAGCCACTGCATCGGGCGTAAGTTCACCTTGACGGGGAAGGTCTCCCGTCAAACGTCCTAAAACTTCCGCTTTGTCGCCGACGATTCTCTTAACGTCCTCTTCTACAACGGGTTGTCCGTCTTCTACGACGAGGATTTTTTTGCAGTCCTTTGTTAACGACAAAACTGCTTGTTCGGGAAGCGGATATTGAGAAATTTTTAAGAGTTTTATGCCTTTAACACCGTAGTTTTCAACGGCTTCCTTAACGTAATTGTAACCGATACCGCAGGCAACGACTGCTAAATCATTTCCGTAATTTTCAGTACGGTTGTAAACTGATTTTTCGGCAGCGGCTTTTATTTCGGTCTGTTTTTCGATTAATGCTGCGTACTGTTTTTTAGCGATTCCGGGCAAAAGCACCCAGCCGCGCGAAGTTGAAGGATTAAAAGCGTTCATTTCCTTAACATCGTCGATTTCAACGGCAGCCCTTGAATGTGCAAGACGGGTTACAACTCTCATTAAAACAGGCTCTTGAAGTTTTTCGCTGAGTTCAAAAGCGACTTTCATCATATCGAAAGCCTCCTGTTGGTTTGAGGGTTCAAAAATCGGAATCATTGCAAATTTTCCGTAAAATCTTGAATCCTGCTCGTTTTGGCTTGAATGCATTGACGGGTCGTCAGCCGCAAGCACTACGAGACCGCCGTTAACGCCCGTTACGGCAGAATTTATGAAAGCATCGGCGCAAACGTTCATGCCGACATGTTTCATACAAACCAACGCTCTTTTGCCGGCGTAGGACATACCTAAAGCGGCTTCCATAGCGGTTTTTTCGTTAGTTGACCACTTAGAATGAATATTCCTTTGTTTAGCCAAAGGATTATTTTGAATAAATTCGGTAATTTCGGTAGACGGAGTTCCGGGATAAGCGTAAACGCCTGATAATCCGGCGTATATCGCTCCCAAAGCGACTGCTTCGTCTCCAAGTAATAAAGTTTTTTCCATCAGAAATGAAATGTTTGTTTTTTAATGCCCCAAAGGTAATGATTTTTTGTCAAAGGGCAAATTTTTTTTCATTTCCTCTCTGTAAAAATCTTTGACGGCGGCAGGACCGTCCCACCAAAAACGCGATTTGGCATTTAATAAAAGGGCTGCAGTTCCGGATTGAAGAAATTCCGGCAAAACGTCCGAGGCTCGTCTGCCGTCTTCCTCTGCTATATCGCTGACAACCATTGAAATAAGCAAATCAATAGCGGTCTGATTTTTTTTCTGCTTACATACATATCACTTTCCTCGACCATAAAAATGTTAAACCTGAACTTAAATTTTTAATCATCTTTTTACCCCCTTGTTTTTAAGATATTGTTTTATATCGTCAAAAATCGCCGCATCGCCTTCAACGTGAAACAATCCGAAAAAGTCTTCAATATAGCGGAATACACCGTGTAAGGCGAAAAAATTTGCAGCCTCAGGGATAGACATTTTCCACTTTTTGGCAGCCATTCTCACCAAACGCATTTGCATATAAAGTATTTGAAGTTTTTCCTCCATAAAGTTTTCCGCTTTTTCACGGCACTAAATTAATAATTATTTTTCATTTTTTTGCAAGATTTTTTATCTTTGCGGCTTGAAAAAGAGAGAAAAAAATGAAACGGATATATTTATTGCGGCACGCAAAGGCAAGTTGGAACGATGATGTCGATGACAAAGACCGTATTATCAGTTACATCGGTGTCAACGAGGCAAAAAAAGTCGCCGCCGAAATCGTAAAAAAGGAAATTAAATTTGACAAAATTATAAGTTCTCCGGCAAAACGCGCATACCAAACAGCCGACATCATAAAAAATAAAATAGGATTTATCGGCGAAATCGTTTTGGAAGAAAGTTTTTATTTCGATTATCAAAGAGAAATTCTAAATTTTATTCAAAATATTGATAATAAGGTAGATAGCGTACTTTTAGTCGGTCATAATCCTACGTGGTCGAAACTCGCGGGAGATTTTTCTGACGAGCGCGTTTATCTTGACACTGCAAATTTAGCCGCCCTCAACGCAGATATAAACGACTGGAATGAAGCCGTTTACGGAATTTTTAATTTAGATTATGTAATTTCACCTAATAATTTATAAAAAGAAAATGAATTTTATTAACAAAATATTGCTGTTTTCGACTTCGGCTTTGTGCTTTTCATGCGGACAAAGCGGTCAAGAAAACAAAACCCAAAACCAAAACATTCAGCAGCAACCAGTAGTTCAAGAAAAAAATTTCTCGCTGAAACTCAGTAATTTAGACGAAAATTCCATCGGCAAGGTTGCCGACAAATTTTCGCTTGACATCATAAAAGAAAAAGGTGTTGACTTTGACTCGGCAACCGTTAACGCCGACGGCAAAAAAATTGCGGCTTTAAACTCCGGCGAACTTTCGTTAACGATTGATACAAAGGATTTTAGATGCGGAATCGTGCCGCTGACAGTTCAAGTTTTTAAAGACGGAAAGTCTGAATACCTCAGTGCGTCGGTAAAACTTCATTCCGACATTGTCCCTAAACGCAAAACTTTCAAAGTCGTAAAAACCTTTAACCATGATAATCAGGCGTATACGCAAGGTCTTCAATACGAAGACGGAGTTTTTTACGAGTCAACGGGCTTAAAGAAAAAATCGTCGCTAAGAAAAGTAAAACCCGAAACCGGCGAAATACTTCAAAGTTTTATTCTTGAAGACGAATATTTTGGCGAAGGGTTGACAATCATGGATGACAAACTCGTTCAACTGACTTGGCAAAATCACAAAGGCTTTGTTTACGACAAAACAAGTTTTGAAAAAATCCGAGAATTTGACGTCGCAACCGAAGGCTGGGGCTTAACGTATTTTAATGATACACTGTATCTTACTGACGGCAGCGAAAATATTTATTTTCTCGAAAAAAATAATTTCTCAACAGTTAAATATGTTCAGGTTTATGACAATTTAGGACCGGTAAAAATGCTGAACGAAACCGAAATGATTGACGGAAAACTTTACGCCAACATTTATCAGTCGGATTTAATCGCCGAAATTGATTATCACACAGGTAAAGTGTTAAGTTATATAGAGTTAACAAATCTTTTACCGCAAAACCTCCGAACAGACAACACCGACGTTTTGAACGGAATCGCATACGATGAAAAAGGCAATAGGCTGTTTGTTACGGGCAAAAACTGGCCGAAATTGTTTCAAATTCAAATAATTGACCAAGCAAAATGATAGTTTTAAAAGACATAAAAAAGAGTTTCTCACAACTCGAAGTTTTAAAAGGCATAAATCTGACAATTGAAGACTCTAAAATCGTTTCGATTGTCGGGGCTTCGGGTGCGGGAAAAACCACGCTTTTACAAATAGCCGGCACACTTCTTAAAGCCGATTCGGGCGAAGTTAACATCGGCGGAATAGATGCAGGCAAGTTGTCGGGGAAAAAGTTAGCGGAGTTCAGAAACAAAAACATAGGTTTTGTGTTTCAGTTTCACCACCTTTTGCCGGAATTTAATGCGATTGAAAACGTCTGCATACCGGCTCTTATCGGCGGGAAAAATCAAAAAGAAGCCGAAAAACGTGCGTTAGAATTGTTAAGTTTCTTGAATCTTTCTCACCGCACGACACACAAACCGAGCGAACTTTCAGGCGGAGAGCAGCAAAGAGTTGCAATCGCGAGGGCATTAATCAACGACCCTGAAGTAATTTTTGCGGACGAGCCGTCAGGAAACCTCGATTCAAAAAACCGTGAAGAACTTCATAATTTGTTTTTTCAACTTCGGGACACTTTCAAGAAAACTTTTGTCATTGTTACTCACGACGATAATTTTGCCGCAACCAGCGACAGAATTATCAGAATCAAAGACGGAAAAATAGAAGAATAAAAGTTAAAATAAAACCTCCGCTTGAAAAAGTATTTCAAACGGAGGTTTTTTATGACTATAACCAAGATTTTTAATCCTCTTCTTCGGCAATTCCGAACACTGTGTCATAAAACGTAAGGCTCGGACGTGAATAACCAGAACTTCTGCGAAATACAATTCTTAAATTCTTTCCTGACCACTCCCATCTATAAAATGCTATAACTCTCGGATTTGCACCTTCTTTTTCCACTGTATATTTGGTATTGAGGTCGTCAATAATCGCCTTACATTCTTTTGGGGCACCTATACGTCCGGAGTGATTTTGTTGAACATCAACGAATGTTACAATTTTGTCCGAATTATAATGTACGTAAATGTCAGCACTTTCAAAAGCCATAAAATGTGCTTCGAGTTTTACCTCGTCATCATCTTGATATTCAAGAAATTTTGCACCTTTTTCTTTTAGATTTTCCACAAAATCCTTGACATTACCACCCATTGGTATGCCCCAAAATTCACCATGCTCTGTTTGTGCTTTCAGTCCCAATGATAATTGCACAAGAAAAAGCAGTAATAATACTTTTTTCATTTTGATTAATCGTTTTTTCTGCCAATTCCCAAAGCAGAGGTTATTATTTTTATCAGTCCATAGAAAAAATAAAAAACGTGGGAATTCTACTTGTCAAAAACAAAGCACAAGTAACGTCTTTATATTTTCAAGGTGTGCCGCTGCTACGGGAGCAAACGCCACGCCGCAAATATACTAAAAAAACTTATAACTCGTGGAAATCTATGATTTTTTTTGAGATTTCCACGGGTTATAAGATTATCCTATCTTTTTATCTTTGACATGTTTTTCAAAATCCTCATCGGAAAGTACTCTGTCGTACTCATTTTGTTTTACCTTTTGAATCGTGATGGTATCGTTAACGTTAGTTATAAAAGTCTTAAAATCAGGCGAATCTTCTACCAAACGGTTTAAAGTGTCCCAATCAATGATTTCGTGATAACGGGCGGGACAAATTATTTCGGAATCCTCAATATTTTCAGCGTCAAGTTTGATAATGCCTATGCCAAATGAGTTTGAAAGCCTTTGAAGTTCCGTTTGAAATTCAGCGTCTTCGTCGATTTTCAACGCCACAAGATAGCCTTCGTTTGCCCACGATGAATTTGATACAGCCTGAAAGAAATATTCTCGAAGATGAGCAAAGTTTAACTCTTTTTTCATCTCAAACGAAAACATCTTGATCGAATTGACATATAATGATTTCTGCAAGTTGGTTGTTGATGTTTCATAATCGTTAAAAGGATAGTAAACACCTACTAAATCGGGGTGCAACCACTTGTTGAAACCTTGAATCTTTTTTGCCGAGTTTTCGTGAAAGATGGTTTTTGTATAGCACTTAAAATGCTGATTTGTATTTACATATTTCACTAATAGCGGATGAAGGTCGCGCTCGTTGTATGTGCTTGTGATTTTTTCAGCGGCAATTTCCTGTTTTTCAACGGCTTTTTCTATGTCGGCTTTTTTCAAGTCGTTGCCACGCAGCATAAACAGTGCGGGACGTTTGGAAACCTGAACAAATTTAGATTCTTCACCATTGTCGCGGATGTCGACATAGAGACGTGCGCCGATAGATGCCGACGGTGTTTTGCCCGTAGTGCCAAGTTGCTTGTCCAAGCCAATCTCAACGGCTTTTTTCCAAATAGCGTCAGGTGTTAGAGGCGCGTTTTCCTTTGCCAAAACATCATAGCAAAGGTCACTGAATGTGTATTTGTTTTTCATAATTTCATTTTTTTAAAGAGCAAGGATAAAAATCCTCGCCCTGAATGTTAATCAATTAGTTAGCGTTTAATAACTTTGTCGAACTTAGCCCGCATTGTCAGACCTTTGAAATTAAGGGCAACAATCTGACCTTGTGAGGCGGTATCAACAGATTTGCCGTCGGTTTCGATAGCGTCAACGGAGGCAGTTTGAAAAATTCCATCGCTTGGTTCGGCATAAATTATTGGGTCGCCAACGTTAATGCTGCCCGAAAGAATTTTACCTTTTACGATGATGCCTTTGCCTTTGAGCGGCGATTGCTCGGTAACGGAAATTTCGCAATGATTTCGTTCTGTGTCAATGCTTTCAATAACGAGATTATCAAAATCTGTAAGTGATTTTGGCGCAATACTACCAAGAAGAAGTCCTACTATTTCTCCTTCTGTTGTAATATTGAAAAATTTTTCAATAACTTTTTTGTCTGTTTCAATACCATTTACAAACGATTTCAAACCGTTATTCAAAACTACTTCGTCGCCCAAATCAACTGTACCCGATTCTATGCAACCCAAAAACATGTAGCCACGACCTGAAATATGAAACACTTCATTGACTGGCATTTTAAAATGTTGATTTTCCATATATGATTAAGTTTTAAAATTTTGACTAAATTATTGTACTATCAAATTTTCTACGCCGTCCAATTCTCCTTTTTTGATACCTGATACAAGTATTCCGACTTTGTCGCCCGGAGTGGCAATAGCAGCGTCATTGTCGAACTCATCAACAACGCCATACAAACCGTTGCTGAGGTAGATTGTGTCGCCGAGTTCAATTTGTCCAGACTCTACCGTACCGCTTAAAAGATAACCTTTGCGACCTTCAATCCAATATATACCGTCCACAACCATTTTGAACGGTTCGTCAAATACTTCATTTGTGGATGGAATGTCAATTGGTTGAACTTTGCTGTTATGTTCTCTTATTTTCGCCTCATCTGCCTTTACAGGACATTGCGACTTAGCAAACAGTTCTTGTTTTGTAGGTTGTGTGTCGGGTTTTACTACCCTTTTTTTGTCGATTGTAATGACATCTTCTTTGTTAATCTGTTGCTCTGAAAGTTCTTGCGCTTTCATTTCTTCATACCGTTTTGTGTCAGCCTTGTTGAGTTTGAAGCCAACCACGCTTTCTATTTCATAGCATAAGCCCCAACTGCAAAGTGTTTTTTCTGCATAAAATGTCCTATTGTTGTCCATATCAGCAAGACTATCGATGTCGGATTCGGGAGAACTTTCTACGATGGAATCGTCTGTGTATGGTTTCAGTTTCACGAGCAAAAGACTGCCTGAACTATCGTGCGAATTACGGAACAAAATGTAGTCGTATTTTCGTAAAACAAATGGGAATACTCCATCGTTGTACGATTCAATTCCTATAATTTTACTCATATCAATAGGAATGTCGGTGCGTATTTTGTATTTGACAGGAGAATCCGGCGATTGTTCTATGTATCTTGATGCTGTATTTTGGTTTATGTTCCTATGTTCTGTTGTTTGATAACCGAAAATCATCGCAAATAAAAATTCACTTGCAAGTGTTAGCCTCAACACATTGTCGCCGTCGGGGTCAACACCGAGTCCATCGGGTGTAATTACTTCTTTATCTGTTAATACTGCGCCGTTAAGTGCATACATTACTTTTTTAATGTGTGTTGGAACAATCAAAACAGGCCAATAGAACGGTGTATCGCGCCATCCGTCTTCTTTTTTGCCGTTTTGCCTCAGCAACATCAACACAGGGTAATCGACAGCCGCCGCCCGAGAAGGTGCTGTGTCACTATTTCCGTCGTCAGGAGCGTCAATATATTTTCCATTTTCACGGAGACGGCTCATATTACGGTTGTCTGCATAGTGAATTAGCACTTTGGGTGATTCCTTGTCTTGAAGTGAATATTCTATGGCTGCAAGCATTTCATTTGCATCCCATTCAAGCCCAACATTAAATGTACAGATAGTATTATCTTCGTAAATAAATGTACTGCGTATCTTCTTAATGATGTCTTGCGCAACGGCAGAATCCATCTCGAAGAAACCGTTTTTCTCAAACCCTGCCGTAGATTTTACAATCGAATCAATCTCAGCGATTGTATTTGAAATAGCAGTCTTAGTTCCGGTTTGGAATCCAGACGGCACAATACGTTGCGACGGCGTTATCATCGTAACGTTGGTTAGTTTTATTTTTGAGTTGGCGCAGGGTTTAATGTGCTTATCGTAACCGATAAATTCAGTGGCAAAATTGCTGTCAATATCTTCGTCACCAACCATTTTGCTAAGTCGGTCTCGCAAATCCTCGTCTATTTGGTGTATGCGTTTCAAGAACGTATAAATGCCGATTGTGGTGAAGAAGCGTGTTACCGACATATCCTCTTTGCTGCGGTTGCCATACATTCGGGCGTGCTGCAAAACTGTATCCATTTGAAAGTTTTGAGGGTCGCGACCGTAGAAAAAGCACAACATATTGTCGATGGTAATGCCTCGATCAAGGATACTGCCACCTATAAAAATATTGGCAGTGTTGTCAAGTCGAAGTTGTCCGCTGTCATTCAAGTTTTCGGAAACTTCATTGTCAGAATTGATGATTTTGACAGAATAATCATTTTCGTTGAAAATCCGAATGATACGGTCGCGAATTTCTTGTTTAGATGGGAAATCAATGTTTTTGACACCGGCTTTTTGCGCCTTCGTGTTAGATTCCTTGAAATCGTCAAAAGCAATGTCATACATTGATTCCAATCGCAAGTCTGCCTTGTCATTTTTGTCATATAAGAAACCATCGCGAATGTCATCTATAAGTCTCATACTGAGTTTCTTTTGCCATTCGTGTGCATCTTTGTCGGTATCAACGTGAATGAGACAACTTGTAAAACATTCCAAATTTTGTTTCTCCCTTTGAATGGAACGTATGGCAGCGGCAGTGAAATAAAATACAAGTGTTTTTGTAATATTTTTGATATTGTCAGATGCTATGCCGTTGTTGATGTAACGTGCGTTGCGTTTGCCCAAAATCGAAATGCACTTTTCGTCTACCGGCACAAACAGATTTGAATACATTGAATTATCATCTTCTGATTCCTCAAAGTATTGCTTTCCACCCACATATTTGTCGTGAACAGGCACAAGTTCTGTATGGCGCGGCTTGAAATGTGGCACTAATCCGTTAGAATCGAGGTTGAGATACCCGTCCGGCTGCAAATAGAGTGCATAAGGCGTGGCTGTTACCTGCAAGTAGCGGCAATATTCAGGAATAGAAAGAAACTCCATTATTTGACTACTGATTTTTGCCATAGTGCTTACATTGTTTGACCTTCTAAAATTGCAACTTGCAAAATCAGCCTCATCATCAACTACAAGTACTTTTTTCTTTTTGAGGTATGGCGACTTCACGTTGAACAGATTGATTAAGTGCTTGATGTTGGTAGTCTCTTTTTTGCAGACTATTATGATTTTTGAACGTTTTGCAACACTCTCTTGAAGACCATTTTTCTTAAATTTTTCGAGAATATCGTAGATTTCTACTCTTCCCTTTTGGTTGAGTGTACCATCGGACTTAAACCATTGAAAATCTCGTAGTAAACGATTGAGAGTTTGTGATGCAAGTGTTTTTGTTCCCTTTGTCATCACAATGCATACATCAATTCCATGGTCAAAACACAAACCGATTATGTTTTCAAAAGTGTTGGTTTTTCCACACTGTATTTTACCAAGCAAAAGAACGGGTTCTATTGCGTTTGGCTTGTTGCTGAGTAGCGATTTTACTGTGTTTTCAATACAATCACAAAGTTCTTTGGAGTATGGAAATACTGATTTCTCTCGCAATGTGTTGTAGAAGTATTCCTCTACTTGATTGTTGTTACTTTGTATCATTGTCTTTTCTTTTAAGTTTATATTTTCTCCATTCTTCTGCAAAACCCCGAATCAGACTTTATTATAAAAAAACAAAAATGCGCAGGTTTTTGGCTTAATGCCCGTCCCGAACATTGAGGCTTTGGCCTTGCCCGATAGATAGGAACGAGCAACGCCTCTGCCTACGCAATATATGTACAGCACACCCATTGATGAGGTGCGGATATACATAACCCGTAGGCATCGCCGTTGCCTTGTCCCGAATCTATCCTTGAAATGGCCAAATCTCAATGTTCCGAGAACAAAGCGTTTAGCAACGCCTTTGTTTATTTAAATGCCGTCTCCGCTATAAAATGCGGAGACAAGGCAAATATACGGATTATTATCATACAATGTACATAACTGCGTGAAAATTTTTATTGTTTTTTCATATAGACTACACCTGCATCAATTTGAAGATTATTTACCGACAATGTCATCATCACAATCATTGAGGCGTTGTTCGGTTCGTCGGAGTTAACAAAGTAAAACTCTTTATCTGTGTAGTCAATCGGCTGGTAACGTTCTGTAAGAAAATCTGTTAATACCGATGATTGCGCATACGAAATGTTTGGCATACCATAAGTTACGCTTTTGAGTTTCGAAGTTTCAGGATCGAAATTATAATGCATTAAATACGTTTTTTTGTCGGTGTAAATTAATTCTAAATCGCGTTCTTCTTCGAGCGGACGTGTTTCCTGTGCCTTAACGTCGTTCTTTGTGAGATTAAAGTCAAGAATTGGTTCT
>JAFPZK010000046.1 GCA_017417315.1 Bacteroidales bacterium
AATATAATGTTTTGCTACGACTTTGCTGTGTACTACAAATGCATTTTGGAGTGATACAAATTAATGCCATTGCTGATTTCCAGCATGTTACGTCAAATTTGTAGACGAAATATTTACTAAAAATCACTAAAATTTTTTTTTGGGGGGTCAAAGTTGGGTTAAGTGCTTTTTCCGTTGCAAAATTAAGAAAAAGCGGTGTATTTTCCAAACTAAAATGCACGAAAGTGGTCGCGGAGGTGTCATTTTTGACTACTCCGCGACCACTTTCGTGACATAACTCGCCAAAACTACCCTAAAAGTATACTTTTGGCGAGTTATGCTTCTATAACATAGAATCCAATTTCGGAGGGATTGTCAAGCACTGTACAGTCAGATTTTTCTTTTATTAAAAGTCTGCTTACCCATATATCGCCTGCTGCTGCGCCTATAAACACAATGCCGAAAAATAAAAGCGCAAAACTTCCGACAAATAATGCCGCAACCGCAGGAATGATACCGAGAATAATACAAGGCATCAAACTGACTAAAATATATTCGTTTTTTCTTAACGGTTCGCTGCAATGGCAATATGGTGTCAGCATTTTCCACATAACGCCGAACTTAATACTTTTCCAACCGCTTTTGGCGAAATACGCAAATGTAATACCGTGAATAAGTTCGTGGACAACGATTCCAACGGTTATAAAAATACACAAGAATAATAATGGTTTAAAATCTAATGCACTGAGTTTTTGTATTGAAAAATTTTCGCGCCATAACAAAAAATATGGTACAAAAAACACGACCGCAGCAGCAAACATAATCACAACAGCAAACACATTTGCTTTTACAACATCAATAGTAATTTTACGTTTATTTTTAAATTCTTCCATGGATTTTTTTTTATCTTCTTCTAATGCCTTATCTAAAAAATGATATTTTAGCGTATATTAATACCAAAAAACTTCCAATCACTATCACCAGGCACAACTAAATCCATTGTTGCAGGAATACTTTCAACACTAGGAAAGTAAAGCGTAAATGTGAAAGTTCCGTTTGCGCTTGAAAAATAAGTTTTTTCAGGTGCAATATTAATGCCTTCTGCTTTCGTCATTGTATAACGTTTTCCGTTAGCGGCTATGTATGTGTCGGGGAAAACATTGCAATACGAATAATAACTATTCCCGTTTTTTAGACCAATTGTTACTGACGTATAACTTTTTTCAAACGTAATATCTTTAATTTCAGCATGCTCAGCGTATGGAGTCGTTACAATTGGATTTGTTATTGTGTATGGAAAATCTATATTTGTTCCACTTTCTGATTGCATAGATATTCCGCCTGAACATTTTATCAAATACACATAATTTCTAACTTTTTTTACCTTTTCAGATAAAGGTAAGTTAGCAATTGTATTATCAACTTGCAATGGAATTTTTATATCAGAACTTTCAATTAAATTTTTCAAATACAATGCTTTAACCGCATAATTGACGTTTTCTTTATCTCTAATTCCTGATTTAATAATACCTATTACATTACCGTTATCATCAAACAGCGGACTTCCGCTGTTCCCTTGATATGTCGGAGCAGAAATATAATACGATGAAACATCACCATTAAATCCTGTTTTTGCACTAATTATTCCTGTCGTAACTTTTAATTCTTCTCCCATTAGTGTCGTTTCGGGGTATCCTAAAACAAAAATATTTTCCCCGACATCTAAAATATCTGTTTTAACGTTGTATGGAATCTTCCCCAAATTACAAGTATTAACTTCCAATATTGCAAGGTCATTTGTTTTGTCAAATGCAATGACTTTTGCTGTACAACTTGTTTTAAAGTCTCCGTTTACTCCAAATACTTCTATCGTCTTTGCACCATTGGCAACATGATGATTTGTTACAATATACTTATCATGTATAGCAAAACCAGTTCCTGTCCATTTTGAATTTTGAAATTCATTATCGTATATTGGATACATTTTTATGAAAGGCTCGGAATTTATTTTCATTGCCCCAGAGGTAAACGTAACATAATATTCCGATGAGAACAAAGTATTTTTCATATAATACTTAGCCTTGAAAAGTCCGTATGTTGCGGTCTTAATTAACTCTGCTTTTAAATCGCCTTCATGCCACCAACTGGGTTTATTTTTTTCTCCGAGATATATGAGTTTGTATTCACCGTTCTTTTTTATGCAGCCTAATCTTAATTTATCTTCTCCGACTCCGTCATAAATACCGCATATCTCGTCATCGTTTTCGTCAATGAATTTTCGGATTGAAAATTCGTCCCATTCAGTTGTATTTGGTTTGGGATTATTGATTTTGCAGTCAATAAACCTTGGTCCATTGCCTATGTATTTATCCCCGTCATCAATTATACTAATATTAGTTATTCCAGGAGGAATTGCTGACTCAAAAACCATAGTATACAAATAATCTGTTCTAAATTTTGCCTTATACCAATAAGAATTACCGTCAAAAGGTTCGGTCGTAATTTTTCCATTCAGTTCAAAACCGATTATAGGAATTTTATTTTCTTCATCTATTTTGATATACGTATTGCTACTTGAATAGTAATAAAGCCATTTCACGTTTTTTGACAATTCAAGAGCAACTGTAACTTTTGTATAATTATCATATATTTCTATGGAATGAAGTTTTGCAATTACACGTTTATCCAACGATTTGCTTCTGTACTCTCCATTAAAAACGGTTTTTGTTTGCGAAAACACGTTTAGAACTAATAATATATTCAATATTGTTAATAACAAAAGGTGTTTTTTCATAATATTATAATATTTGAATCCTCGTTGCAAATTTAACATTTTTATTTTACACGGACAAATAAACTTTTTTTTGCCGCATAATTCTTTTTTTGTTATTTTTGCAGTCAAACGTTTTTAATCAAAAAGGCAATAAATATGGAAACTCTAAGCGCAAAGAAAAAAAAGAAGAAAAGTGTTTCAAGTTATTTTGAAATAGATACTAAGACTATCGAAGCACAACTTTTGATAGCCTACCTTAAATCATTAACTTTCGTAAAGTTTTTGGGCGACGAAGAACTGCCAGTTTCGGCTGATGTTCCCAATGAAACTACATTACAAGCGATGAAGGATGCCGAAGAAGGCAAAACTTACAAAGGCGCAAATTCGGTAAAAGAATTAATGGATTATTTAAACTCTTGAAAATGTATAAACTCGAACCTACGACACAATTTAAAAAAGATTTTAAATCAATTCCGAAAAATAAACACGCCGAAATTGAAAAGGCTTTTGATATTTTGAGCGATATTGGAACATTGCCGTTTGTGCCGTACAAAACGCATAAACTTATCGGTAATTATTCAGGACATTACGAGGCGCATATTGAACCTGATTTATTGATTATATGGTTTAAAATATTGGAAAATAATGTTATAAGCCTAACTCGAATCGGTAGTCATTCAAAACTATTCGATAAATAGCAATTATTGTGACAAAACAATTCAAGCAGTTGTAATGAAGTGCAGTCATTTTGACTGCACCCTCAAATACTCCTTAAAACTTTCAATATCAGGATTATACGCCATTGGTTGCTTTAACGGAACATCGGGCGTTTTCGGGTCTAAAATCACATAATACGGTTGCGCGTTGATTTTGAATTTTGCTTCTTGAAAATCCGAATTTATCTCGCCGATTGTGTTTTGACCGTCTTCCGATAACGTTCTGTCGTCAGTGTAAAGCGCACATATCACAAAGTCATTTTTCATTACACTTTGAACACTTGCGTCCGACCAAACGTTTTCCTCCATTTTGCGGCAGTTAACGCAGCCGTGTCCCGTGAAAATCAGCAGTACTGGCTTGTTTTGACTTTTTGCGCACTCCAAAGCCTCGTTGTACTCAAAATACGCTTTTATCCCAAACGGCAACGCCAATTTGTCAGAATATTTCGGCGTAGTGCAAAGCGTTGATTCTGTTGAAGTTACTTGACTGTTTGAAGTCATAACAAAATCCTGAGTGGTAATTGGCGGAATGTAGCCGGCAAGTGCTTTCAGCGGTGCGCCGAACATTCCCGGAATCAGGTAAACGGTAAATGACAACGTTACAACCGCTAACAAAATTCTCGGTACTTTGATATGCTCTAAATCGCTGTCATTAGGCAATTTAAGTTTGCCGATTAAATACAAAAACAGCATTATTGAGATAGCAATCCAAATCGCGAGATAAGTTTCACGGTCGAGAATATGCCAGTGATATGTTTGGTCGGCAACGCTCAAAAATTTTAAGCCTAACGCCAATTCTATAAAGCCCAAAACTACTTTTACGGTGTTGAGCCAGCCTCCTGATTTCGGAAGTTTTTTCATAATTTCGGGGAAAAATGCAAACAGCGTAAACGGCATTGCAAACGCAAGCGAAAATCCGAACATTGCCGTTATTGGTTTCAAAAAGTTGTTGCCTGCCGTTGACTCCACCAAAACCGAGCCTACGATAGGTCCCGTGCATGAAAAACTTACCAAAACCAAAACAAATGCCAAGAAAAATATTCCGATTAAACCGCCTTTGTCGCCGCGTTTTTCGGCTCTGTTGATAAGACTTGACGGCATAACGATTTCAAACATTCCCAAAAATGACAACGCGAAAACAAAAAATATTATAAAAAATATGACATTCGGTAACCAATGAGTACTCATTGTGTTAAAGATGCTTGCCGTAAAGTTTTCTCCGCCTAACAAATTGGAAAGTATAATTAGTATTGCAACCGGCAAAGTGTAAAGTAAAATTATGCTCAAACCGTAGATGAATGCGTGAAGTTTACCTTTTCCGCTTTTGTCTTTTAAGAAATAAGTTACGGTCATCGGAATCATCGGGAAGACGCACGGCGTAAAAATTGCCGCCAATCCCGCAAGAAAGGCAATCAAGAAGATTTTTATCAGTGAATCATTGCTTTCCGCTTCGATCGGCTCTTTTTTTTTTGAGTCCCTGTCGTAACGTCTATCGAAAAATCTTTCTTAACCATCGTGCACATAAAATTGTCGTCGCACGCCTGACCTTTGATTTTTCCTGTTACGGTAAATGGTTCATTTTTAACGGGTTTAATGACGATTTTAAACTCTGCTTTGCCACGGAAAAACTTTTCGGTAACATCAAAAATTTCTTCGTAATGCTCTTGCGGAGTATCTGTTTCTATGATTTTGCCGTCGGTCGTAAACGCCTGATTTTCGTCCAATATTATAGAAAGCGGCATTGACGCACCCGCCGGATTATAAGGCGAATACATTCTGAAACCTTCGTTAATAGTAGCGTTGAACACGAGTTCAACGCTGCCATTAGAAAGGTTTTTCGAGGAAAAATTCCACGAAACATTATCTTGTTTTTGCGCGTAACTTGCTGTAAACGCGAAAATTAATGTCAGTATTAGAAAAAACTTTTTCATTATTTAATAGGTGAATTTTTAAGAATTTCACAAATAAGAGTATAGAATTTTTTGACTGATTTTATTTCGAGTCTTTCGTTAGGAGTGTGAACGCCGTACATTGTAGGTCCTAACGAGATTGCTTCCATTCCGGCGTGTTTTGCGGTGATGATTCCGCACTCTAAACCGGCGTGAATTGCCGTAACGAGCGGTTTTTCGCCGAAAAGTTTTTCGTAAACCGAGGTCGCCTCTTTCAACAAACTACTGTCAGTATTCGGTTGCCAGCCCGGATATTCGTCCGTAAACTTGATTTCTGCGCCCAAAAATTCCGCTTGAAATTTCATCACGTCTTTTAAATAATCGCATTGAGTTTGAGACGAACTGCGCATTAAGCAAAGGATTTTCAAAAAGCCGTCTTCTGTTTTTGTAACTGACAGATTGTTAGAAGTCTCCACTAATCCGGGCATGTCGGCACTCATTGCGTAAACGCCCGAAATTATAGTGCTGATTATCATTTTTACGGTTTTGAAACTCTCGTCCGTAAGCGATAATTTTTCTACGTTTTCCGCGATTTCTTGGATAAAAATTTTGCCGTCTGGGTCGCTTTTGTGGTATTCGCTTGAAAGTATTTTTTGAAACTCTTTTGCTTTGTTTTCAAAATTTTTGATTTCTGCTTCGGGAACAAATACCGTAGCGACGGCTTCTCTCGGAATTGCATTGTGCATATTTCCGCCCGCAAAGTCTTTGACTTTCAAATAATTGATTCCGTCAAAAAATCTGAACAAAAGTTTTACTGCGTTAGGACGGTTTTTGTGAATGTCGCCGCCGGAGTGTCCGCCCAAAAAGTCGGAAACTTTCACCGAAAAACATTTATAATTATCGTTAACTTTCTCGTATTCAAGTTTTTTAGAAATGTGGACGTTAACGCCGCCAGCACAACCGATATAGAAAATATTGTCTTCTTCCGAATCGAGGTTCAAGAGAAATTTTCCGTTTAAAGTGTTTGCTTTAAGACCGTTTGCGCCGGTTAAGCCCGTTTCTTCGTCTACTGTTATAAGTGCTTCGATGTCAGGGTGTTGAAGTGTGTTGTCCTCAAAAATTGACATTATTGTCGCAACGCCTGCGCCGTCGTCAGCACCCAAAGTCGTACCGTCGGCTTTTACAAAATCGCCGTCAATTACCGTTGTGATAGAATCCGTTAAAAAATCGTGTTTTTTATCTTCGTTTTTTTGCGGAACCATATCGCAATGTGCTTGAAGTACAACGCTTTGACGGTTTTCGTAACCGGCAGTTGCTTTCTTAAACCAAATGACATTGCCCGCAGAATCTTTATATGATTTGTCTGCAAATTTTTTTCCAAAGTTTTCCAAAAAATCCGTTATTTTTTCCTCGTGTTTCGACGGACGGGGAATTAAAGTGAGTTCGCGGAAATTTTTCCAAAAAATTTCCGGCTCTAATTTTAATATGTTTTCGTTCATTTTTCTCTAAATTTTCCGGCAAAGTTAGTAATTATCATTGAAAATTTCTACTAATAATTATTAATTTTGGTAAATTTGGCGTTTTATATAAAAATTTTAATAAATTTGCAAGGAGAAAAATTTTAGTAAGGTAATGAAGAAAATTGCATTAATATTTTGTATATTAATATGTTGCGGTTTTTCAAAGGCGCAGGATACAACGGTTTTTCAATCTGTTATGGACGATTTTAACCGCTGTTATGAGAATGCTCTCACCTCTGATAATGACAGTTTGAAACTGAAATTTGCACTCTCGGCGGCGGATATTTTGGAAAAATCGCTTAACGAGGACGGCGTTTTCGGTTATAATTTTTATAGAATCAAAAATCTTTCTTCCGTTATCTCTTCTGACGGGCGTTTACGGGTTTTGACATTCGGAATCGCTTTAAATTCAGGAAGTTATGCTTATCACGGCTTTATGCTTTATTTTGACGGAAAAACTGTCAGGGTAACGCGTTTGAGGGAGGCAAAAAAAGACGGTCTTGATTTATCACATGCCGATATGCAGGCTGACAACTGGTTCGGAGCGGTGTATTATGAAGTTACTCGTTTCGGAGATTCTAAGCACCCTGTTTACGCGCTTTGCGGTTGGGACGGAGCGGATATGTTTGTTAACCGCAAAGTCTTGGAGCAGGTTGTTTTTACGCCGGTGGGGAAACCGAGATTCGGTGGTAAGTTTCAGAGTGAGGACTCTGAAAACAATACGCGCTTGGTTTTTACTTATACCGAAAAAGCGGCGATGAGTCTGTCATACGATAAAAAATTAAAGGCAATAGTCGGCGATCATCTTAACGCTTTGCCGCAATACAAAGGCAATCCGAGGTTTTATGGTCCCGATATGACTTTTGACGGTTTTTATTACGACGGCGGGCGTTGGTATTATCTCGAAGACGTGGACGTAAAACTAAAAAGTGATCAGCAAAAAGGTAAGAAACAAAAATGAAAAAGAAGTTATTAGTTTTTATGATGATGGCATTTGCCGTTTTGCCGTTTTTTTCTTCGTGCGGGTCGGTAAAAGATTGCGATTATGTCGCGACAGAATTTTACGATTGTCTGAGGGAAAGCAGGTATGATGACGTTTTTTTGTTGTTGGACAAAGATGCGTTGCAGTATACTCCGAAAGAAATTTGGCTTAACGGTTTTAAAAACAAAGAAAAAAACTTCGGTGCGATGTTGACTGCCAAGCGTATTGGTTTTGAAAGCATTACTCAGGAGCGCGTAACAAGGGTAGGAATCAAGTATAAAGTGATTTATGCCAATGTTGACGTGTTTGAAAAGTTGGAGTTTGTAGAGCGTGGAGACGGACAATACAAAATCACGTTTTATCAGTATAATACTGACTCTTTGCTTGTTGATTAAAAAACTAAATGCAATGATGACTGACGCCTCTGTTATAACCCTTAACAAACTTATGGCATTGTGTTCAAAGACTGAAAAATGCGAACTTGATGCTTATAATTATATGGTCTCTCACGGGTGCAGTCATCAAGAAGCTGCACTTGCGGTAGAATACCTTGTTGAAAACAAATATGTTGACAACAGACGTTATGCGGAAAGTTTTTTTTCGGACAAACTCAGGTTTTCGAAATGGGGCAGAAAAAAAATTATCAGTCGTTTGAGGCTGAAAAAAATTTCCCCTGATGATATAAATTACGTTTTGGAACACGTTTCGGACATTCAGGACGAAAAAAAGATTATGGAAGACGAATTGGCAAAAAAATTGCGGGGTATAAAAGAGGGTTTCCCGAAAAGAAAAGTTTGGGAAAAACTTATGCGCTTTTGCCTTTCGCGAGGTTACGATGCCGGAGACTCCGCAAACGTAATTGAAAGATTATTGAAAAATTATTAACTCTGTTTATGGAAAGACAACAAACTATACTTGCCGTGGACGACAGCAGTCTCAATCTTGTAATGCTGAGCGCAATGCTCGGCACTGATTACAGGGTTGTAACCGCTCAGGACGGCGTACAGGCGGTAGTTTCGGCGGTTAAAGAAAAGCCGGATTTGATTTTGCTTGACATTATGCTGCCCGGAAAGGACGGTTTTGAAATTTGTACTCAGTTGAAACAAAATTCCAAAACCAAGGATATTCCCGTTATGTTTATTACGGCTCGAGCCGATTCGTTGAGCATTGTCAAAGGGCTTTCTATTGGGGCGTGCGATTATGTTTGCAAACCTTTTGCAAGCGACGAACTGTTAAACAGAATAAAAATTCAGTTGGAGGCATCTTCGCGGAGAAAAATTTTGGCAGAGCGTTGGGCTGAGGCTGAAAAACGCGCTGAAATGTTTGAACGCAAATTTTCGGTGCTTCAAATGATGAAAGACAATATGCCCGGGGCTGAAATTATTTGTGAGTCTTCCGGTAAGATTGTATCTTCGACACCTTCTTGCAACAAAGTTTTTTATTATAAGGGCGAAATCGAAGAACTTGATTTTTGGGACATTGCTGAAACCGAAAAAGACAAAGAGATTTTGAAAAACTTTTTTTATGAGGTTTCAAAAAAAGGAAAATGTGTGTTGAGATATGTTCTTAACCGTAAAAAAGACGGCAGAAAAATCGTCCTCGAATCCAAAGGAAAACTTCTTGACAAAACTTCTTGCGGGTTAATCGTCATTAATACCGAAAACATTACTGGTGCATTATCTTCGCAGGTTGATGTAAGACGCAATCTTGAATTTCAGAAAGACCTGAGAGTGATTTCACAAAATGCGGGCGGTATTCAGGGGTTTACCTCTACTTGTATTTATTTGGTTAACTCGCTTATGAAGTTGACAACTGCCTCTGAAATTATTCTGCTTCTTGGCCGTAAGGACAAAAGGACGGAGTTTTTTTATCACAATACCCGTCTTAAAACTTGCAAAAAGGGACAACTTCCGCC
Organism: Bacteroidales bacterium; assembly: GCA_017417315.1. Classification (GTDB taxonomy): domain Bacteria; phylum Bacteroidota; class Bacteroidia; order Bacteroidales; family UBA3824; genus UBA3824. The sequence goes on from JAFPZK010000046.1 coordinate 9,775, forward strand.
TACGGAAAACGATTACGGCAATTTTGTGAAACTTTTGAAAGAGAACACCGGCTCTGTGGTTTGTAATATTCAAGACCCGTATATTCCTCAGGTTATATCTTCGAGAGGACAGAGATATATTCTTTATCCGATAGTTATTGACGATATGTTGGCGGGTGTTTTTTATTTGTGCAAAAATTCTCTTTCGGGAATCACTCAGGAAAACGTTTACGCGGTTGCAACTATCGCCGGACTTGTTAAAAACAATATCAACAAAAAAATTTACGAAAAGAAAATTATCCGTCAGGAAAAAGAAATTTCTAACCTTTTTAAATATAACGCTAACGGCATAGTTTCTGTTAACAAGGATTTTGTGCTTCACCGTTATAACCGAAGGTTTTTAGAACTGTTTGATATTCAGGGTAATGCGGATTTTACTGGCAGACGTCTTGATACTGTTTTAAAAGGCGAGGTTTTAAAAGACGTTGTAAAACTTATCGACAAGGTGGGAAAACCGCCTTTGTTTGAGACTGCGCCGCTTGTCTTGTTGAAGGCTGACGGTTCAAAAATGTATATTGAGGCAACGGCTTCAAAAATTGCGGTTTCTGACGATGTGATATGTTCTTTGGTTTTTACTGACGTAACGGGGTTGAGAAATCTTGATAATGCCGTTCTTACTGCTACGACACTTGCCGAAGAGAAAGAAAGAACAAGACTTGCGCAAGAACTTCATGACGGTCTGGGAGCGCAACTTTCAAGCATAAACATTTACATCAATCTGATATTGTCGGGCGGTGTGGATACCTCTGAAATTTTCCGAACCTTAAAACTTACCAAAGATATTGTCGGCGAGGCGATTTCGGGCGTAAAAGAAATTGCGGATAATCTTCACCCCGTGATTTTGAGCCGTTTCGGACTTGTGGCAACGATAAACAATATAATCGAAGGTTTGGAAAATTCAAGGTTGATAAAATTCGGCTTTACACATTCGGAATTTGTCCCCTTGGAAGACAAAAATCTTGAACTTAACGTTTATCGTATTCTTAATGAATTGATTAACAATACGATGAAACATTCAAAGGCAAAAAATACGGCAATAAGTCTTGTCAGCGAAAAAGATACGCTTGTTGTGGACTATGCTGATGACGGAATTGGTTTTGACACTTCGGTAGTTTCGTATTCGGGTACCTCGAAATCGGGACACGGACTTCAAAACATAAGGGCGAGGGTAAAAGCCGTTGACGGGAAGTTTTTTTTCAGGTCTTCACCCGGACGCGGATTTCAGGTTTTGATACGAATCCCCGTTCTTCATACGAGTAAAAATGAGTAGAATAAAATAAACCTATTATAATATGAGTAAGATAAAAGTTATACTTGTAGACGACAAATTGGTATACAGAAATGCCATAAAAACATTGTTACAGAAATTGGGCGATGTTGATATTATTGCGGAGGCATCTAACGGTAAGGAGTTTCTCAGTCTTCTTGACACCTGTGACCCGGATCTTGTTTTCATAGACATCGAAATGCCTGAAATGAACGGTATTGAGGCTACGAAAGAGGCTTTGAAAATCAATCCTGCTTTGGTTATAATCGGACTTTCGATGTACGACAATAAGAAGTATGTCAGCGATTTGATAGAGGCGGGAGCAAGAGGTTATCTGTTGAAACTCAGCGATAATGCTTCTATTTTCTCGCAAATTCTCAAAAATCCGAGGGCGGAGGTTTTCTTCTCGAAAGAGATTTCGCCCGAAAAAAATCAGGCAGAAAACACCAAAAAGACGGTTTTGATTGCCGACGATTTCGAGAACACCCGTTTTGTGATAGAGTTTACTTTAAAGCAGGCGGGCTATGACGTTATCAAAGCCTGCGACGGTCAGGACGCTTTGAAATATTTTGACGGCAGAAAAATAGACCTTCTTGTAACCGACCTTAATATGCCGAGAAAAAACGGTTTGGAATTGGCGGAAACCGTTAAAAAAATTCCTCAGTACAGAGGTATTCCGATTCTTTTGTTGACCACCGAAATTAACGAAGAAAAGAAACAAAAGTCTAAACAGATAGGCATTACCGGTTGGATTCAAAAACCGTTCGTTATTGATAAGTTCTTGATGTTTATCAAGAAAGCCCTTCAATAGGGAACACGTTTTTTTTAACAAAAAACAAAACCGTTAATTTTAAGAGATTGTGTGATGTTAGAGCAGTTTAAACAAAAATATATCGAAGAGGTCAACGACCTGCTTAACGATTTGGAAGATACGGTTCTTGCCTTGGAGCAGAATCCGGGTTCTGCTGACGATATTAACAGGATTTTCCGCGTGATGCACACCATAAAAGGTACTGCGGGAATGTATGATTTTAAGATGGTAGAAAAAATCACCCATGATGTCGAAAGCATTTACGGCAAAATCCGCGATTCATCGCTTTCGGTAAGCACCGTAGTTTTAAATCTGACTTTGGAGTGCGTAGACCTTATCCGCAATCTGCTCAGCACCGGTGAAGACAATCTTAAAGAAGAGGTTGCCGTTTTTTTGGCAAAATTAAGTGCAATAACAAACTCTGATGACAGTCGTGTTACAGGCGGAGATTCTCTTTCCGGCGGTAAGATTTCCGGCGACGGTTTTGTAACGTATTATTTGCTTTTTGAACCCGAAGCGGACATCAAAGACAGAGGCATTAACATCAGCGGTATTTTATCCGACATTGATGCAGCCGGTGACGGCGTTATTATACCCCGTTACCGGGCAACTGAATCTGAGAGCAAATACAATACTTATTGGGAGGCGGTTTTTTCAACGCAGAAATCTTATCAGGATTTAACCGAGATTTTCTTGTTTGTGGAAGATGAGGTTAAAATTACGAAAATTTCTGACGGCGACCTTTTTAAAAATGCGGATTTTATTAACGAACTTACCTCTCTTCAAGAGAGTGAGCAAAATTATATTGACACGGATAAGTTGATAGGTTTTGTCTCGGGCGGCAAAGTTGAGGCTTCGGCTGTTGCGGAGGAAGAAAAATTTGTAAAAAAAGCCGTTGAAAAAAAGGACACTCTTTCTGCGGAAGAAAAAATCATAGACCGCGCCGTTGCAGCCGCTGATACAAAGACAACGAGTATTAAAGTGGATTCCGACAAGTTGGACGAACTTATGAATCTTGTTTCGGAACTTGTTACCACAAAGGCGGAAATGATGTTGCTTTTCGAGAAGTACAACATTCCCGAACTTGGAACTCTGTGCGAAAAAGTTGACAGGCTATCCAACCGTTTTAAGGATAATGCTCTCTCTATCAGACTTGTACCTATTGAAAGCCTTATGCTTAGGTTTCAACGTTTGGTAAGGGATTTAAGTGTTGAGTTGGGCAAGAAAATTGATTTCAAAACCGACGGTACTGACACCGAACTTGACAAAACGATTATTGACAACTTGTCAGTTCCGTTAATGCACATTATCAGAAATAGTATTGACCACGGAATCGAGTCTCCTGAAATTAGAGTTGCCAATAACAAATCAGAACGCGGTCTTATCAAGTTTACGGCTTTTTATTCCGGCAACAATGTTTTTATTCAGATTCAGGACGATGGTGCGGGAATGGATTGTCAGGCTTTAAGAAAAAAAGCAATTGAAAAAGGCTTTTTGAAACCTTCTGACAATCCTACCGACAAGCAGTTGATGGAGTTGATTTTTATGCCGGGGTTTTCGACGGCGGAAAAAATTACGGGTATTTCGGGACGTGGTGTCGGAATGGACGTCGTAAAACAAAACATCGTAAAACTCCGTGGCGAAATAGAAGTAACCTCCGAAAAAGGTTTAGGTACGGCGGTAACGATAAAATTGCCTTTTACGCTTAGTATTATTGATACTTTGCTTGTTTCGATAGACAAAACACTGCTTTTGATTCCCGTTTATATGATTGACAATTGTACGCAGATTACGCGGCGGCAGTTGGAGGCAGACAACGGCAGGTTTATTTATGAAGGCGAGCCTACGACGATAATAGATTTGAGAAAAGAACTCGAATTTTCGGGCAAACCGCCTAAAAAAGAAAACGTTGTGGTGGTCAATTATAAGGACGATGTGCATGTCGGTCTGATTGTAGACAAGATTATCGGCGAACATCAGGCTGTATTAAAGTCGCTCGGAAAATATTTTGCAAATCAGGAATATATTTCGGGCGGAAGTATTTTGGGAGACGGCAGCATTGCTCTTGTTTTGGACGTGCCGAAGTTGATAAAACAAATGGAAAAATCTGACAATTAAACGACAAAAACATGGAAAATTACAGCAGTTCGATACCGTATCTTTCGTTTCAACTTAATCAGGATTTGTATGCGTATAAAATTTCTGATGTAGTAGAAGTGATTGATTTGCAAAAGATTACCGCTATTCCTAAAACGCCGCCTTATATTATGGGCGTGATAAATTTCAGGGGCGATATTTTGCCGCTTATAGACATCAGGAAAGAATGTGGTCTTAATTATGATAACGATTTTGACGTGGATAGTGTTATCATTGTCTTGGACGTTAATAAAGAGGACAACGAAAATCATTTTCTTGTCGGCTCTATTGTTAACGCCGTAAGGGACGTAGTGGAAGTAAAACCTGTTGACATTATGCCTATTCCTAATTTCGACAACAGAATCAATCCTGAATTTGCGGAAGGTATTTTCAAACATAACGATAATTTTATAACGGTTTTGAATATTCCTGCCGTTTTTTCCATTGACAAAAATATGCAAAATAAACAGAACGGATTATGAATGTAAGTGTGAAAAATATTTTCAAAGCGGGACGTTTCAGAGAATTGTTTTTTGACAGTAAAATCGGCACTATAATCAGACGCTGGGTAGTCGGCATGGTATTTTTCGCTCTTGCTGCAAAAATGGTGTTTTCCGTTATTAATCTTAGCCGTGCCTTAGAAAATGCTTCAATCGGCAGTTTAAGACAGGTAGTTGCCGTTTCCAGAAGCAGTATTGCGAAAAGAATTGACAGATGTATACAAGAGTGCGGCGTTTTGGCTCGGATATTTACTACGCCCGTTATTTTTGATTCTCTGAGTGTTGGTTTAAGCCGCAATGACATTGTAAAACTTTTGGGGGTTAATTACATTCAAGATCCGGCTTGTGAAGTTATGGGCGTTTATTATGATTGGGAGGCTTTTGACGGTAAAGACGAGTTGTTGAAAAAAGATCCTACGTTCGGAAAATATTACGGTCGTATGTGTTATTTTTATTCGCGTTATAATTCGGAGATATTGCCGGATATGAATTTTGTTTTTGACGAAAAACTGTTCATCGAACTCAAAAAAAGTAATCATACTCAGGTTTTTCCGCCGATAGATGTGCCGATTCGCGGGGAAAGAAAAAATGTGGTTCCGGTTTTTGTGCCTATCGAAAGAGACGGAAAATTTTTCGGTACGGTTTTCTGTTATCTTAACATTGATTTTATGACCAATGCGGTTATTGCCGCAAGAGAGTGGAAGGAGTTTTCTCAGGTTATGGTTGTTGACAATAATTCAAACATAGTAACCTCGTCTTTGGAAAATAATTTTTGGGGCAAAAAAATTGCCGAAATCTTGCCTGATGTTAACGGTTCGGAATTGCTTGCCGTTAAAGACAGAATGCCGTTTAAGTCTTCGGGCTTTGTTTTTATCACCGAGCATATCGAATTTGCACCGGGCAACCGTTGGACTGTTTTCAGTTATATGCCTCAGAGTCATCTGACGGACGGTTTGAATTTGAGAGTTAAATCAATGCTTCTTTTCTGTTTGTTTGTTTTGATTATAGCGGTGATTGTAGCGGTTTCTATCGGACGAGAAATAGGTTCTCCGTTAAAGAATATGCTTTCGGGTGTTAAGCAATTAACAAAAGGCAATCTCGGTGTTGAGTTCAAAAATTCTTCGGGCAAAGTCAGAACTGAAATTTCACAACTTGTGGTTTTGTTGGACGATTTTGTCAATCGTCAGCGGAAAATAGTTTCACAGGTTAAGCAGTCGTCAGGCAACATAAAAAATTCCAGCAACGAATTGGCTCGGTCTGCCTCTATGGTTGCTACGGGTTCGTCTGAGCAGGCTGCGGCGAGTCAGCAGGTATCTACTGCGGTTCAGGAGATGACAGGTTCTATAAAACGTAACGCTAACAATGCAAAACAGACCGAAGAAATTACAAATCAGGTTGCAAATTCTGTTCTTCGGGCAAATGATTCTGTTAAAGAGACTGTTGATTCGATGAAGATAATTACGGATAAAATCAGTATTATCAATGAGATAGCGGGCAAGACGGACTTGTTGGCTGTTAATGCGGCAATAGAAGCGGCAAGGGTAGGGGAGTCGGGCAAAGGCTTTTCGGTTGTTGCGGGCGAAATTCGTAAACTTGCCGAACGTTCGCAAGCGGCGGCAAAAGAAATTGACGAACTTACTTTCAACGGTGTCCGACAGGCTGAAAGTTCCGGTGTTCTTTTGCAGCAGTTAGTTCCGCAAATGGACAAGACCTCAGAACTTATTCACGATATTGCGGCTTCTTGTGCGGAGCAGGATATAAGTGCTGTTCAAATCAGCAATGCTATACAGCAGTTGGATAATATTATTCAGCAAAATGCTGCGACTTCGGAAGAACTTTCGACTTCGGCTGCTGAGGCAAAATCGCAAGCCGAAAATCTTGATATTTTGATGTCGTATTATCATTTTTCAAATTCTTCTGACACTGAAATACAGGCTCTCACAAAACAGGCTCAGGATATTTTGAACAAGATAGAAGTGCTAAGGAAAGCGAAATAAAAATTATATGGGGCTGCCTCAGCAGCCTCATAATTAAAAAATACTATCGAAATCACTTCCGTCCAAGACTTCATTAAAAAAATCGTTCCAATCTTTTCCGATTCTGAAACTATCAATAACGTAATCCACAAAATCTTCTTTTAAACAGTCTTCATCAGAAAGCAGATGCATTAAATCCCAGTTTTTATGACGGATTAATTCATCGTAAGGCGAATTTTTAAGATTTTTGGGCAATACTTTTAATAAATTGTCCGGCTCGAAACTCTCGCTAAAACGCTCTCTGACATCTTCTCTGTTTAAAAAATTTTGAAGTTTTTCGCCACCGCCGTAAAAAATTTCTTCGCGGATAATTTTAGCGGCTTTTGAGGGCGGCATATAAATTCCGACATCCAAAAGCGACTGACCGTATTCTTCATCGTCAGCATCAAGCGGTTGAAGATGAAGGTAATAGCCCGCTCCAACTTTCTTTTTTCCGCCCGGGACGAGATAAACTCCGAAATGTCTTTTATAAGGTGCTTTGTCGAGTGAAAATCTTGTGTCGCGGTTGAAACGGAAAATGCAGTTTTTGACTTCTAAGCCTTGAAGTTTTGGGTCAATGTTTTGCATTTTGGTCAGAATTTCCTGACTCATTGCCTTAAAGTCATCACGTACTTTTTCGTAAAAACTTTTGTTAGCGTGAAACCATTCGGTATTGTTGTTTAGTTTGATTAGTCTTAAAAAATCAAACATTCTTTCAACGTCGTATTTTTTTGCCATTGTCTATAATTTTTTTGCAAAGGTATTATTTCGTAAAAAAAGTTTTAGATTTTTTGGATTTCGGGTATGGTTAAATCGGTAATTTCTGCAATTTCTTCATCAGACATTATGCCTTTTAATTTGAGTTTACGTGCCATTTCAACGGCTTTTTGCTTTTCGCCCTCGGCACGACCTTCGGCACGCGCATTTTCAACCGAATTGTGTTGTGTCATAAGTTCCAACAAATAATCCTCATAAACATACAAATCTGCATCAGTATACGCTGAACGCTCAACAAGATTCAATGCCTCATTGATTTCCGGATTTTCTAACATCTCATCTTCTACTTCAACAGTATTTTCGTCGATTTGCGTTAAAAATTTCAGCCACAAATCTTTTATCGCCTTGCTGCCCTTGTCAGCGGGTTTATATTTTTTTAATTCAACAAAAATCAATGATATATCTCTGTGAATATCAGACGGATGCTTTTTGTTAATGATGTAAAACTCTTGCATATAGTCGCTGTCGTTTTCGTAATTAAACGCTTCGTCGTTGACAAGCGCAAGAGCATAAACTTCTTTCAGCCTTTCAAACGGATTGCCTTTTGCCAATTGTTTGGAATACATCGAAGCCGCATTGAAAAGTGTCCGCGAGAAAAATTCATTGTTCCAATAATTCTGCATTTCAACGATGAAACCTCGTCCGTAATTATCCGTACATCTGACATCTACGATTGAATATTTTTTGGCGGGATTTTCAGGAACGTTTTCTGAGGTTAAATATTCAACTTTTTCGATTGTCATACCCTCAGGCAACGGCAAAAGAGCATTCAAAAGGCTTTTAACCAAGTTTGCATGTTCACCGAAGACTTTTTTGAAAGTTAAATCGACTTTCGGATTAAGATATTTTGACATAATATTTTGCGCTTTTAATTGTTTTGGCAAAAATAAAACTTTTTTCTAAAACCTGCAAAAAAGAACAATCAAAAAAATCTTTGCAAATCACGAAAAAAAGTATTTACTTTGCACGTTAAAAAAAAATTGAAATAAAATGGCAGATTTTATAACCAAACGGTCGGAAGATTATTCAAAATGGTACACCGACCTCGTTACAAACGCAGATTTAGCGGAAAACTCCGCTGTCAGAGGCTGTATGGTAATCAAACCTTACGGCTACACGATTTGGGAAAAAATGCACGACGAACTTGACCGCCGTTTCAAAGAAACGGGACACAAAAACGCATATTTCCCGATTTTTATTCCTAAAAGTTTTTTTGCACGCGAGGCAGAACACGTTAAAGGTTTTGCAAAAGAGTGCGCAGTTGTAACTCATTACAGATTAAAAAATTCCGCTGACGGAAAAGACATCGTTGTTGACGAAAACGCAAAGTTGGAGGAAGAATTAATCGTCCGTCCGACTTCCGAAACCATCATCTGGAACACTTATAAAAACTGGATTCATTCTTACAGGGATTTGCCGATTTTGATTAATCAATGGGCAAACGTTGTACGTTGGGAAATGCGCACGAGATTGTTTTTGCGCACGGCAGAATTTCTCTGGCAAGAGGGACACACCGCTCACGCTACAAAAGAAGAAGCCTTGGAAGAGGCAAGAAAAATGCTTGACGTTTACGCCGATTTTGCTGAAAACGTTTTGGCAATTCCCGTTTTGAAAGGCGTTAAAACCCCGACCGAAAGATTTGCTGGCGCGTTGGAAACTTTCTGTATTGAGGCTATGATGCAAGACGGAAAAGCATTGCAGGCAGGCACGTCGCACTTCTTGGGACAGAATTTTGCAAAGGCTTTTGACGTTAAATTCTTGAACAAAGAAGGCAAACAAGAAACCGTTTGGGCAACATCTTGGGGCGTTTCAACACGTTTGATGGGTGCGCTTATTATGACACATTCTGACGATTCAGGCTTGGTTTTGCCGCCGAAATTGGCTCCTTTGCACGTGGTTATCGTTCCGATTTTCAAAAAACAAGAAGAGGCTGAGGCAATTTATCAAAAACTCGAACCCGTAATTAAGAGTTTGAAGGCTAAGGGCTTGGAAGTTAAATTTGACGGTGATGACAATCAGAAACCGGGTTGGAAATTCCATCAATACGAACTTCAAGGCGTTCCCGTGAGATTGGCTATGGGCGCAAGAGATATGGCAAACAATACGGTTGAAGTTTTCAGACGCGACACCATGGAAAAACAGACCGTTCCCGTTGACGGTGTTGACGAATTGGTTTTCAACTTGATGGACGAAATTCAGAAAAACATCTATCAGAAAGCCTTGAAATACAGAGAAGAACACTCTTACAAAGTTGACACTTATGATGAGTTTAAGGCGGCTTTGGACAAAGGCGGTTTTGTTTACGCACCTTGGGACGGCACAGCCGAAACAGAGGCTCGTATTAAAGAAGAAACAAAAGCCACGATTCGTTGTATTCCTCTTAACAATCCGCAAGAAGACGGTGTCGATATGCTTACCGGCAAACCCTCAAAACAAAGAGTCGTTTTTGCAAGAGCATATTAAACATATTACAAATAAAAAAGGCTGTCAAATTTTGACAGCCTCTTTTTATTTTTATTTGTATTGAAAATTCTAATACATTCCGCCCATACCGGGGTTGGGCATTGCGGGAGCAGCGGGTTTATCTTCTTTCTTTTCAGCGATAACACATTCTGTTGTGAGGAGTGTTCCTGCAACTGATGCTGCGTTTTCGATAGCAACCCTTGAAACTTTTGTCGGGTCGATAACGCCGGCTTTTTTGAGGTCTTCGTAAACGCCTGAGAATGCGTTGTAACCGAATGAACCTTTACCGTCTTTAACGTTCTGAACAACAACAGAACCTTCTTCACCTGCGTTAGCAACAATCTGACGCAAGGGCTCTTCCAAAGCGCGTTTGATGATAGCGATACCGGTGTTTTGGTCTTCGTTGTCGCCTTTGAGGTTTTTGAGAGCCTCGATAGCGCGGATATAACTTACTCCGCCGCCCGGAACGATACCTTCTTCAACGGCTGCACGTGTTGCGCTGAGGGCGTCTTCTACACGGTCTTTTTTCTCTTTCATTTCAACCTCTGATGCTGCGCCTACATGGATAACAGCTACGCCGCCTGCAAGTTTAGCAAGTCTTTCGTGAAGTTTCTCTTTGTCGTAGTCAGAAGTAGATTTTTCGATTTGAGCCTTGATTTGAGCAACTCTGTCTTTGATAGCCTCTTTGTCGCCGTTGCCGTTAACGATAGTCGTGTTCTCTTTGTTGATAACAACTTTGTCGCAAGAACCAAGCATATCAATAGTTGCGTTTTCAAGTTTGAGGCCGGTCTCTTTTGTGATTACAGTGCCGCCGGTGAGGATAGCGATGTCTTGTAACATCTCTTTTCTTCTGTCGCCGAAGCCCGGTGCTTTAACGGCTGCAACTTTGAATGAGGGGTTTCTGAGACGGTTAACAACCAATGTTGCGAGAGCCTCGTCAGTAACGTCTTCTGCGATGATAACGAGTGCATGACCCTGTGTTACAACGGGTTCGAGAATAGGCATAAGGTCTTTCATCATCGAGATTTTCTCGTCGTGAATCAAGATGTAAGGTTTCTCGTAAACGCCTTCCATTTTTTCAGAATCGGTGATGAAGTAAGGAGAGATGTAACCTCTGTCAAACTGCATACCTTCTACAACGTCAACAGAAGTTTCGGCAACTTTTGCCTCTTCGATTGTGATAACGCCTTCTTTTTTAACTTTTGCCATTGCATCGGCGATAAGTTTACCGATTTCAGGGTCGTTGTTAGCAGAAATGCGGGCAACAGCCTCGATTTTTGAATTGTCGTCGCCTACTTCCTCAGAATTTGCTTTGAGGTTTTCAACAACTTTTGCAACTGCCTTGTCGATACCGCGTTTGAGGTCGGTAGGATTAGCACCTGCGGTTACGTTTTTCAAACCTACGCTAACGATAGCCTGTGCCAAAACGGTAGCCGTTGTTGTGCCGTCGCCTGCGAGGTCGTTAGTTTTAGAAGCAACTTCTTTAACGAGTTGTGCGCCCATATTCATAAACGGGTCGTCAAGTTCGATTTCTTTTGCAACCGTAACACCGTCTTTCGTGATTTGCGGTGCACCGAATTTTTTCTCGATTACAACGTTACGACCTTTGGGTCCTAAGGTTGTTTTAACTGCGTTAGCAAGTTCGTCAACACCTTTTTTCAAAAGGTCTCTTGCTTCGATATTGTATTTAATTTCTTTTGCCATTTTTGTAAAAAATTTTTAGTTCTTTTCTTTGTGTGTGTGATTAAACAATAGCCAAAACGTCAGACTGATTCATGATGAGGTATTCCTCGCCGTCGAGTTCGATTTTTGTGCCTGCGTATTTGCCGTAAAGCACAATGTCGCCGGCTTTGAGTTCCATAGCCTCGTCTTTTGTACCGTTACCTACTGCAACGATTTCGCCGCGTTGCGGTTTTTCTTTTGCCGAATCCGGAATGTAAATTCCTGATTTTGTTTTAGTTTCGGCTTCCTGCACTTTCACTACTACTCTTGTGCCAAGAGGTTTAATGTTTAATGCCATTTTATTTTTAATATTTTTAAAATGTTATACGTTATTTTTTCAAATTCCACTGACCAAAGAATCATATTTTGTGCCAAAAGAAAAAAGCGGAAATTTTGGCAGTTTTTATCTGACAAATTGTCTGTTTTGACATTTTGTCAGACTGACATGGCAGAAATTGAGGCAATCGTATCCTCATATCTTACTTTCCCGTAACCCAATTTTCTATTGTTCTGACATTATTGTCGGACGAAATGTTAGCACCGATTTTGATAATTTCTCTGCCGTCATATTTATAAGGTATGGCGTAATTTTTTGAATTTATTTGCGCTAACGCTTGTTCTGCCGTGCCGTCAACTTTTAGTTCTATGACGAAGATGTTTTTAGCGTTTTTGATGACAACATCTGTACGTCCCACTGCTGTGTTAACCTCAACCTCGGTATAAAAACCGAGCCACGTAAACAACACGTAAAGTATTGTCTGAAAGTGCTTTTCTTCCTTGTTGTTAAGAATATTTGGAATTTCTGACAAAAAATCTTTGAGATATGTCATAGCCTCGTCGATTTGTCCTGATTTCAATGCAAAATAAAACTGTTTCATTGATACTTTTCCCGAAGAAATGTTTCTCGGGAAATAATAGGACATCATATTCTGCATCATTCCTACGCGGACTTCATTGTTTGGGTAGTCCAAAATGTATGTCTTGCCTTCTTCGTCATAACCCTTGATAGTCAGGTATCCAGCCTGATAAAGAATAGGCCAAAGGCTGTCGTAATCTTCGGGCGAAACGTCAAAATCGTCAGCAAACAACATTTTTGGCACAAGTTTTTTAATGTCAGCATTGTGGCGTTTCAAGTGGTCAATTATATACGATGACGTTGCCGTGCCAAACCAATGATTGTTAATTTTTCCCTCGGCAAAGGCGTTCAAAATGCTTGTAGGATTGAACATAGCAGGCGAATTTTCGCTGAAATGGTAACAATCGTATTGATAAACCAATTGTTCTATCATTTCTTCGTAAGTGCAGTTATGTTTTTCTGCTAATACCTCAATATCGTCCTTGAAATAACGGTGAAGTTCTTCGTGTGTTATTCCGCAAATGTCAGAAAATTGATCCCACATCGAAAGTTTTTCGAGGTTGTTGATTGTCGAAAAAATTGAAACCTGCGAAAACTTTGATATGCCCGTTATGAACACAAAACGCTCATCCTTTTCCATAACCTTCAACAATTGATAAATCTCTTGAACGATGCGTTTGACTTCTTTAAGATGTCCGTCATAAAGATGGGCATTGAGCGGCGCATCGTACTCGTCGATAAGGACAACAACATTCCTGCCCGTCTGCGCCTTGGCAGTTTCGATAATCGTCTGAAAACGGTCGCCGTTACTGATTTTTTTATCAATCGGAATGGAATATTGTTTTTCGTATTTTTCCAACTGTTTTCCTATCGAGGCGGACATTTGCTCGATTAACTTATCCTTAATAACCGACATATCAAGTTTTATGACGGGATATTGTATCCAATCTTTTTCATATTCCGAAATTTTCAACCCTTTGAAAAGTTCTTTTTTACCCTCGAAATATGCACATAAAGTATTCACCAACAACGATTTACCGAAACGTCGCGGTCTTGAAAAAAACACGAATTTTCTGTCGCCAATCATTTCGTACATTCTTTCGGTTTTATCAACATAAAGAAAACCCTCGTTGATGATAGACTCAAAATCAGCCCTGCCTGTGGGATATTTATGCGGTGTTGCCATAATTTTTGCGTGTTAAAATGTTCATATTGCAAAGATAATTATTTTTTCATAAAACCGCAAAAAAAAGACTACCGAAAAGTAACCCAATTTTCTATCGTCCTGACATTATTGTTTGACGAAATGTTAGCACCGATTTTGATAATTTCTCTGCCGTCATATTTATAAGGTATGGCGTAATTTTTTGAATTTATTTGTGCTAACGCATCTTCTGCCGTGCCATCAACTTTTAGTTCTATGACGAAGATATTTTTCGCATTTTTTATTACAACATCTGTACGTCCCACGGCTGTGTTAACCTCAACCTCGGTATAAAAACCGAGCCACGTAAACAACACGTAAAGTATTGTCTGAAAGTGCTTTTCTTCCTTGTTGTTCAAGATATTGGGAATTTCTGACAAAAAATCTTTGAGATATGTCATAGCCTCGTCGATTTGTCCTGATTTCAGTGCAAAATAAAACTGTTTCATAGACACTTTCCCCGAAGAAATGTTTCTCGGAAAATAATAGGACATCATATTCTGCATCATTCCCACGCGGACTTCATTGTTTGGGTAGTCCAACATGTATGTCTTGCCCTCGTCATCATATCCCTTGATAGTCAGGTATCCAGCCTGATAAAGAATAGGCCAAAGGCTGTCGTAATCTTCGGGCGAAACGTCAAAATCATCAGCAAACAACATTTTTGGCACGAGTCTTTTAATGTCAGCATTGTGTCGTTTCAAGTGGTCAATTATATACGATGACGTTGCTGTGCCAAACCAATGATTGTTGAGTTCCCCCTCGGCAAAAGCATTTAAAATACTTGTAGGATTGAACATTGCGGGCGAATTTTTGCTGAAATGGTAACAATCGTATTGATAAACCAATTGTTCTGTCATTTCTTCGTATGTGCAGTTATGTTTTTCTGCCAATACCTCAATATCGTCCTTGAAATAACGGTGAAGTTCTTCGTGTGTTATTCCGCAAATGTCAGAAAATTGATCCCACATCGAAAGTTTTTCGAGGTTGTTGATTGTCGAAAAAATCGAGACCTGCGAAAACTTTGATATGCCCGTTATGAATACAAAACGCTCATCTTTTTCCAAGACTTTAAGTTGCTGATAGACGTTTTGTAAAATCTGTTTGACCGATTTTAATTGTCCGTCGTATAAATGGGCATTGAGAGGCGCGTCGTATTCGTCAATGAGAACAACGACATTTCTGCCGGTCTGAGCCTTGGCAGTTTCTATCAATTGTGTGAAACGCACACCGTTACTGAGTTTTTCATCAATAGGAATAGAATATCTTTTTTCGTACTTTTCAAGTTGCTTTCCGATAGATATTGGCATATCCTCGATAGTTTCGTCTTTTACTGCCGACATATCAAGTTTTATGACGGGATATTGTATCCAATCTTTTTCATATTCCGAAATTTTCAACCCTTTGAAAAGTTCTTTTTTCCCCTCGAAATACGCACATAACGTATTTACCAACAATGATTTACCGAATCGTCGCGGTCTTGAAAAAAACACGAATTTTCTGTCGCCAATCATTTCGTACATTCTTTCGGTTTTGTCAACATAAAGAAAACCTTCGTTGATGATTGACTCAAAATCAGCCCTGCCTGTGGGATATTTATGCGGTGTTGCCATAATTTTTATGTTTTAAAAGTCTGACGGCAAAAATAACGTTTTTCCCAAAACCATGCAAAAAAACTTGCAAAAAACTTAAAAAAACATTTACTTTGCTTTTCGATTATGAAAAGACACTGAAACAAAAACACATACTATTTATATTACTGATACTGAACTTTTTACATAGTTATGCACAACAGACTGAATTTTTTGACGCTAAGAACGGCGTTCCCGGAAACCTGATTGACAAAACTCCGACATGGTTTTCGGAACGGTACATCACGGCATTATAAAATACGAGCGCAAAACCGGCAAATTCTCCGCCGTAAAAACCGCTTCAAAAGAAATATACAACGAGAGTTTTAAGACCGACTTACCTCAAAAACAGCCGTATCAACTTGAATAACTGTTTCAGGCGGGGTTTTTTATTTGTATACGTATGTAAACGGGGATTCACGCCTCCGATTACTTTATACTTCTTCAACAATATTTTCCGTAATTCTGTAAGAAGCGATTGCGATTGCAAGTGATTGTGCCAATCTCTCGATAAAGTCGATTTGATATTCTTCAAAAATTTCCATTGAAGCAATTTCCAAAACACCGAGAACATTGTTATCCATAATAAGCGGAATCAACAACAAGTTTTTAGGACTTGCCTCGCCCAAACCGGTATGAACTTCGATGTAATGCTCCGGAAGTTTCGTTAAGAAAATTTTCTCTTTCTCCAAAAAGCACGTGCCGACAAGACCGTCGCCCGGATACACAATATTTTTGATAAATTTACTCTTTTGATATGCAACAGAAGCCATTTGTTCGAGATAAACGTTATCTTTGTCCCTGTCGTTTAAGACAAAAATTCCGCCCATAACGGCATCTACATATTCGGTAAGTTTTTTCAAAACGTCCGTCATCATCTCCTTTGTACGACCCGAACCCATACGGATAATATCACCCAAGACTGCCAAACCTTCCGCAGCCCACTGACGGCGTTTGTTTTCCAACTGTCGCCTTGCCTCTTCCTCTCTTGCCAAACGAAGCGAATTACGCATTTCAAGCAGAGAGTTGCCGAGGTTGTCCTGCTCTGAAAGAAGTTTAAACTGAGAATCAAGGTTTCCTTCACCGATTTGACGGGCAAAACCCGCATACGCCGCAAAACCGTCAATCAGAGAGTCAAGAGATTTTTTCATCTGACCGATTTCGTCATCACGCTCTATCGACAACTTGTTGACAACCAAGCCTCGCGACATCTGAAATAACTGATTTTCAATTATTTGAATAGGTTTGCTGACCGAATTTCCGAAGTAATACAAAATAACCGTTGCTATAACGACAAGCGCAATACCGATGATTATCGTTACGCGGATAAGAAAGTTAACACGCTTATCAAGGTCTTCTTTTTTCTTCAAAACCTCCCTGTCTATATAATCCTCGTAAACACCCGTTCCGATAACCCAGCCGGTAGGTTCAAAAAGTTTTATGAACGAAATTTTAGGAATCCATGCCTTTGCGTCAGGTTTATAAAACGAATATTTAAGAAAACCTTCACCGTTGTTGCTTTTTATAAGAGCAGAATACGCATCGTACATATTGACGTCGGTTTCCTCAATGTAAAACACGTGTGGCGCACCTTCCAAATGTTGCATCGTGGCGTGCATAACTACCTCGTGAGGCGGGTCATAACGGTTTATCCACAAATATCCGTCCGTTCCGAATCGCAAGGTTCTGAGATTTTCCAATGTGTAGACCATTCTGTTGACCACCAACTGATTCATGTCGAAATCAGCCACCGTATCGGTTATGCCCAACCCGAAACGCTCCCTGACACTCAGTTCGTTAGTAACATTGTACGTCGCTTCTATCATTTTGTAAGCGATGTTAACAATGTCCTTCAACTGGTCTTTAATATTGTTTATCTCGTCGTCCCTAAAATGCTCGATGTCTTTTTCCGCCTGCATTCTAAAATTATAAATAGAAGTAAAGGCGATAAGCAAAATTGATGTCAACACCGTAACACTCGTAAACAAGGGCAGTTTGGTTCTTAACTTCATAATTATAAATTTTTGGCTTGTCCAAAAGGCAAAGATATAAAAATATTCTCAAATTCCGTACCTATTTTTTTAAAACTTTTTTTTCGTATTGAAAAAAAAGTTTGTAACTTTGCCCTCTGACAATTCAAGATACTTAATTTTATGTCTCAGGATATTAATCAAGATATTAATCAAGAGGGTAATAATCAGGAAGATACCCAGAATGAAAATGAAAAAATAGCAGGCGGAGTTCAGAACCATTTACAACTGAAATCCGTTTCGGGAATGTTTAAAAATTGGTTCATCGATTACGCTTCGTATGTAATCCTTGAACGCGCCGTACCCGAAATTGACGACGGTTTAAAACCCGTTCAAAGGCGTATTCTTCACGCGATGAAACGTCTTGACGACGGTCGCTACAACAAAGTTGCCAACATTGTCGGCTTCACGATGCAGTATCACCCTCACGGCGACGCTTCTATCGGCGACGCTCTCGTGCAGTTAGGGCAAAAAGACTTGCTTATTGACACTCAGGGAAACTGGGGAAACATTTTGACGGGCGACGATGCAGCCGCACCGCGTTACATTGAGGCGAGACTTTCAAAACTTGCCTTGGACGTTGCTTTTAACCCCAAAACCACGAATTGGAAACTCAGTTATGACGGCCGTAACAAAGAGCCGATAACTTTGCCGGTGAAATTTCCGCTGCTTTTGGCGCAGGGCGTTGAAGGTATCGCGGTAGGTTTGTCGTCAAAAATTCTGCCCCACAACTTCAACGAGTTGATGGACGCCTCGATAAAGTACCTTAGAAACGAAGAATTTGAACTTTATCCCGACTTTTTGACGGGCGGTTCGATTGACGTTTCGCGTTATCAGGACGGAAAACGCGGCGGAAAATTGCGCGTTAGGGCAAAAATCGAAAAGTTTGACAAGCGCGTACTTTCGATAACCGAAATTCCTTTCGGCACAACGACGGGAAGTCTCATAGAATCAATACTTTCCGCTAACGAAAAGGGCAAAATCAAAATCAAGAAAATCGAGGACAAAACGGCGGCAAACGTCGAAATACTTTTGTATCTCAACGCTGACGTTTCGCCGGACGTAACGATTGACGCGCTTTACGCTTTTACGGATTGTGAGGTTTCGATTTCGGCAAATTCGTGCGTGATTTTGGACAACAAACCGTGCTTTCTCTCGTCATCAGAAATCTTAAAACATTCCGTTGATAAGACGGTAAGTTTGTTGACACAAGAGTTGAAAATTCTTTTGGACGAACTTGCTAACAGTTGGCACGACGCTTCTTTGGAAAAAATCTTCATCGAAAACCACATTTATAATTTGATTGAGGATTGCGAGACTTGGGAGGCTATTGTTCAGACTATTGACACGGCTCTTGACCCGTGGAAACATCTTTTGAAAAAGCCTGTAACGATTGACGACATCACGCGCCTTACCGAGTTGAAAATCAAGCGTATCTCCAAGTACGATGCTTTCCGGGCCGACAATTACATCAAAAGTCTTGAAAAACAGATGGAAGAGGCTCAGTACAAACTCGACCATATCATCGACTACACAATCGAATATTATCAGGGCATAAAAGACAAATACGGCAAAAAATATCCGCGCCGCACGGAGATAAAAAACTTCGATAACATTGTGGCTCAGGAAGTTGTGGTTGCTAACGAAAAACTTTACGTAAACTGGGAAGACGGTTTTGCGGGCATGGGCTTAAAGAAGGACGAATTTGTCTGCAACTGTTCTAATTTGGACGACGTCATTGTTTTCCGCAAAAACGGAAAATACACAATATCAAAGATTTCTGATAAGTTTTTTATCGGTCAGGACGCGATGTACATCAACGTTTTCCGCAAAAACGACGAGCGGACTATTTACAACGCTATGTACCGCGACGGCGCGACGGGAATCACTTACGCTAAACGCTTCTCTGTCAAGGGCATAACCCGCGACAAAGAGTACGATTTAACGCAAGGGACAGACGGCAGCGTGGTAACGTATTTTTCGGCAAATGCTAACGGCGAGGCTGAAACGGTGAAAGTGCTTTTGCGCCCGAAAGCCAAACTTAAAAAGCGCAGTTGGGAATTTGATTTTGGAACGTTAGCGGTAAAAAACCGTGCTTCGATGGGAAATCAAGTTACGAAATATCCCGTTCTCAGGATAACGAAAATGACAAACGGTGTCAGCACGTTAGGCGGCTTAAAAATCTGGTTTGACTCCTCGGTTTCAAAACTCAACACTCAGGAAATCGGCGATTATTTGGGCGAGTTTTCAGGCGACGACAAAATCGTAACAATCAGAAAGACTGGACACTACCGCGTTACGGGTTACGATTTAAGCACGCATTTCGACGACGATATAATTTTAATCCGCAAGTTCAATCCCGAAGAGGTTTATTCTTTGGCGTATTACGATGCGGACATGGAGTTCTGCTATTTGAAGAGGTTCAAGATAGAAGACAGCGACAAAGAATTGTATTTGTTAGGCGACAGTCTTCAAAGTAAACTCTACGATTTGACGGTTGACCAGAATCCGATTTTGAAAGTTACTTTTGGCGGCAAATACGCAGACCGTCCCGAAGAAGTAATTGATGCTGTGGAATTTATCGGTGATAAGAGTTACCGCGCACACGGCAAGAGAGTCAGCATTTATACCGTTGAAACGATGAAGTTTGAACACAACCCCGAAGTCCCGGAAGATGGCGAAGACGAAAATCCCGATGACAATCCTGACAACTGGGAAGATCCTGATTTTGAGGTTGTTGACGGCGAAGGTCAAACGGTAATGAAATTGTAAAAAAACAAGATGAAATACTTTTTTATCGGCATTGCGGGTTCGGGTATGAGCGCGGTTGCGCAGTACTTAAAAGGCAAAGGGCATGAAGTTTCAGGCTCTGACAGACAGTTTTTGACCAAAAACGGCAACGAAACCAAAGAAAAACTCGAAGCCTTGGGCATAAAATGTTATCCGCAAGGCGAAGGCATTTTAGATTCTGACACCGATTTTGCGGTGATTTCCACGGCGATAGAAGATACTGTCAAAGAGTATAAAGAAGCAAAAGAGGGCGGTGTAAAAATTCTTCACCGCTCGGATTTGCTGGCTGAAATTTGTAACAAAAACTTTACAATCGCAGTTGCCGGAACATCAGGAAAATCCACGACTACGGCAATGATTTTTCACGTGCTTCAAGAGTGCGGATTAGAACCCTCTTTGATAACCGGTGCAGGACTTATCTCGCTGCAAAACAAGGGCTTAATCGGTAATGCTTATGTCGGAAAATCTGACATTTTGGTCATCGAAACCGATGAATCTGACGGCACGATTATCAAATACAAACCGAAAATCGGACTTATTCTCAATATCGACAAAGACCATAAAGAAATTTCGGAACTCGTGCCTTTGTTCGAGACTTTTAAGCAAAACACTGTCGAGAAATTAATCGTTAATCTTGACAATCCGCTATCAAAAAAACTTGACAGCGGTCATAATTTTTCGTGTCTTGATGTTAAGGCAGAAAATTACGGTTATGATTTTTCTCAGGACATTTCCGGCATAACGTTTAATTCTAACAATCAACGTTTTACGCTTTCTGTTATCGGTCATCACAATATGGAAAATGCTATGGCGGCAATTTCGGTTGCAAGGCTTTTTAATATAAGTGATGACAAAACGGCGGCGGCGTTAGCAAAATACGAGGGTATTTTCAGGCGTAACAGAATTGTTTTTAACGACGGTAACATTATGGTTATGGACGATTTTGCGCATAATCCTGCCAAAATTTGTGCTACGCTTTCGGCTTGTCAAAAGATTTCAAAACGGGTTTTAGCGTGGTTTCAGCCGCACGGTTTTGCGCCGTCAAGACTAATGAAAAACGAACTTATTGAACGGCTTTCAGCACTTTTACGCGGAGATGATGTGATGATTTTTTCAAAAATTTATTACGCCGGCGGCACTGCCGACAAGAGTATCAGCGCGGAAGAGTTTTCTTTTGCGCTGACAAAAAACGGCAAAAAATCCTTATACATCGAAGACAGAAATCTTTTGCCGGAGTTCTTAAAAAACAACGTCAAAACTGGCGATATAATTTTGCTTATGGGCGCAAGAGATACGACACTAAGTAATTTTGCCGAAGAGGTTGTTAACGCCGTAAAAAATTAAAGGGCTGCTTTTTTTCAAAGCAACCCTTTTTTTTAAAAAAATTCCCAAAAATTGTTTTTATTTTTCCTTGTCGTTTTGGGTAAATACGTTTTTGTAAACAATTCCTGCGAGACCTGCGCCAACGAGCGGAGCCACGATAAATACCCACAACTGACTCATTGCCAAAGCATTGTCAGAGAACAAAGCCTGAGAAATACTACGTGCAGGGTTAACGCTCGTGTTAGTCAAAGGAATGCTTACGAGGTGAATCAAAGTTAAAGTGAGACCGATAGCAAGACCTGCATTGTTGCCCGAGCCGCCGAATTTATCGGTTGCACCGAGGATAACGATAAGGAACAAGAAGGTCAAAACGGCTTCAATAAGAAATGCGCCCAAAGCGGTGCAATCTTTGTAACCTGCTGCGCCTTTGTAGAACTCGTTTCCGTAACCGTTAGCGGCAAAATCGCCTGTTGTTATACCGCTCTCTTTTACGATTAAAAGGAGAATTGCTGCTGCGATAATTGCGCCGACAATCTGAGCCAAAGAATACAAACCGAACTCTTTTCCGCTCATTCTGCCGCCCACAAACGCTCCGAAAGAAACCGCCGGATTAAGATGTGCGCCCGAAATGTGTCCGATTCCGTAAGCCATTGCAACAACCGTAAGACCGAAAGCAATTGCAACGCCCAAGAATCCAACTGAGCCGCCGGCAAAAATTGCCGTTCCGCAACCGCCTGCTACCAATGTGAATGTACCTATACATTCAGCAACTAATTTTTTTGTTAATGCATCCATTTTTTTTATGTGTTTATTTATTAATTAGAATTTAGCGAAAGTTAAAAACTTTATTTCAAACTGAGAAATTTTTTTTAAGTTTTTTTTGAAAATTTTTAACAATGCGTTAAATTTCAGTTTTTTACAAATTCTCCAAAACGAACTTCCATATCGGCACAACCTTGATTTGCGCATCTTCTACTTCAACGGTTTCTTCTTCTTCATAAGTGATGATATACAGATTTTTGCAGCCGGTAAATTTGCTGTAAGATACAAGAGCAGAGGTTTCGCGGCGAAATGTATCATCAATATTATTGCGCAGACGGTAACAAACTTGTATTGCGAGGTCGTGTTCCGGGACAACAAAATCCACTTCGACATTTTTGTTGTAAAAAAACACATGGTCATCAGTACCGAATTTGCGCAAAAGTGTTACGGCGACAAGATTTTCCAACAAGACAGGTTCACTATGAATTGCAAGAACACTGAACAAACCGTTATCAACAAAATACAATTTCGGCGCAGTTTCTCTGTCGGTGAGTTTTGCCGCAATGTTTCTTATGGACAGCAACAAAAACGCATTTTGCGAGTATTGCGCGTATGCAATTACCGTTTTGGTGGAAATCACGGTGGCAGACGATTTTATCACGTTTGTAAGCCGTGTAAACGAAATCGGGTGCATTACATTTTCAGCAAGTTTCTTAAACATAAGTCTTAGTCCGAAAATGTTATCAATATTGTTACGGGCAGCAATGTCACCGATGTATATTTTTTGATAAACAGAAGTCAGATAATCCGATTTTATTTCGTAGTTGAGACTTTCCGGAAAACCGCCGTCATAAAAATATTCACGCATATATTTCTGAATTTCAGCGCGTTTATCGGTCGCAAAAAATGAGTTTTCGTCTATTTGAACGTTTTTTGCCCGCAAAAATTCTTCAAATGAATACGGAAAAATCTGTTTGATAATAAACTTGCCGCCAAGGGTTGTCGCCACATCTTGACTAAGCATTTTAGCATTGCTGCCAGTAACAACTACCGTATATTTGTTTTCTGAAAGACGGCGGGCAAACTTTTCCCAGCCGCTGATGTTCTGAATTTCATCCAAAAACAAAAACGGTTTTTTGTCCGTCATCATCTGATGAACTTCAAGAATCTTGTTCAAATCTTCGGTTTGCATTTCGAGCAACCGCTCGTCCTCAAAATTGATATAAACAATTTCGTCCCAAGAATGTCCTTTTGCAAGAACGTCTTTTATCATTTGGTAAAGAATATACGACTTTCCCGCTCGTCTTACACCTATAAGAACATAACAGGCATTGTCCATAAAAGTAAAGTTTCTGCGGACAATTTCACGTTTTGACACCTCTTTACGGTTGTCAAGGATTATTTCACGGATAGTTTCTTTTGTTATCATAATTGAAAATTTTTGCAAATATAAGTATTTTGTTTCCTTCTCGCAATAAAAAATGCTATTTTTGTTTCCTTGTCGCAACAAAAATAGCATTTTTTATTTTCTTAACGCAACAAAACCGTTTTTTTACAAATTCTCTTCAATAAACTTTACCATTTTTTTGTAGAGATGCCATGTCGTGTTGCCGCCGTAAATTCCGTGATTTTTGTTAGTGTACTGCATAAACTCAAACTCTTTGTCAGCCTGAACCAAAGCCTCACAAAATACCATCGAATTTTGCGGGTGAACATTGTCGTCACAACTGCCGAAAATCAACAAAAATTTACCTTCCAACTTGTCAGCATATTTCAGCGGCGAATTGTTGATGTAACCCTCGTGATTGTTTTGAGGCAAGCCCATATAACGCTCGGTGTAAATGTTATCGTAATATTCCCAGTTAGTTACAGGCGCAACCGCAACACCGAGTTTGTAACTTCCCGCACCGCGTGTCATAACGTTTGATACCATAAAACCGCCGTAACTCCAACCCCAAATGCCGAGCCGTGAGCCGTCAACAAATTTTAAGCCCGAAAGATATTTTGAAAAACTTACCAAATCTTCGGTTTCAAATTTTCCGAGTTGACCGTAAGTACATTTGCGAAATTCAGCACCTTTTCTGCCAGTGCCGCGAGTGTCGGTGCAAGCCACCAAATAACCTTCTTCAACCAAAGCATTATACCACTGAAATTCATAACGGTCGCTGACAAGATTATAATTAGGTCCGTTATAACCGACAACCAAAACGGGATATTTTTTGTTTTCGTCAAAATCCGCCGGTTTGATGATAAAAGAAATCAAGGAGTCGCCCGAAGAATTTTTCCAAGAAAAAATTTCGCGCTTCGGACATTTTGAATTGTTAAGACGGGTTTTCAATGCAGAATTGTCCTCAATAACACGAATTTCCGCACCTTTATTGTCGTTAACCGTTATATAATAAGGTGTGGAAACCGACGAATAAAAGTTGATGAAATATTTAAAGTTTTTGGAAAATTCAGGACTGTTAACGCCGTTTTGAGCGGAAAGTTTTTTGCGGTTTTTACCGTTTAAATCCGTAACGTAAACCGCCTCTTGAGCTGCATTTTCGCCGACACCCGTGAAATAAACCTTTTTGTTTTTTTCGTCAACGCCGTAAAATTCCAAAACTTCTTTTTTGTCTGAGGTTACTTTGTTGATGAGTTTTCCGTCAGAAGAATAATGATAAATCTGTCTGTAACCGTCTTTGTCAGAGGTGATTAAGAAAGATTTTCCGCCGGTTAAGAACGTTATTGAAGGCATAACCGATTCTTCAATATAACGGGTATCCGTCAAAGTAAAAAAATTTTCAGTTTTTTTAGTGTTAACGTCAAACTTCAACAAATCCAAAGTGTTTTGAAGACGGTTCATTCTGCAAATTGCTAACTTATTATTCTCACCCGTCCACAAAATTCTCGGAATGTAAATGTCTTGATTTTCACCGAGTTCCGCGCTGAAACTTTCGCCCGTTTCAAAACTGTAAACATGAACCGAAACCTTAGAATTATCTTCGCCGACTTTCGGATATTTGTAGACATAATTTTCGGGATAATTTGCCTCGGACGAATATTCATCGGTTATGCCGCTGTAATATTGAAGCGTATAACTTTTCACGTCTGTTTCATTGAACTTTATGTAAGCCAAATACTTACCGTCCGGCGAAAATTCAAACGCTTTGTTAAATTCAAACTCTTCTTCATAAACCCAATCGGGCAGACCGTTTAAGATAAAATTCTTTTTGCCGTCGGTAGTTATTTGTTTAACGGCTTTTGTTTCAAGGTTTTTGATAAAAAGGTTATTGTCTTTGACGAAAGCGATTTGCTTTCCGTCAGGAGAAAAAGTCGCGAGTTGAATGTACTCAAAATCGTCGCTTACTTTCTCGATTTTTTTTGTCGCAACGTCAAAAACGAAATACTTTGCCAAAAATGAGCGGCGGTAAATTTCTTCGGAATCAGTGTAAAAAAGAATTTTTTTCTCGTCGGACGAAAATTCATAATCCTCAATATAGCCATAGCCTTCATAAACATCAGCGAGTGTGTCCTCAACTTGTCCTGTTTTGTAACCGTATTTGATAACTGA
Organism: Bacteroidales bacterium; assembly: GCA_017417315.1. Lineage (GTDB taxonomy): Bacteria > Bacteroidota > Bacteroidia > Bacteroidales > UBA3824 > UBA3824. The sequence continues at coordinate 35,657 of JAFPZK010000046.1, forward strand.
ATTTGACTTTAAAACGGTGTAACTTTCGCCGTTTTTCATTGATACAATGCCGTAAACGCCTCTTTGTCGGAATTGTCCGCGCAAAATGTTATAAAGCGAAACGTCCGTTTGTGCAAAACTGAAAGAGGTAACAAGCGTAAAAAAAAGTGTAAAAAATTTTCTCATAATTAATTTTTTTAGTTTATACACCGCAAAATTAATACTTTTTTTTCAGAAAAACGAATCAAAAAATCTTGCCCAAATGTGGGGTAAAAAATATAGATTTGGGCAAGATTTTTTAAAAAAATGCCCAAATATAGGATCAAAAGTATTGATTTGGGCAAAATTTTTATTATATTTGCAGCGTAAAACAATGCAAATTATCCGTTATGAAAACAGAAAAGTTAGTAGGCAGAGCATTAGAAACCGCTGAAATTCAACAATGTATCAAGTCGTGCAAGTCGGAATTTGTGGTACTTTACGGCCGCAGACGTGTCGGAAAAACCTTCCTCGTAAAAAAGTTTTTTAAAGGCAGGTTCGATTTCCTTTTTGTCGGTGTCTCGCGAATGACCTCAAAACAGCAACTCGAAACTTTTGCCTCCTCACTTTCAAAATATGCAGACCACCGCATCGAAACGCCGCAAAATTGGACAAAAGCGTTAGATTTGTTGTCGCAATATTTGGAAAGATTTGCACCCGTTTACTCTTAACGAAACCGAATTGTATCTAAAAAATAACGGTTTTGCATGGAACCGTATACAAATAATGCAGTGTTACATGACTATCGGCGGTATACCGTATTATCTGTCGCTTTTGGACAACCGTCTTAGCCTTCCGCAAAACATTGACAACTTGTTTTTTCGGCAGGGAGCATTGTTGCAAAACGAATTTGAAGACCTCTACAACGCATTGTTTTCGAGTGCCGACAAGTACATCAACATCGTTAAAGTCTTGTCGCAGAAACAAAAAGGTCTCACCCGCGACGAAATAATCGCAGCCACCAATTATCAAGGCGGAAGCCTGACAACGGTTCTCAACAATTTGGAAAACTGCGATTTTATCGAAACTTACAACCAATACGGCAACGAAAAGAAAAATACAATTTACAAACTTGTTGACTTTTATACATTGTTTTATTTCAAATATATTGACGGCAACCGCACAAAAGACGAAGAATTTTGGATACACAATTTTAATAGTCAAAGCATTGCTTCATGGCAGGGAATGTCATTTGAACTTCTTTGCCGCTGCCATCTCCGCCAAATCAAACATGCCCTCGGCATATCCGGAATTGCTACAAAAACTTCTTCGTGGAAATACATTCCGCCGCAGGGCAGCAACGAACAAGGCACTCAAATAGATATGGTTATAGAGCGGGTTGACAAAATGATACACCTTTGCGAGATGAAATTCCGCGACCGCCGTTTCTCTATTGATAAGGCATACGCCGATACACTTGACAACCGTATAAACGTTTTTAAAGAAAAAACAGGTACTAATTATCAGGTAATCAATACAATAGTTACTCCCATAGGATTAACAGTCAGCCGGTATAATTATCTTGTCCACAGCGTAGTAATGGCGGAAGATTTATTTTTGATGTAAAAAACTTTTTTACATCAAAAATTATTTAGCCGTTAAATTATTAGACTTCATTCTCGAAATATACTGCTGAATTATCGCTCTGATTTGCTCTTCCATAAAGGGAAGTTGAGGAAATTCGTCTTTTTTGTCCAAAAGATTATTCTTCAACGAAAAATCTTTTTTGTAATCAAAAATGCCGTAAAGTTCTTTTCCGCGATATTCAATCATCAGTGTATCAAGATAATACATCGAACTGCCGTTTTTGTTGTTAAAAACAAAATTCACAAAAGAAGAATCATTGTCGAAAATGTTTTTGCCGAAACTGAAAACCGGTTTTTGATAATTCAAAACGCTTAACAATGAGGGCGTTATGTCCGTCTGTTGCATAAGGCGCAAAGAATCGCATTTGGCGGGCAACTGTCCGCCCGGCGTATAGAAAAACACGGGAATCAAAAGCCGTCCCATTTCGTTGTTATAATCCTCTCTGCACGACGGTCCCGTATGGTCGGCAGTGAAAACAAAAACCGTATTTTTAAACCACTCTTTGTCCCTGACTTTTTCAAAATATTTTCTTATCGAATGGTCGGCATAACTTACCGTTTTGTGCATAGGAATTGTACCTTTTGTAAAGACGTTTTTATACTCGTCAGGCAGCGCAAAAGGCTCATGCGAGGAAGCCGTAAAAACCGTCACGAAAAACGGTTTTTCTGTTTCTGCAATTTGATTTGTCATATCTGCAAAATACTTTAAATACGGCTCGTCAAAAATTGCCCACGTTCCGTCAAAAAACTCTTTATGCTCATACTCGTCCATACCGTAATAATCCTGGAAACCGATTGAATTAGCAAAGGCTTTAAAACCCAAAGTCGTATTAGGCGCACCGTGAAAAAATGCCGTCGTATATCCTTCATTTTTAAGCATTTCGGGCAATCCCTGCAATTTATTGTTAGAATAAATGAAGTAACAATACGGGTCAATATAACGCGGAATGCCCGCCATTGAAGCCGGCATACAGTCCACCGAGCGCAGACCGTTAGCAAAACTATATTCAAAAGAATAACTTTGCGTTAAAAGCGAATCCAAAAACGGTGTATATCCTACGCTGTCGCGGTTGAAAAATCCGACAAATTCTCTCGAAAAGCCCTCCAATAAAAACATTACAACGTTATATTTTTTCATTTCACCGCCGTCATTTTTTAAATTGACGACTGGATAAAACAGACTGTCAAGCCGCTCTTCGGGATAGAATTTCGGGTCTGTATAGCCTTTTTTGTGAAGGGTCGTGATGATAGTAAATGGCGTGTTAAGGACGATTGCGGTTTCTATCGGACGCTTGCAATAAAGGTCTGCCGAATCCTGTCTTAACGGGTGCATTTTGTACGCTAAACCGCCCCTCAGCCCCGCAAACGTTATCAAAGCGGCAACTAAAAACACGATAGAATGTACAGGATAATACACTTTTGGAACGGCATAATCCTCTGAATTTTTGTTATATTTTATCGGATTGAAATATAGTTTGCAAGTCAAAAAAATCATTCCGAGACCGAAAAACCACACTAACGGATATTCTAAAACGCTGTGAGCCAAGATTTTACCGAGATTACCTTCGGCGGCAAATTCCGAGAAGAAAATAGCCGTTGTCCGTCTGCCTCCGAACTCGAAATAAACCGTATCGGCAACGTTTATAAAAATGCCGATGGAATTTATGACGAGAAAAATAATTTTTATAACTTTTTGATACTTAACGGTATCTCTGAATTTGAACGGTAAAAACTGAGCCACCACCAAAGCGATGTTCAGATAGCACAGCGCACTAAAATCAAACCTCAAACCGCCCCAACAAATTCCGAGCATATCAGAAAACGTAGTCTCCTGAAAATGAGAAAGATTCATCGCATAAAAGAACCATCTCGAAAGCATATAAACCGCCATCATCAAAAGCATATTGACGGTCATAATAAAGCCGGGTTGTTTACTAAAAAATCTCATTATTTTGATAACATTATTTCAATTTTTTTGCAAAATTAACTCAAAGCAGGATAACAGCAAAATTTTTTTGTTTTCTCTGCAAGGAATTTCATCATTCAATAACCTTCAATTCTTTTAATTCTTCTTTTGTAACGCTCGGTAAATCGCCCGGAAAATGAATCATTTTCTTCGCAACCAATTTGCCGACCTTCAAAGCGTCTTCTTTGGTTTTGAAAGCCAAATTCCCTTCAACGGCAGGAATATTTTTCTGTACAATAACTTTTTTGTCGTTAATACTAACCGAATATCCGAAACCCGTTTCTAACTGTATGGTTTCAACATGAAAATTGACACCCCCGTAAACGGAAGTGTCAAATTTTTCAAAATTATCCGCATTTGTTGCCCCTGAATTGCTGTTACAACCCGAAACACAAACCAATGCGGACAATATAGTCAACAAAACTAAATTTTTCATCTTACTTAGTTTTCTCTTCAATCCATTTTCTTGCGTTGACAAAAGCCTGAATCCACGGTGAAACCTCGTCAGTCTTCCTTTCAAACGGATAATAAGCCCATTGCCACGGGAAAATCGCCCTTTCAGGGTGAGGCATCATCGACAAATGACGTCCATCGTCTGAAACAATACCCGCCGCATTATATGCCGAACCGTTAGGATTTGCAGGATATTCGCCGTAAGAATATTTCAAAGGAATATTATACGTGTTTTCAGCATCGGGAAGGTCAAAACGTCCCTCGCCGTGCGCAACCCAAACGCCTAACTTAACACCCGCTAAATCCTTGAACATCACCGAATTGTTTTCCAAAACGTCAACGGTTATGAATGAAGATTCAAATTTTTGCGAGTTGTTATGCTTTAATTTCGGATGATTTTTTCTGCCCGGATATATGAGTTCGAGTTCGTTCATCAACTGACAACCGTTACAAATGCCAAGACTCAGTGTATCAGGACGTTTGTAGAAGTTCTCTAACGCCGTGCGTGCTTTGTCGTTGAATTTCAACGCACCCGCCCAGCCTTTTGCCGAACCAAGAACGTCTGAGTTAGAAAAGCCACCGCAATAAACCACAAAGTTAACGTCTTCCAAAGTTTCTCTGCCCGACGAAAGGTCGGTAACATGAACGTCTTTTACGTCAAAACCCGCAGTATAAAGCGTATAAGCCATTTCACGGTCGCCGTTGATACCTTTTTCACGAATTATCGCAGCCTTAACACCTGTCTTTTTTCTACGCGAGGGGTCAATGCCGTATTGCGTAAACTTGCCCGTAAAGTCAGTCGGAAAACTGAACTCCAACGGCTGTTTGTCAAAATTGTTGAAACGGGTTTCAGCACAGGATTTCTCCGTCTGAATGCTGTCCAAAAGGTATGACGTTTTAAACCAAGTATCGCGCAAAGAGTCAATGTCAAGATTATTAATCTTGCCCTGATGAGAGATTTTGAGGTTACGGCTCGGAATCGTCTTGCCGATAATGTCATACACAATTCCCTCATTATCAAGGATTTTGACAGCATAATCGAGACATTCCGGCGAAACTTGCAAAACAATACCCGGATTTTCGCTGAAAAGTGTCGTGCAGAGGTCGTAACCGTCCGTCAACTCTATTTCCATACCGCCTGACATCGTCGGGAAACACATTTCCAAAAGTGTCGTTATCAAACCGCCTGCCGAAACGTCGTGTCCCGCCAATACAAGTCCGTGATTAATAAGCGATTGTACCGCATTAAACGCCGTCTTAAAATATGCCGAATCCAAAACGTCAGGACAACTATCGCCCAAACAATTAACCACCTGAGCAAAACTTGACGCACCCAAAGTCAAAGCGCATTTTGAAAAGTCAATATGGATAATTGACGAATTTTCAACGGGTTTGAGGTCGGGCGTAACAATCTGTTTAACGTCGCTGACAGCACCTGCCGAAGTTATAATCACCGTTCCGGGGGCTAAAACTTTGCTGCCGTCAGGATATTTTTGTGTCATTGACAGCGAATCCTTACCGGTAGGAATGTTGATGCCGAGTTCTATCGCAAACTTACTTGCCGCTTCAACCGCTGAATACAAACGCGCATCTTCGCCCTCGTTTTTGCAGGGCCACATCCAGTTTGCACTCAGCGAAACCGAATCCAAACCCTTATCCAAAGGTGCAAAAACGATATTTGTCAACGACTCTGCAATCGCCAATCTTGAACCCGCCGGCGCACTAATCAATGCCGCAACGGGAGCGTGTCCCAAAGCCGTCGCCATACCGCGCTTGCCGGTGTAATCAATCGTTACTGCACCCAAATCGCAAAGCGGCAACTGAATTTGTCCCGTAGTCTGCTGACGTGCAATTTTTCCCGTAACCGAACGGTCAACTTTGTTTGTTAACCAATCCTTACATGCAACTGCCTCTATTTGAAGTACTTCCGATAAATAATCCGCAAATTTGTCGTCAGAATATTTTACTTCTGAATACTTTTTCTCGATGGTTTTGTCGCGCATAATCGTCTTTGGCGGCTTGCCGAAAAAGTCTTCGAGTTTGAGGTTTATCGGAGTTGTTTTATCAGGGTTAACAAACTTGAAAACCATATCGTTAGTGGTTTTGCCGACAACGTACATCGGAGCGCGTTCTCTGTCAGCAATTTTTTTCAAGAGGTCAACATATTGAGGTTCAATAACTAAGCCCATTCTTTCCTGAGACTCGTTACCGATTATTTCTTTTGACGAAAGCGTTTTGTCGCCAATCGGAAGTTTGTCAATTTCTATCGTTCCGCCGGTTTCTTCAACAAGTTCTGAAAGGCAGTTCAAATGTCCGCCTGCACCGTGGTCGTGAACCGAAACTATCGGGTTATAATCCAATTCTGAAATGCCTCTGATGGCATTGTAGACACGTTTTTGCATTTCAGGGTTAGAACGCTGAACGGCATTAAGTTCGATGTCGTTTTTGTACTGACCCGTTGCAACGGACGAAACTGCACCACCGCCCATTCCGATTCGGTAGTTGTCGCCGCCGAGAACAACGATAGGCTGGTCAGGCTGAGGTTTCTTTTTCAGACACGCATATTTATTAGCGTAACCGACACCGCCCGCCTGCATAATCACCTTGTCGAAGCCGTATTTGTCGCCGCCTTCAAAATGCTCGAATGTCAAAAGCGAACCGTTAATAAGCGGCTGACCGAATTTGTTTCCGAAATCGCTCGCACCGTTAGAAGCCTTGATGAGGATTTCAACGGGAGTTTGATAAAGCCATTTACGCTCGTCAATACGGCGTTCCCATTCTCTGCCGCCGAGGTCAGCAAGGGGTTCTTTGTTGCCGGAATTTTCTTCCAATCTCGGATATGAGGTCATATAAACAGCCGTTCCCGCAATCGGGAAACTGCCTTTTCCGCCTGCCATACGGTCGCGGATTTCGCCGCCCGAACCCGTTGCAGCACCGTTGAAAGGCTCTACCGTAGTCGGGAAATTATGAGTTTCGGCTTTCATCGACAAAACCGTTTCAACATCTTTTATTTCAAATTCTGACGGTTCAGCCGGATTTTCGGGCGCAAATTGTTCGCTTTTGTGTCCTTCCAAAAATGCGACGTTATCTTTATATGCCGAAACAATTCCGCGCGGATTTTCCTTTGAAGTGTCTTTTATAAGTTGGAAAAGCGATTTTTCTTTTTCCTGACCGTCAATTATAAAAGTTCCGCCGAAAATTTTATGACGGCAATGTTCGGAATTAACTTGTGAAAAACCGAAAACCTCGCTGTCGGTAAGTTTTCTGCCGAGTTGTTTGCCTAAATTTTCGAGATAGAGGATTTCTTCTTCGCTGAGTGCGAGACCTTCCTGCTTGTTATAAGCCCTCATATCGTCGATGTAGACAACCGGGTCGGGCTGTTTTGAAGTTTCAAACACGTTTTCGTCAAGACCTTGATAAACTCTTTGAAGCATTTTGTCGAAAACGGGTTCTTTTCCGTCAGTAACGGGGAAAAATCTTTCGATACGCTCAACGCCGGAGATACCCATATTTTGCGTGATTTCTACTGCGTTAGTACTCCACGGAGTAATCATTTCTTTTCGCGGGCCTACGAAAACACCGCTTATCGTATTGTCGTTCAAACGGTTGGCATTACCGAAAAGCCACAAAAGTTTTTCGTTGTCTCCGCTGAGAAGGGTTTCTTTGAGTTTTACGGCATAAATCACCGAAGACTCTGACTGATAGAATATTAACATATTTTTTTCGTGTTGGTTTCTAAGGCAAAGATAGAAATTTTTTTTGAAAAACGATACATTTTTATTCTACTTTTTTCACCACGCCCGTAAACAGAGGCACGTCGTAACGGCTCAAAACGTAAACGAAATTTTTGTCAACAACAAAATCTTCATAAACGTCTTTTAATTCTTCTCTGGCAGGTCCGGCAGAAGTACACATCTCAACCGACGTAACTGCTGCTCCTTCAATGCCTTCTCTTTTAACTTCAAGTTTGGCAACGTGTTTGATTTTTCCGCAGAAAACCTCTTCGTCTGTTAAATTAGAAAAATCACAACTGCCGAATAAGTGATTGATTCCCAAATTTTTAATTATCTCTTTTATGTCGTTGTCGTAATTCGCCGTAAATTCAGGGAAAAAGCAACGTGTATGATAGCGGTTTTCAGAATCGGTATAAACATACTGCGTTTCATCGTCCAAAACATCAGTATTATAAATGTCGTCAACACTATAACCCTCGTTAGGAACGTAAAATGTTAAAGATAATCCGCTGTTTGTACTTGTATAAAATTTACGGTATTTTTCTTTTACGATTGCTTTGCCGCTGACATATTCGCCGGTCATAAGTTTCGTCGAAGTCGTTGATTTGTCGTAATTTACAAAATCGTATTTTTTGTCCGTCAAATCAAGATTTCCGCCGTAATCGTTCCAAACTTCTTTCAAATAAACAACGTTCATAAGCATTATGAGCGTTGCGGGGTCAAGTTCTAAATTCGGAGCAAGATAGCCGCGTGTCTCGTTTTTGATGTAAGAAGTAACGAGTTGGTTAACGTCAGCGTTTAAGAAATCCATCTTGAAAATATCGCTGTAATACTTTGTAGTGAGGTTTTTAATGCCGCCGTCTTTTACTTTTGCGCCGTCTTTTATCCAAAGCGAATTAACACATTTAATCATGTTTTTTGCTTTGCTTTCGTCTTCGCCGTCATAAAGCCCAAGTATGCGGTTGCACTCTTTGCAAAGTTCCTGAATGTTGGTACTCAGTTCCTCATAACTAATTCCTAACGTGTTAAGAATTTCTTGGCGGGTCTCGCCGCCTGCACATTCGGCAGCCATACTCATCGCCATAAAAACCGACAAGGGCGAAACAGCAGTATTTCCGCTTTGCTGACAGCCGATTTTCGTGGCAATTTTGTTAGAAAATTTTTCGACTTTTACTACAAAATCATTGTAACTCTCGCTCCAAGGAATCGTTTCAGGAGCAACTTTGCTTGCAATTTTGGCTTTGGAAATTTCTGCTTCGTTTTCAGAAGTGTAGTTTTGTACAGGGTTAACATCGGGGTTAACATCTCTGTTGTCGTCTTTGTGGCAAGACGGAACTACGGTTAACAGCACAAAAGCCGTCAAAACCGCATAAGTAATTTTGGTCATGTTCATGTCTTTAAAAAAATTAAAATGTATGTTATAAAATAATTAGTTTGCTTGTTCCAATATGCTGCAAAGTTAAAAAAAAGTTTTATAAACAAAAAAATTTTTTTATACAATTCTTTTTTAATACTTTTGCGCATTGAAAAAAATAATCTTTATTAATAAAGTGTAATATAAAATGTTTGAAAGTTTAACCGAAAAACTTGAACAGTCTTTTAAGAAAATCAAAGGCGAAGGCACTCTTACCGAAATCAACGTCGTAGATGCCTTAAAAGAGGTTCGCAGGGCATTGCTTGATGCCGATGTTAATTACAATATAGTTAAGGAATTTACCAACAAAGTAAAAGACAAAGCACTCGGAACAAAGGTTCAGGGCGAATTGAAACCTAATCAACTTATGATTAAACTCGTTCATGACGAATTAATCACTTTGATGGGTACAAATGAGGCTCAGGTTAATCTCAAAGCAAATCCCGCAATTATTTTGATTGCCGGTTTGCAAGGTTCGGGAAAAACCACTTTCTCGGGAAAATTCGCTAATTTTATCAAGAAAAACAACGGCAAAAAACCCCTTTTGGTTGCCGGCGACGTTTACCGTCCCGCCGCTATCGAACAGTTGAAAGTTTTAGCCGGACAAATTGACGTTCCCGTTTACACCGAAGAGGGCGAAAAAAATCCCGTTAAAATTGCAAAAGCCGCTATCAAACAAGCGATTGCAAACGGTAACGACGTTGTCATCATCGATACCGCCGGTCGTCTTGCCGTAGACGAGGAGATGATGAACGAGATTTCAAACATCAAAAAAGAAACTAATCCTACCGAAATACTTTTCGTTGTCGATTCGATGACGGGTCAAGATGCCGTTAACACAGCAAAAGCATTTAACGACAGATTGAATTTTGACGGTGTCGTTTTGACGAAACTCGACGGTGATACACGCGGCGGTGCTGCGTTAAGTATCAGATACACTGTTGATAAGCCGATTAAATTTGTTTCAACGGGTGAGAAAATCGACGCACTTGACATTTTCTATCCCTCACGTATGGCGGACAGAATCCTCGGTATGGGTGATATTGTTTCGTTAGCGGAAAAACTTCAAGCACAATACGACGAAGAAGAAGCCAAAAAACTTCAAAAGAAAATCTTAAAAGACCAGTTCAACTTCAATGATTTCTTGGCGCAAATCCAGCAAATCAAGAAGATGGGTAACTTAAAAGATTTGGCTTCGATGATTCCGGGGGTCGGCAAGGCTATCAAAAACCTTGACATCAACGATGACGCTTTCAAAGAAATAGAGGCAATCATTTATTCAATGACCCCGTTTGAAAGGGAAAACCCGCAGGTCATCAATGGCAGTCGTCGCCGCAGAATAGCCGACGGTAGCGGTACAAACGTTGCAATCGTCAACAGACTTTTAAAACAGTTTGAGGAAACCCGCAAACTCATGAAAATGATGTCCGGCACCGGCGCACGCCGCTTAATGGGCATGATGAATCAGATGAAACGTAGATAATTTTTTGTTCCCTTTTAAAAAAGGGAACCGGAAAATTTTTATATTCGGCTCGCTATCGCTCGCCGGATGTTAGCACCGTATGGACGGAGCGTCCGCGCTGAAAGCGCGAATATAAAAATTTTTTGGTTCTTTTTTATAAAAAAGAACGCCCCGCGGCGAGCGGATAAAAACCCAAAAACCATGCAATTAATAGACGGAAAGAAAACTTCTGCGGAAATCAAAGCGGAGATTGCGGAAGAAGTAAAAAAAATGAATAGAAAGCCGCATTTAGCGGCGGTTTTGGTCGGACACGACGGCGGCAGCGAGACTTACGTTGCGCATAAAATAAAATCGTGTGAAGAAGTCGGTTTTAAATCGTCTTTAATCCGTTTTGAAGACGACGTTACGGAAGAAGAGTTGTTGAAAACGGTTGAAAAACTGAATAACGATTCTGACGTTGACGGTTTTATCGTTCAGTTGCCGTTACCGAAACACATTGACGAACAGAAAGTTATCGAGGCTATTGACCCGAAAAAAGACGTTGACGGCTTTCACCCCGTGAATCTCGGACGTTTGGTTGCGGGACTTGACAGTTTTGTTTCAGCAACGCCTTCTGGCATTGTTGACTTGTTGAAGCGTTACAACGTTGAAACCTCAGGAAAACATTGCGTTATCATCGGCAGAAGTAACATTGTCGGTAGACCGCTCAGCATTTTAATGAGTCAAAAAGACATTGATGCTACCGTAACGGTTTGTCATTCGAGAACTGAGAATTTAAAAGATATAACACGAACGGCAGATATTTTGGTTGCGGCAATCGGCAGACCGGGATTTGTTACGGCGGATATGGTAAAAGACGGCGTAACGGTGATTGATGTCGGCACAACGCGCGTAAAATCAGATCAAACGAAATCAGGTTGGAAATTAAAAGGCGACGTTGATTTTGACGAAGTTTCAAAGAAAGCCTCTTTGATAACCCCCGTTCCGGGCGGTGTAGGTCCGATGACGATTTGCTCGCTGCTCAAAAACACACTCAAAGCAGCAAAACAGAGATAATTTTTTTACAACTAAAAACACGAAAGATTTTTGAAAAGTCTTTCGTGGTTTTTTATTTTGCCGATTTCAAACACTTTATTCTTGTTCGTAATAATACGAATAATCAATGCCTTTCATAAACATTTCACGGTCGTTGATTTTATCAGTGAGGGCGTTTTGCAAAAGTTTGCGAATTTGGGTAGAGTCAACGGCACTGCGAACCATAGCGTTGAGAATGAATCTGTTGCAAACCTTTTATTGTACCAACTTCAATGGAATCAATCAGACCGCTTTCAAAAAGCGCATACGCCTTAGTTTTACTTTTGCCGTCAATAGTTTCGTCGCTATATGTAAACCATTGTATAAATCTTGCTGATTTTGTATTCGGCATTGATTGTGCTAATTTTATAACGCCGTCATTATCAAGAACATCAGTATTATAACGTTTACCGTCAGCAGCAAGAATTTTCAGTTGGTTAGTGGCACTAACCAACTCATTTTGTTCTTTGCGAAGTTTATTTTTAAGGTATTTCCAATAGTTTCGATTTTTGGAGTAATCGTCTTCGTTATTAAGCACTCCTATTATATCAAGCACCGAAAAATACCATTTGTTTTCGTCATCACTCCAAACGGCACGCACTTCTCTATCATCAAAAAATCGTATGGAAATCTTATTTGTCGGCATAAATTGGTTATTTTTTGCAAAGTTAGTGAATTGTTTTGGATTTTTGTCAAAAAAAATCCTTACATTTGTATAAAAATAAAATTTCGGCATTATGAGGAAATTCAACATAACGGGGACGTGTTACACCGAGGACATTATTTTTGAAACAAGATTCAAAAATTACTTTGATTCTGAAAAAGAATTCCAACGTTTCTGTTTTAACGAAAACAAAGTTTCCGCATCAAAAACGTTAAAATTAGGCGAAAAAGAATTTGTGGAAGTTGTTGTGTAAAAGGTTTTGATTGCTTTTTACACAACTACCCCCAAAATTTTCAAAAAATCAAATTATCTTCGGTCATTCTTTGCATATAACTTTGAACCATTGCTTTCAAAACCCTGTGCATGGAATCCGCTTGTTGAGGTTTAGAGCCAATCAAATTATTAAGAAGCAAAGAATCATTCTTAAAATCAAAAACCGATTTCAGAGTGCCGTCTTCCGTCATCTGAATCATCAAGCCGTTTTGTTCGTATTGATAAAGTCCGTTATTGTAGTTGACGCCCCAAGTTTTTTCGTCGGGTGTTGACAGCAAATCTATGCCGAAAGCGATGTAATTTTTATTATAACCGACAGCACTCAAAACCGTCGGCATAATGTCAATTTGTTGAGCAATGCAGTTCCGGCGTTGCGGTTTTATTTTCTCTGACGGGTCATAAATGAAAAACGTTATCGAATACGCTCCCAAATCCGTCAGCGAAAAATCCCTTTCCAACTGATTCGTGTGGTCGGCGGTGAAAACAAAAATCGTATTTTTAAACCAATCTGTCTTTTTCGCCTCGTCAAAAAATCTGCGTAACGCATTGTCAGAATACAAGATACATTTATGCAGCGGATTATCGTCCTTGTCAGGGAAACGGTCTTTGTATTTTTTGGGGACTTTAAAAGGGTGATGAGAACTTGCCGTAAAAACCGACGTTAAAAAAGGCTGTTTAAATTCGCTCATTTTTGCTGCGTAATACTGCAAAAACGGTTCGTCCCAAATAGCCCAAGTGCCGTCAAATTCGTTTTCGCCACCGAATCGCGGGTCTTCGTCAAAGTTTTCTCTTCCGAAATAATCGTCATAACCTGTTGCCGCCGCAAAAGCCTGAAAGCCCATACTTCCGTTTTGCGCACCGTGAAAAAATGCTGAATAATAACCTTCGTTTTTAAGTTCGCGTGCTAACCCAGACAACTTGTTGAGCGAATATGGCGTTAAGAAAAACGGCTCTACAAAGTACGGAATACTTGACAGCGAAGATGGCATTCCGTCAATACTTTTTCTGCCGTTTGCAAACGTGTGTTCAAAAGTCAGGGAATGTTCCATCAAGGAATCCAAAAACGGCGTAAAGCCCTGATAATTACCGCCGTCCACAGTCTTGTTATAGAAGCCGCAAAACTCTCTTGAAAAACTTTCCAAAATAAAAACCACGACATTTTTTTTGTCTAATTCGACGGAATCTTTTGCGAGATGAACCGGCGAAAAAATCTTTTCCACTTCGTCTTTGTCGTAAAAATTAGGCACTTTAAAAGTTTTTTTGCCGATTGTGCGCATCAAAGAAAACGGCGTGTTAAGAATAAGCGAGGCCTCAACGGGGCGGTTAACGTATTGATTAGCATTGCTTAACGTTACGGGACGGACTGCCGTTGTAAAACCGCCTCTCATTCCGCCGATACAAAGCGGAATCATCAACGCCAAAATCACCGTCGAAACACCGTAATAAAAAATGTTGTCTTTTTTAGAAAAATTTTCGGTTTTGACTTTCGGGGTAACGTAAAATTTCCAAAGAGCAAAAATAATTGCCGCACCCAAAATTACGAGATACCAGTGCGAGATGATTTCTGAAAAAAACACTCCGCCCATTTTTCCAGTGTCATTGCCGAACTCCGAAAACACGGAGCAGGTAGTTCTACGGTTTGTGTACGCAAAATACACTGAATCAATGAGATTTGCAAAAATTCCGATACCATTAACCGAAACGAATAAAATTTTAGCCGTTTTTTGATACCCCGCCTTTTCTCTGAATCTGAAAGGCAAAAGCATCAAAACCATATATAAAATATTCGAGTAAACTATGGCTGAGGTGTCAAAAACGAGCGAGCCTTTTAACGCCTGAAAAAAACCGAGATTTGAAATCCCGTCCTTAAATGCCGCCCAATTTTCAGCCAAATATTCTATTCGGCAAATTTGGTAACAAACATAAACTAAAATAATGTTAACGGCAAACGCCGCGAAATAGGAATAAAACTTTTTCATTTTTTCTTTTTTTTATCCGCAATAATCTTCGTCTTCGGTAATAGAAAACAAAATCCATGAAAAACTGCCGTCGTTTACCCTTGTCATACAAAACGGGCAAAGTCCCGAATTATCAACGTCTTCTACCCTTTTGCCACAGTTAGGGCAACATTCGGGGTCTAAAAATTTTCCTGAATAGCCGATTGCCGAAACAAATTTCCAATATTGTGAAAAATGTCTTTTTTCTTTGTTAGAACCGCCGATTATGCCGTCTGCGTAATTGATTACGTAGTCATAACATTCAGCAAAAATTCTCACTGTAAGGCTTTGATAAAAATTATCTCTTTCGTAACTGACAGTTTCGGTTTCCGTTACTTCCAAATCCGAAATAGTACGTTTATAGCCCAAATCTTTGTATTGAAGCAGACGGAAATTCATATTTTGCCAAAGGTTTTCGTAAACCAAATGCCGCGTTTTGTTCCACTCTCTGTCAGAAAAGTTTTTCCAGATTTTCTTAAAATAAGGTTTTGCGACACGGTTTTCAAAATCTCTGAAATTCATAAACTTATAGTTCTGAATTTTGTAAAAATCGTGTTCTTTGTTTTTCAAGAGTCCTGACACTATGCTCGGCAGCGGTTTTTCGGGAGCGTTGCTGTATTCTGCGAGTGCTTTTTCGGGGAAAATCTGCTTTATTTCAGACTGAGGGCGTTTGATTGACGATACAACCCATTGACCGGCTTCATAATTTTGAGTTGTGCCGCAGCGGGGACAGTGTCCGTAATCTTCAAAACTTAAAAATCCGCCGCATTTCGGACATCTGATAACCCCGAAACCGTTAGGCACGCTTGAAAGTGTACCGGCTTTACGCGAAAATATCCATTCTTCAACCGCCTTGCAGTGAAAAACGGTTTGTTTGTATTTTGCGGCAAAATATGCCGAAAAGTCTACCGAAACATTGCATTTACCGCCTTCGTATTTTATGTCGGTGATTTCCGCATTTTCTACAACTACGTGAGAATAAACGGTTTGCGGAAGTTTTTTTAAATCATATTCAAAATAAGGCTCTACTTCTTTAAGTTTTTTTTCGTCGGTAATGCTGTAATGAGTTTTTAAGAAAAGCATTTGCGCGTAGTCGAGAAAAACGGGTCTGGAAAAATTGGAATCATCTTTCAAAAATCTTGAAATCTGCCCCGTTACTCTGTTTTTTAAGTCTTTTTTTGTAAGGACGGGAGCCTCTTCTATTGTGTTGAAAAATTTTATGACAAGCGGTGCAAGTCCTAAGCCTACAAACAACAACGTACACAACGCACCTTCCGGCACGTTTGACATCCAAACGAAAAATCCCGCACACCCCATACAGAAAACAAGAAATAATAAATGACCTAAAATACCTTCCGGTGTTTTTGTTTTGAATTTAAAAAAGACCAAAAGGTAAAGAATAAAAAAGGTGATTATAATTGACCATTGAACAAAATTCATTTCCATATTTATATGTTAGCCTTTATCGTCATAATGACCGTATGCTGACAATACCAAAACTAAAATTTCTAAACCGTGTATTTCATAAACAAGTCTGTGTTTGTCCGTGATGCGCCGCGACCATGCCCCGCTTTTATCGCCACGTAACGGTTTCGGTTTGCCTGTCCCTTCCGTCGGGTGCTCCGCCAACTCCTCCAACAAACGCAACAATTTTTTATATGCCGCCTTGTCCTCTTTCATTAACGCCAAAACATTCAATGACGCCTCGCGGGTAAATTCTACTTTATAACTCATTTTCTAACCGTTTAAAAAATTCGTCAAATGTTTCGCCGTCCCGCTTTGCGTACACTTCGCCACGCGATGCCTCCGCCCGCGATTTCTCCAACTTCTTAAAAAAATCTTCTTTCGTCATTAAGGTTTTATCCGTTTTCCGATTCGTAAGGCTGCGGAAAAAGTCCAAAACCTTTTGTAAAATATCCGTATTGTCGGCGTTCATTACTATCTCTTGTAATAAATCCGCTCTCAATTCTAATGCTGTCATATTCTTTTTTATGTTTAAAATTGTTGTCGCAAATGTACAATTAATTACAACAAATTACAAGATTTTAAAACAAAAAAATCGTTGCAATTTGGTATTAAACTGCAACGATTTTTGTAGCGAGACCCGGGATTGAACCGGGGACCTCATGATTATGAATCATGCGCTCTAACCAGCTGAGCTATCTCGCCAAACTATTGTGCCTTGTTTTTCTAAGACGGTGCAAAAGTAGAAACTTTTTTTTTATTATGCAAACTTTTTTTGCTTATTTTTTTTATTTTTTTTATAATTAACAATAATTCAAGTGTTTACAATAATATAAAAATAAAAAATTAATTTTTCCTAAAAATGCAAAAACCGATTGCGCAGAAAATTAAAAAGAAATACTTTTGCAAAAAATACTTTTTTTATGTCAGATGAAGAAATCATAGCATTGTTTAATTGCGAAAGAACGAAAGAAAAAGCGTTCAGAATAATCGTAGATAAATTTTCGCGGCAACTTTATTCGCGTATACGAGCCGTTGTAAACTCTCACGAAGAGGCTGACGATATTCTGCAAAACACTTTTTTAAAGGCGTGGCGTTCGCTTGCTAATTTCCGGGGTGATGCCAACTTGTATACTTGGCTTTATAAAATTGCCACTAACGAGGCATTTTCTTTTCTCAGGGCTAACAGCAAAAAACTTTCGGTCTCGCTTGACGATGATAATTTGCGTTTGGACTTTTTGACCTCTGAAATAGGAGATTCGCAAAACGGTGAACAAATCCGTCAAAGACTTCAAAAAGCCGTTAGTCAACTTCCTGAAAAACAACGCAAAGTCTTTGAAATGAAATATTTTGAAGAAATGAAGTATGACGATATGGCGGTTATTCTCAACACTTCCGTAGGCGCATTGAAAGCCTCTTATCATCATGCCGTCAAAAAAATAGAAAAATTATTGGAGTTTTAAATTAAACTTTATGCTTTTTCTTACATCTATATATTAAAACAATTTAATTATGGCAATGAACGTACAATTTGACATTCCCGACGGTTATTTTGAAAATTTGTCCGACAGAATAATGAATCGGATTGATTATGAAGAAAATAAAAGAAAACATAAGCGTAACTTAATTATAAGACGGTTGTGTTTTTCTGCGGCTGCGGTTTTGTGTGCCGGAATTTTTTGTTTCAGTTTTTTCAAAACTGACTTCTCTGACAAAAATTCCGAAAAAAATACCGATTATTATACGCAATACGCCTCGGATTTGTTGGGAAATTCTGCTGACGTAACGGCATTGTATTATACTTCGGGAGAAGACAATTCTTTTCTCTCAGAAGATTTGTCAGAGGTTTTGAATAATTATCCTTCACCTATAACTATCAGTGAATATTATGATTAAAAGATTATTTTTGACGGTGGTGTTTTTGATTCCGTTTTTTGTGGCTTTTGCGCAAGACGACAAACAATCTTCTTGGGAGCAACGTAAACGTCAGTTTAAGGCTGAAAAAATTGCGTATATTACCACCGAAATGAATTTTACTGTTCAAGATGCTCAAAAATTTTGGCCAATATATAATAAGTATGATGAGATTTTGGACAAAATCGGTGAAAGACGCCGCAAAAATTTTGCCCCGAAAGCCGGTGGAATAGACGCCCTGACTGAGGAGCAATGTGCTTTAATATTAGATAACAATGTCGTTTTGGACAACGAGGAACTGCTTGCAAAACAGAATTTTTATAAGGAACTAAAAGAGGTTTTTTCTCATAAAATGATTATGAAATACTATCATGCCGAACACGAATTTCGCCGCAAACTTATTTCTGATAAACAAAACGGCGGCGCAAGTTTCGGAAAAAGTTATAAAGAAAATTAGTTTTTCTTGAAAAACTTTTGTACATTTGCAGACATTTTTATAACTAATTTGTAAGACAAAATGTTTGTTCCGTTATTGCATTATCGGTCAAAATTTGAAATATATTCGAGGCTTTCGCCGGAGGATTTTTCTAAACATTTGTTTGACAGCGTTAAGCCCGACCTCGAAAAGGCTTATATGAATAAACGCTGGCGTCATAAAATGGAATACGAATTTTCCGGCACGTTTTACCGTTTTATTTGGAACGGCTTCAACCGTTTTAACGGCGTAAAAAAATGCTCGCTGAGAGTAGACAAAAAACTCGGTCAAATTATCGTTTACGGCAAATACGAATTTACCGAGACATTTATTTTGTGCCTGTTGTTTTCGCTGATTCCGATTTTAGGATATACGGGCGAACAGACATGGCGGATTATTACGTTGGTTTTAATTTGGCTTGTTTATTTTCTAAACTTTGTCATTTCGTATGCGCGGCTCAATAAGTATTTTAAGGAAAAAGTAAAGGACACTTTTCTCGAAGCCGACAAATCTTATCATAAAAAATTGTTGTAAAAAAAATGAATCAAATGCTTAAAAATCTTCGCGCTGAAATGCAACAAGAGCATATCGGAGCGTATTTGATTTTCAATACTGACGACCACAACAGCGAATACATTTCGGCAGATTTTATGTTTGTAAAGGCTCTGACGGGCTTTACGGGCGATAATGCCGTTGTAGTTGTAACGGAAAATTTCGCGGGACTTTGGACGGATTCGCGTTTTTTTATTTCCGGCGAAAAAGAATTGACAAACTCCGGCTTTGTTTTGAAAAAAGACATCACATATACCGCTTTCTTGAAAGAGAACTTAAAACCCGGCTCAACTATCGGATTTTTAGGAAGTTTAATTACGGCTCACAAATATTCGGAGTTGAAGAAGAAATTAAGCGGTATGATTTTTTCGGACGTTGACCTTATCGAAAAAGTTTGGCACAACCGTCCTGAAAAAAAACTTACAGACATTTTCTTGTTGGAAGAAAAATTCAGCGGTGAGAGTTCCGACAAAAAACTTTCAAGATTAAGGGAAAAAATTAAAGAAAACGGCGCATCGTATTTCTTAACTTCGGGGCTTGACGACATAGCGTGGATACTTAATCTCCGTGCTTCTGACATTGATTTTTGTCCCGTTTTCCGCGCATTTTTGGTCGTTGAAAAAGAAAAAGACGCTTATCTTTTTATCCATGAAAACCGTCTTAAAGAAAACTTAAAACAATATCTGAGCGGTCTTAATGTAAGAATTTGCGGTTATGACATGGTTTACGATTTTCATAACCTTATCCCCGAAAATGCAGTCTTATTGCTTGATTCAAAGACTGTTAATTCAAAACTTTATTCGTCTTTTACGCAAAAAATCATTGACAAACCTTCGCCCGTACAATTAATGAAAGCGGTCAAAAATTCTGTCGAGTTGAAAAATATGAACCTTTCGATGGTTGAAGACGGTTTGGCGTTAGAGAGATTTTTTTACAAGTTTGAAAAGAATTTGGAAAATGGCATTCAGATGACCGAACTTTCTGCCGCCGAAATGCTTTTGGAGGAAAGAAAAAAGTCAAAAGATTTTCTTTTTGAAAGTTTTGAATGTATTTCGGCTTTTAATCCTCATGCTGCGATGCCGCATTTTGCGCCGTCTGAAAAGGACAATCTCGAAATCAACAAAGACGGCGTTTAT
This sequence comes from Bacteroidales bacterium, assembly GCA_017417315.1. Lineage (GTDB taxonomy): Bacteria > Bacteroidota > Bacteroidia > Bacteroidales > UBA3824 > UBA3824. The sequence goes on from JAFPZK010000046.1 coordinate 55,839, forward strand.
CTTGTAGACTCGGGCGGACAGTATTTTTTAGGCACAACGGACGTTACGAGAACCATTCCGACGGGAAAATTCTCGGAAGAATTTGCGAGAGATTATACTTTGGTTTTGATGGGAAACATCAACATCGCCATGCAGAAATTTCCTGCCGGCACACCCGGCTCTCACTTGGACGTTTTGGCACGTCAGGCTTTGTGGCAATACGGTTTGGATTTCGGACACGGCACGGGACACGGCGTTGGTTATTGTCTTAACTGCCATGAAGGACCTCACGCTTTTTCGACTTCGGCGGCGCGAAACAATGCGGTTGCGTTTGAAAAAGGTATGATTATCACCGACGAACCCGGTTTTTACAAAGAAAACTGCTACGGAATACGCCACGAAAATATGCTCCAAGTTGTTGAAAGTCAGATAAAAGTCTTTTTGGAGTTTTCCGTTATGACACTTTGTCATATTGATACGCGCCCAGTTATGAAATCCATTATGACACAAAGCCAAATCGACTTTTTGAATGCTTATAATAAAAAAGTGTACGAGGTTTTGAATCCGAGATTAAATGAAGACGAAAAAGCATATTTAAAACTGCGGACGGCAATGATATAAGAGTAAAAAAAAACGCGAACCCAATTGGCTTCGCGTTTTTTTCTTTTTACCATTTTTTCTTTTTGACAACTTCCGTTTTGATGAAATGACTCAGATACCTTGCCATTTCGTTTGCTTTTTTTGCTGACGGATGCCAATCAGCGCCGTAATCTGCGGGGTCGTCAGACAACTCCTGAAAATCAAAACGGTAAATTTTAGTATCCTGCAAAACGTTCATCGCCTGCTTAGAATTTGTAATGACGTTAAGCAAATCCTGACTTTGCTGATAATGCAGCATAGGAGAATTTAGAAGTATGATTTTTGCGTTAGGATAGTGTTTGCGGATATTTTTTACAAACGCGATATATGCCAAAGCAAATTTTTCCAATTCGTAATTGTTTTCGCTCAAATCGTTAGTTCCCAAACCTAAAACCACAACATCAGGTTTCCATTTTGAAAACTCCCATTTTGTTACTGTATCGTTGATAAGAGCGTTTTCATAAACTCTCGGCATCGGGTATTCAGAACCGCTTTTTTTGTCGCCGAAATTCTTGTAAATACCTATGCCCGAACGTGCAACAACCATTGATACGGCGTTAAGGTTTTTTATCGTAACACCGGCAAAGGATTTTGCAAAGTTTGAGGTTGAGTCTGCAAATTTATCGTCTCTGCCTGAGGCTTCGTTGCCGTAACCGCAGGTTATCGAATTGCCGATAAACTCTATTTTAACGCGGTTTTTGGTGTCGTATTTTAAGAGTTTTGCTCCGTTGTTAAGTTCAAAACCGTAAAATTCAGGATAGCAGAACAGACCTTCCGAAACTAACATCACGCTTATAGTATGTTCGCCGTTATTCAAGTTTTCGGCAATTTTGTAGTTGAAAACCTTATCCGTAGAATCATTGGTGTAAGTTGAGAATTTTTTGTAATCCCCGCCGTCAATTTGATAAACGTAATATCCGGCGTTTGCTTTTAGTTTTACCGAGGCTGAGGTTCCGTAAAATTTCAGCGAAAATTTTGTTCCGGGATAACAATACGAAACATAATCCGTCTTGTTGATAACGCGACCTTCGGTAAAAATTGCCTGATTTTGCGGTTTTACTTCCGTTTGAGCAAATACACTGCAAACGCTCAGCAGCAATGTCGGCAGAAAGAGAATTTTTTTCATATTTTTTTTCTACAATGCTTCTGCGATTTTCTTTCTTAAAGTTTCAACTGCCTTACAAATCTGAATCATCTGCTCGTTAGAAACGTTGATGATTGTGTTTGAACCTTGCGTGGTGACGGTGTGTCCGTTGATTTCTTCCGTTTTATCTTCGCCTTCGATAACCTCGATTATAACCGGCTCGTAAGCCTTTGCCAACTCTTTGAAAGCCGAAACGAGTTTCACATAATTCAAATCGTTACCCATGTAGTGAATCAAAATCGCCATTAAGTCGTCAAGAATGTATTTCTGACTTGCAATATGGTCTTTCATACGTTTGTTTTCTTTTTCGAGATAAACCTTTGTTGCAAGATAAAGCGATTCAGTCCAAACGCCCGTAACCATAAGTGCGCTGACGTTAGCACGGTCGTTAGTGCGCAAATACTCGTCCATTTTGTAATAACTCATCGTACTGAGAATGAGCAATGAGTCAAGATTGTTGTTGTTTGTTGCGATGCGTTTCAAGGCTGCAAAGTCAAAAAATTGTCCGAGTTTGAGGTCGTCGGTAAGTTTGCGGATTGTAACCAAGTATTCCAAAACGTCGCCTGTTTGGTCATAAACGTTAAGGTAACCTAAATCTGCACAATAGACACCCAAACCTAACGACTTTTTGTAAGTAGTCTCAAAATTTTGACTTATCTGCGTGTTAAACAGATAGTTGTGGTCGTATTTGACTTTGGAATCCTTGATAATAGCCGATACTTCCACGGGAGAAGGGAAACTCTGAATCAGGTCTCCGAAGTCAGCAATTTTCAAAGTGTCGTATTTTGACAAAAAATCTTTTGTAAGACCGTATGCCTCAAAATCAACGTTTACGATGATTTCGTTGTCCGTATTATTGTTTTGCGAATCGTTCTGAGAAGGATTGCCTGAACCTCCGCAACTTGTTAAAAGAGAACCAATTAGCAAAACTCCGAATGCTATGGCGTTATAATATTGCTTCATCATAATAGTTTAGTAAAAAAGTTTTATAATCCGCAAAGATATTATTAAATTATGAATTATCAAGTTTTTTTAGCGTTTTTTTGCATTTTTTTTCACCTGAATATAGGTCCGGAGCCTACAAGTTCGTCATTTTCGTACCATGCAGCAAACTGTCCCGGCGTAACGCTTTTTTGCGGTTCGTCAAACATAATATAAAGTCCTTCGTCTTCCATAATTAATTCTGCTTTTTGTAGCGGTTGACGGTAGCGGATACGGACACTATAACGTTTTCTTTCGCCTTGTTTCAAAAGTTTGTCGGGACGGATTTGATGAATTTCGTCCTTTCTGATAAACAATGCTTTACGGAAAAGTCCGGGGTGATTATCGCCCATTCCGATATAGATTATGTTGTTTTCTATGTCGGTTGCCAAAACGTAAACCGGCTCTTTGTGTCCGCCGATGTTAAGACCTTTTCGTTGACCGATAGTGTAATATTGCGCTCCGATATGTTTGCCGATTATAAATCCGTCGTCCTCGGTATAAACGTAGGGTTTTGACAATGCACGGTAATCCTCAGGGGCGTCATTTCTTCTGCGGTAAACAAAAGCATCGGGTGTCATTTCTACGATATTACCTTCTTTGGCTTTGAGTTTTTGTTGAAGAAAAACGGGAAGATCCACTTTGCCGACAAAACAAATTCCTTGTGAATCTTTGCGTTTTGCGCATGCGAGGTTGATTTCGGCGGCTATTCTTCTAACCTCAGGTTTTATAATTTCGCCGACGGGAAAAAGTACGTTTTTCAACTGTTCTTGGCTCATTTGACAAAGAAAATAACTTTGGTCTTTGTTCGGGTCATCGCCTGCAAGAAGCCGTGAATATTCTTTTCCGTCTTCACCGATAACCGTATCGCGGCGGCAATAATGACCCGTTGCAACGTAGTCAGCACCGAGTTCCTTAGCGTATTGATTGAAAATCTCAAATTTTATTTCCCTATTGCACAACACGTCAGGATTAGGAGTGCGACCTTTGGCGTATTCGTCAAACATATAATCTACAACGTGAGACATATAACGCTCCGAAGAGTCAACTACGTGAAGCGGAATGTCTAATTGTTTCGCGACCATTTTTGCAACCATTTGGTCTTCTTCCCACGTGCAATCGCCCGAAAGCGTTACTGACGAATTTTTCCAATTTATCATAAACAAAGCATGGACATCGTAACCCTGCTGTTTCAAAAGGTACGCCGCAACGCCGCTGTCAACGCCGCCCGAAAGTCCTATAACTACTTTTTTACTCATTTTCTTGCTTCAAATTTAAAGGCTGAGGTTTCTTCGGGGACAATATTGAAAATGTCTTCCTGAAATACGAAATCAAAGTCAGCCGCATATTTCGGATTTTGTTTAACTCTTGATGCCTTGGTAGGTGCAGTTTCCAAAACGAAATCTTTTTCCCTGCCTTTCGACATTTTATGAAGGTTGATTGCCATACTTACGGCCTCTTCGGTAAAACCGTAATCGCAGTTTTCAATCAAGTAATTCGCAACTTTTCCGGCAAAAATTATATCCTCGACTGCCGGTTTCCTACCGCTTCCGCTGCAAACGAGAGTTACGGGTTCGTTGTCGTTTTTCAGCCTTTTACAAAGTGCCGAAAAGTTAAGAAACGAGCCTGCTAAAATTTTGTCATAATCGTAAATGACTGACCGTGTGTAAGTTCCGTTTGTAGTGCAGAAAGCCAATTTTCTGCACTCAACGTTTTCTTTTGTCATATCGACGGGCGAATTGTTGAAGTCATAACCGTCGAGTTGAATGCCTTTGTATTCGCCGCAAATCAGATAGTTTTGTTCTTTTTTGAGTTTTAACGGTGTTTCTTCGTCTGCAAAAGTTTCTACCGATAAAGCCCCGTTTGAAAGAGCGGTAGTCATCGAAGATGTAAATCTCAAAATGTCAATCAAAACTATGTTGAAATGCTTTTGATGAAAACGGTACAAATCCGGCGCAAAAACTATGTCAATGTCTGGTGTCATAATGTTTTATTTCGCAAAGTTCCACCTCGTATATAAGATTTGCGTATTCCTGTCCGCCGACTTCCGTTTTTCCGAAACCGTAAGACGAGGGAACGTAAAACCTTGAAGTTCCGCCTACTTTCATTTTTGTAAGTCCTATTTGAAAACCGGTCGTATATACGTCTGTGGATTCTGTAATGGCAGAGGGGACTATTGACGGTAAAAGATACGTCAGAGCCTTTTCCGTTGAAGATGAAATCAAAGAATCTGGCTTGTTAAGAGTGTACAACTTAAACTTAAAAGCCACCGTGTCGCCGGCTTCACATTGTTCGCCCGTGCCGAGAGTAACTACTTCGTAATAGATGTTGTTTGTTTTTTCAGCGTTGATGTTACGGGCTTTGAGGTAAGATTTTATATCGTCAAGGTCTTCTTCGAGTTGCGTTTCTTTTTTACAAGCAAAAAGCGCAACCGAAATCATCAGAAACAACAAAAAGATTTTTTTCATGATTAATGTTTTTATTAAAAAATTTTTGTGCAAAATTAGTGTTTTTTACTCTACTTTGCAAATCTTTTTATTCCTTCTGAGCCTCTTTTAATTTTTTTCTTTGCTTGCCTCTTGCAAAAGCGTCTTTAACCTTTTCGGCGAGTTTTCTTTCGTCTTTTTGTTCTTTTGATTCAAATCCCATAGTCGCCTTTATGCCCGACAAAATGGATTTCACCCAATACGAGGTAAAACTGCGTGTTGAATCGGGTTCGGCGTAAATGTAGCCGATTTTTTTCGTGTTTTTCTTTTTGACGAACATGTTGACAAGCAGCGAAAGAAGTTTGCGCTTTTTTTCCTGAACGCTATCTGCCTTGTTAAGGGCTACTTTCAAGTCTCTGTATTCAAACGAAGAAATACCTTTTGACGAGTTGTTGTCAGAATGAAACATAATGTTAGCCGAATAAAGCGTTCCATCGTTGATTTTCGCAAAAAGCGAATTTTCCAAAAACGGGTTCAACTCCGGCAAATACACCGAATCAACTTTTATTTTGCAGTCAAACTCCTCGTTTATCGAACTTCTCGGATACTTAAATGAACCCAAAATTTGGGCTTTATTCATCAATTTACCTTTTACGATAAGCACCATCGTATCAGTTGGTTTTATCGCTTGATGATCGTTAGAAAGATTATGTATAGAACCGTTTATATCGTTGATTGTCAGTATTCCCGGCACTGAGGCGGCGGGGTTGGACTGTTCGATTGCAAGATACGTGTCAGAGATTTTTGCGGTCTTGACGTTTAAGTAAAAAGGTATTCTGTCCAACCATTGCAACAATGTCGGCTGAACTTCTGTGCCGTTAGGTTTAGCGTTGTCGCCGTAAGCGAGAAAAGATATTTTGTTCAAATAAAGCGAATCCATGTTAAGGGTTTTCTTTTCGATTGCGGTTTTCCAGTCAAAATTTTTTGCGACGGCGTTTTCGCAGGTGATAAAAGTTGCCGACCGCGAAATATCAAACGCCTTGCAAAAATCGTAACGGTTGGTGTAGGGACGAAAATCCATATTCTTTATCCAAACCGTGTGAGTGTTAGGATTAAGCACGGCACGCGGGAAATTGAGTTTAAAAACGCTGTCTTTCATATAAAAAGTGTGGTCGACGATACCCGCTAAAACGAGTTTGCCCGGAATGTCGTAGTCCTTGTATTTCAGAGTGTTAAGTTCCGAAATGTTCAAATCCATATTTTGAAGTACGACTTTCGGTTTGTTGTTTCTGAGATTGATTTCCATTGAGAAATCATTTGAAGTTACGCTGTCCACCTCAAAAGCGATTGTGTTGAACATTTTGTACAAAACATCGTCTAAACTGCTTTTTTTGTTGCCCGGAAAAATTTCGACCTTAGGACTTTTCATGTCCATAAATTTGCCGGTGATTTTCTTTTTGAACATCAAATCCAAATAATTTGCGTTTGTAAGCAGAATGTCGGGACAGGTAACGGTTGTGCGCCTCGGATTGTCGGGACGTCCCCAAAAAAATCCGCCGACTTTCAGGCTGTCGTTTTTTTCAACGGCTTTTCCGGTGGAGATTTGGCTCGAATCTTTCAAGACGAATTTAAAACTTTCGAGGTTGATAAACGGCTTTTCAAAATCCATAATGTAACCTGTTTTTTGAAAATTTGCGCTGTCGATGCTGAAATTTTTTACTGTTAAATCAAAATCGGTTTTCAAAACCTCCGTCCTGAACATTTCTTCTTCGTCGCCGCGGAAAAAGCCGAAGACGGAATTAAAAGTCGAAACGCTGTCAACCTTGATGCCTTTGACGGGATTTTTACTTTGTTTTTTCTCTTTTTTTACGGTTGTATCTGCCTTAAAATCAAGATTTTTGGCAAGTAATACCGAGGCGTTGTCAAACGAGAAAACCTCAGCCGGAAGTATTCCCGTTTCGGCGAATTTCTTAAAATCGGTGTTTTTGATGTAAAGTTCAGGAATATAGACGTTTATAATATTTTTCGGCGAAAATTTTCTGCTCGGTCTTTCAGAAAGTAAAATAGTTTTAATTTTTATGTAGTTCTTTTTGGTTGAAAAGTTTATGTTTGAGGTTCTCACTAAATGCACGCGGTCGGGCATTAAGAACTCTAAGTTGTTGATATCCAATTCATAATCCTTAGCGAGCATAATTTTTTTCTCTGACGAAATGCTGTCTTTGCTATAAAAGAAACCTTCGGTAAAAAATCTGAAATTAGAGGTGGTTGAAGCGAGTTTTGTGTTTAGCGTGTCGCGAAAACCGAATGCCAAAATGCTTGAATCCGTAATCAGCGTGTCGGCTTTTATCAGGTTTAATCTTTGCGGTAAAATATCTGCTAAAAGTCTGTCAAACGCCGTATACAACTGATAAACAGAATCTTGAAGAGAATCTCTTTCTATTTTTACGGTGTCAGGACGTTGCTCGGTGTTTTTTAATTGCGGATATATGTTGATGTGGATTTGCGGTTTTGAAACTAAGAGTTTTTCAAAACGTATTTCTTGTTTAAAGAATATATCAAGAAGTTGAATTTTTGTAAACTCCGCTTTACTAACCGAAATATCAATCGTTGATGATTTTTTTAGCCTTTTCATCGTTTCGATGATTGATGAATCGCGGTCGTAAGTGTAAGTAAAATTTTCGATTAACACTTTGTCTTTCTTAGTGTTGACGGTAAACTCACCGCACTTTAACGTATGAAAATTTTTCGGTGTTTTCATCACTAAATCTTTTAGTTGAAGGTCTACGTTTGTTGTCAAAAACGGCAAACTTCCCTCAGAAAGCGTTTTTTTGTTAATCGTAAAATTGCTGAGATTGAGTGTCATTTTTCCTGAAAGCCTCAAACTATCTTCCTTGATTGCGGCTTTTGAGGTAACGTCAACACTGCCTTTTGAAATGATTACATTTCTGATTTTCAGCGATTTAAAAAACTCGTCCGAGAGTGCCGAAACTAAATTGTGCTTGGGTGCGGCATCGTGTTTAGCGGTGTCGATAAAACTTTTGGTTTCTATCTCCGGCAAAATAATTTTCACCGCAGAGGCTTGATAATTACCTGTGTTATAAGATTTTATAATATCGAGGTCAGAGATTTCGACTTTCGGTATTTTTATGTTTATTTCTTTTAAAGTCGAATCAGAGGATTTGTACGTAGGACGAATAATTATTTTTTCTGCTTTCACATTTTTTTCTTTGGTTGCAGCGAGAATGTTTTTTGCTGAAAATTTGTGTCTGTTGTCCGGCAAAAGCATTTGATAATCAGCAATTTGAATACCGATATTGTCGGAATACAAAATTTTTTCCTTGTTTCTGTACGCCAAAGAATCCAACAGAAATTTTTCCAAAAAAATATTGATATTTTGAGCCGTGTAAGTCGGTTTTTGCGGAGTCGCGGCTTTGGTGATGTTGAGATTTGCATCTTCTATTTTTAAGGTGTCTATTGCAACGGATTTTAACGTGCCTTGAATCAGCGGATAAAAATTACTTGAAAATTTTTCAAACTTTTTTGTTTTTTTGTTCATTTTTCCCGCCTGCAAAAACTCTATTGACGGCTCTGAAATTATTACGTTTGTTAAACTTACTTTCTTTTCAAAATACGCTTCATTGATATTTAAGCCCGTGATTTTTAGGTTTTTAAGTCCGACATTAAATTTGTTGTTTACGGAATTTTTTGCGGCTTTTTTCCCGTTGGCAGCAAGTTTTGCATTTTCGGCATAAATCACTGAATCTTGTGTGTTGACATAAAGTTTTGCGGCTTTTAAAGTGTGAATGCTGTCGCCTAAAACAATATCATAGTTTTCGGTGTTTAATTCCATAGTTTGAGAAAAAAACAGAGTATTTCTCTTTTCATGGATTTCTTTGTCAAGATGGAATTTTTTTAATGTTATATCTATTTTGGCGACCTCAATATTGCTTTTTTCGTTTTCAACGCTGCTGTTAAAGTCAAAATATCCGTCAGTGATTTTTATGGAATTGATAATCAGCGCGTTCAAAAACGGTTCTATTATCGGAAACAAATCGTTATGAACGGCATCGTATTTTTTGCCTTCGCTTTTCTTTGGTTTTGCGACAAGGCGTATTTCGGGATTTTCGAGTTCTATCTTGTTGATTCTGAGTCTGTCTCTTAGAAGGGCAAAAAAACTTATGTTTTTTACGGCAAATTTCTTGACGGAAATATTGTAAACGCCTTTGTTATAGTTTTCTTCGTTGATTTTTTTCAAGTAAACGGCTGTGTCTGCTACGAGCGAAAAATTTTCCATTTCAAAACTTTTTGTCAGAAAATTTATCTTGAAATCATTGAAGTTCATTTCATAAAGTCCGTTGCTTGCGGTATTAACGGCTTTGCAAATCCCGTCTTTAAGTAAAGGCAAAGCATAATTAATCCCGACATATTGTAAAACGCCGAGTATCAACGATATAACAATCAAACCCCGAACCAAACGTCGGACTTTGAAACGCTTTTTCGTCTTCTTTTTTACTTCTTCTATTTCAGTTTTTTCTTCCGTCATGTTTCTTTATCATCAACGCTAAAACCACTGACGGTATTGCACACAAAACCACCCAAACGAAAAACATTTTGTAGCCGAAAGCCGTCTGCAAAACGCCGCTAATCATTCCGGGCAACATCATTCCCGCCGCCATGAAAGCCGTGCAAACCGCGTAATGCGAACTTGAATTTTCGCCCGCTGAAATTTGCATCATGTAGACCGTATACGCCGTAAAACCAAACCCGTAACCGAATTGTTCAATGAAAACCATCGACGAGACCGCAAAAAAATTCTGCGGCTGAGCCCACGCCATGTATGCATAAAACAAATCCGGCAAATTCAAGGCTAAAATCATAATTATCAGCGACTTATTCAAACCGCGTTTGGCGATGAAAATTCCGCCTAAAATTCCGCCCAAAATCAGCGCGATAAGTCCTACCGTGCCGTTAATTATGCCTAATTCGCTTTGTGAAAGTCCTAAACCGCCGTTTTCACGCGAATCCAGCAGAAACATCGGCGCAATTTTCGTTAGTTGCGCTTCGCTCAAACGGTAAAGCAGTAAAAAGCCGATAATCAGCAAGATACCGTCTTTTTGAAAAAAACTGACAAACGGTTTTATAAAATCTTTTGCCCTTATGACTTCATGTTTTTCTTCCGTAACAGGCAGCGTAAACTTATGATACAGAGCAAGTAACGCCATCAAGCCGGCAAAACAGCCGAATACAATTTGCCAAGCAAACTTTGCGTCAGAATATTTTTCGGTCAGCACTCCTGCCAAAACCACTAAACCGCCCTGACAAAAAATCATCGAAAGCCTGTAAAAAGTATTTCGGATTCCGACCCAAAAGGCTTGAGTATCTTTATCTAACGCTTTGATATACAGTCCGTCAGCAGCAATATCGTGAGTTGCCGAAGCAAAAGCCGCAAGCCAAAAAAGCACCAAAGTATACTTTACGAAACCGTCCGCCGGAATAAAATACGCAATTCCGGCAAACAAAATTCCGCACAAAAACTGACAAAACGTAACCCAAAATTTTGAAGTTTTAAACATTTCCGTCAGCGGACTCCACAGCGGTTTTATCAGCCACGGAATATAAAAACTGCTTGTGTAAAATGCTGTTTCTTCGTTACTTAGTCCGATGACTTTGTAAAAAATAACGCTCAAAACATTCACCGCCATATACGGCAAACCTTCCGCAAAATACAGCGACGGCACCCAAAAAGCCGGTTTAGTTTTCATAGTATAACTTTTCTAATCTCGCACCTTTATAATAATGTGCTAAAATTTCCTTGTAACTTTTGCCTTCTTCCGCCATAACCGCCGCGCCGATTTGACACAGACCTACGCCGTGTCCCCAACCTGCACCGTAAAGGGTAAAACCTTTTTCGTCTTTTTCAACCGTAAACGCCGAAGAATAAAGATGCGATTTTGAAAGCAAACGTCTTATTTCCAACTCTTTACCGACAATTCTCGTCTTTTTTTCGCCGACGATTTTCAGCCTGACGATTCTGCCCGAAACGCCTCTTGTCAGCGGAATCAAGTCAATGATTTTTCCGTAATCGTCGCCGGATTTTTCTTTTATTATTTGAGAAATTTCCTCAAAAGTATAAAAAACTTTCCAACGGTAAAAGTCGGAATATTCGTTGTCGTAAGAGTTAAGAATTGTTGACAAAAGTTTTTTGTCCGAAGTGTTGCAATACGCTTTCGGTGAAGACTTTATGAACTTGACAGCATTTTCTTCTACGGTTAAATCGTCCGTAAAATTTTCGTCAAAATCGTCAACTTTTTCCAAATATTCGTAATGCTTATTTTGCCAACAATTTTCAAAAAGTTCGCTTGCACCGCCACAACATTTTGAAAAACGCGCATCACAGATTTTCTCGTCATAAACCAAAACTTCACCGAAAGTTTCTGCAATCGCCGCTTTGACATTCGGATTTATTGCGCGGGTTACGCCTTGATACCGCTGACAATGGTCGTCAGCACAAACGTCAAAATCTTTATGTGTCTCGTTATCGTACCAAGTGCTTATTTCATAATCACTTACGTAAGGAGTTTGATACGACGGAAATTTCTCCATACGGTTCAACGCCCAAGAGCGCGAAATTACGGCGTGCGCTTTTAGCAACTCTTTCGGACAATTAGCGTTCATCTCGGACGAAATCACCGAATGTAAATATAATTCAATCGGTATATAATTGACTAATAATATTTTACCGTCAACACACCTGAACATAAAACCGCCTTTGAACCTCTGGTTTTCTTTTCTTGACCAATGAAAACCTATACCGATTTCCATGTCAGGGACTTCCACATAATAGTTTTCATCGTCGTCATGGTCTTTAAGATAAATTCCGTCGTATTCTTGGTCTTCGTTATTCTTAACAACTTTATTACCCTCGCGACGGACTATAAAGTCGCAGCCGTCAGATGTTTTCAGAGTTACTTCTTTGTCGTAACTTCCGAGACCGACCATCATTATCGGTTGTCTGTCAAAAAATCTACTGTACATTTTGAAACGTTTGATTGTTAATTGACGGCTCTAACGTTATGATTGAACCGTCTTTCATGACAATATTTCTTCCCTTATCGACTGCGTTAATAGAACCAATGATAGAAAACATATCATTATTTTTTATTTTCTCATAATTTTTTAACTCAATCGTGAACAAGAGTTCGTAATCTTCACCACCGTTTAAGGCGGCGATTACGGGGTCGATGTTAAACTCCTTTGCCATTTTTTCGGTGTCAGGAGCAACGGGGATTCTTTCTTGAAAAATTTCGCAACCCATATTCGAGGCGTTGCAAAGGTTGATAATTTCGCTTGCAAGACCGCTCGAAAGCGACAGCATGGACGTAGGTTTTACGCCTTTTTTCTTTAAGTAATCCGTTAATTCTTTTGGACTTTCGGGTTTTAATTGACGTTTCAGCACGTAGTCGTAGCCTGAAAGTTGCGGTTGTGTTTCGGGGTTTGCGTTGAAAATCGCTTTTTCTCTTTCCAAGAGTTGAAGTCCTAAATACGCTCCGCCCAAATCACCTGTAACGCAAAGTAAATCAGTCGGTTGTGCGCCGTTACGATAGACGATTTCTTTCTCCTCAGCCTCGCCCGTAACCGTTACTGCGATTGTGATTCCTTTGCGCGAAGTTGTAAGGTCGCCGCCTGTTAAATCGGTTTTGTATTCTTTGCAAGCCGCGTGTACGCCGTCAAAAAATTCGAGGATATGGGCTTGCATTATTTTGTTGCTGACCGCTAACGAAACCGTAATCTGCAACGGTTTAGCGTTCATGGCGTAAATACTTGTTACAGCGGCTGTTACAACTTTATAGCCGAGATGTTTCAGCGGAGTGTAAGTCAGGTCGAAGTGAATGCCTTCGGCGAAAATCAGGCTTCTTAAAAGTGTTTTTTTTCCGCCCGAAAAGTCCGAAACCGAGGCATCGTCGCCGATTCCGAAAAGGGTTTGTGAGTTGTATTTTACGGTTTTTTCTTTGATTTTTTTCACCAAACCGCTCTTTCCATACGGAATCGATGTATTTTCGTTTTGTAATTCTTCTTGCATTTTTATTAAAGTTCCAAAAAAATTATATAATTTTGCCTTGCAAATTTAATCAATTTTTTTGAACAAATGAAAATAAAAGTTTTATCAATATTTTTATTGTTAAGCGTTTTGCCTTTCGGCTTGAAAGCGCAACAAGCAATTTATGACATTTCTGATTTGGATATTTTCCCTGACGACAATTCCACGGCAACCGTCAGAATACATTGTGATTCAGACCTTAAAGCCATTGAAAAAAACATTATCGCCGGCAACAAAAAACGTCAGTCTTACGGTTACAGTGTTCAGATTTTTTTCGGTTCGGGTTCTGACGCTCAGGAAAAAGCCGAAAAAACGGTCAAGGATTTTAAAAATGATTTTCAGGGCGAGGACGCAAATATCGTTTATGAAGCACCTTATTTTAAGGTTCATGCCGGAAACTGCCGTTCAAGATTAGAGGCTATGAGGCTGAAAAAACAAGTCGAAGATAAATTTCCGGGCTGCTTTATCATTGAGTGCAAAATCGGTTATCCGAAATTGTAAAAAAAACGATTTTTTTTTTCAAAAAAATTAATTTTTTTTGTTTTTTTTGTAAAAAAATTGTTATCTTGCAGCCGTTAATTTTAAACAGAAAATAACTCTTTATTTTTATATCCCTCTATTTTAAAAGGGAAACCGCTGAGAAATCCTTCTGGCGGTTTCCCTCTTTTTTATTCTGAGATTTTAAATTCTACTCTTCTGTTTTGGGCTTTTCCTTCTTCCGTGGTGTTTGGCGCAACGGGCTTTTCTGAACCGTAACCTATTGATTTTATGCTGTTTTCGTCGCAGCCCAAGGATACTAAATATTTCTTCACTGCATCAGAACGCTGCTGCGATAACGTTTTGTTGTGCTGCAAAGAGCCGGCGTTGTCGGTATGTCCTGAAATTTCAAGTTTTATTCCCGCGTTGTCTTTGATGAAGTCCGAAAGACGTTTTAATTCAGGATATGATTCGGGTTTTAAGTCGTATTTGTCAGTGTCGAAAAATATGTTTGAAAGCCGTATGGAAATTTTTCCCGTCAAAATGTCCGTTACGGAATACATTATAATATTGTGTTCGATGTTTTTGCCTTCTTTTAGTTTTTCGGTGTTAAGGTTTCCTGAAACGGGGTAATATCCCTCATATTCAACGTAATAGCCGTAATTTTTCCCTGACGGCAAGGTTATGAAATATCTTCCCGTTGACGGCTCGCATTGAAGATTTCCGAGAAGTTTGCCCGTTTCCAAATCTTCCCATTTAATTTTTGCAGGCAGTATGTTGCCTTTGTCGTCGGAAACTTTTCCCGTAACCGAGGCGATGATTTCAGGGCGCATTTCTTTCGGCAAATCTATTGAGCAAATGTTTGCAGATGAGGACGATATCTTGCTGAAATAGGCTTTTGTGCCGTCGGTCGAAATCATATAGTTGTAGTCGTCGGAAGCGGTGTTGATTTCTTTGCCGAGGTTCACCGGCTCCGACCACATTGTCCACGAGGTGTCGGAAAGTCTTTCGCATTTAAAGACGTCAAGTTTGCCTAAGCCGTAATGTCCGTCCGAGGAAAAATACAGCGTTTTCATGTCCGAAGCCAGGACTGGACTTCTTTCGGCAAAAGGCGTGTTGACGGTAGAGCCGATGTTAATTGCCTCGCCCCAAGTGCCGTTAGACTGTTTTATGCAGACGTAAATGTCGGTGTTGCCGGTAAATGCTCCGTGAAAATTTTTCTCATGTTTATGATAATTTCCGATGTTGCCTTTTCGGTCGGAGATAAAAAATATGGCGTTGCCGTCTGCTGAAAACGATGCGTCAGCCTCCCAAGAGGTTTCCGTATTGAGGCTTTCCATTTTTCTTAAAGGTGTCCAGCCTCTCAAAGTTTTTTCGGTGTAATAAATATTGGCATCTTTGTAAATGAGTAACATATTGCCGTCGGGCGAAACCGCCAAAGGTGCTTCGTTGCCTATCGGAGTGTTGAATTGCTCAAAAGATTCCGCTTGCTGCCATTTGCCGTTTGAAAAATTTGACACGAAAATATCTTCTAATCCGACATTGTCTTTTCTGCCGTAACCGCAAAAATACAATGTCTTACTATCGGGCGTGATTACCGGCGCATATTCCAAAGCATCGGTGTTAACGGTACTCGGAAAAGGCGTCGAAGTGTATTTTTTTGACGAGGAGTTCAAGATCGCGGAGATTTTGTCAATGTTTTTTGCCTTGTTCGGAAACAGCGGTTTGTAATCCTGCAAAACTTTTGCCGCCTCTTGAAAACGTCCCCATTCCAAATACGGCGAAATGAGTCGTTGAAGTGCCACAAACGCTAACTCATTCGGCGCGGCTTTTTCGATATACTCCTTATAATAAGGTATGTATTCTTCGGTGAAATTCAGATGAAATTTTAGTTTTTCGGCGTATTCAGCGAGTTGTTTTCGTTGTTTATCATTTTCTGTGTAAAAAGGATAATCGGGATATTGCTGTTCAAAAGCGTTAATGCTTGAAATTTCGCCTTCTTCAAAAGCCTTGCGGCAAATCTCTTTCCAAATTGTTTGGTATTTTTCGGTTGCAATTCCGGCATATTTGCTTTCGGGATAATCGTTTGCGAAACTTTGATAACTTCTGAAATCAGCGTTTTCGCCGAGTGTTTTCCATTTGATTTCTGCCTCGTAGTTTTTCGCTTCTTTCACTTGTGGGTCTGCGCCTTCGTAGTTTTGAACAAATCTTTGAAAATTATCTAATTTATTTTCTTTTTTTATCAACTCCAATTCGCGCGAGGCAACCTGACACATCTTATTATATATAGTGTTTTGGTCAAAACCGTAAACCGTTTTGCAAATTTCTTTTGCTTTCGGATTAAGACGGTTGAAACGGTCGTTAGCGTTGCGGATTAGTCGAAAACCTTTTATGTTGCTGAAATTTGCGTAATTACTGTCGCTAACGATACAGCCTTTGCCGTAAGTTGCGGCAACGGTTTCCGTCCCTTTGTTAAGAGCCTTGTCAAAAACTTTCAAGGCTTGTTCCAAATTGCCTTTTTGCAGGTTGTCAAAACCCTGTTTTAGGCTTTGAGAAAAGGTGTTTGCGGAAAATAAAATTCCCAGAAGTATTAACGTGATTTTTTTCATATTTTTTAATAACGATTTTTAACGGCAAATTTACAAAAAACTTGAAAAAAACTTTGTTTTTTTCAAATATTTGTGCTATTATTGCAGACATTTTTTTCAAGAGTTTATGCCGAAGTTTACGGAAATAATATCGGAGTTAGAAAGTCTGTTCCCAAAGAGGCTTCAAGAGGATTATGACAATGCCGGAATACAAGTGTTTTCGGGCGTTGAAGATATTACACAATGTCTTGTTACTCTTGATGTTACGGAAGAAGTTGTTGATGAGGCAATCGCTTGTGGGTGCGACCTTATCATCTCTCACCACCCTATAATTTTCGGGCGCGGACTGATGAATATTTCTCCTGAAAGTCAGGTCGGAAGAATCGTTTTGAAAGCGGTAAAAAATTCCGTTTCGATATATTGTGCGCACACAAATGCTGATTCAATGCCGTTAGGGACGGTAGGCGTTATGTTTGAAAAACTCGGAATCAAAGAGTTTTCTATGTTGAAACGCTTTGAAAACGAAGATTTTGAATGTGGCTCGGGCGGAATAGGGGAGTTGCCTCAAAGTATCGGCACGATGGACTTTTTGAAAAAAGTAAAAGCCGTATTTAATTGCGGTTCAATACGTTATACTGAAATTATAAAACCTGAGGTAAAAAAAATCGCGATTTGTCCGGGTTCGGGCAGTTTCTTGTTGAAAGAGGCCGTAAGACAAAAAGCCGATGTTTTTTTATCGGGAGATTTCACCTATCATAAGTTTTTTGAGGCTGACAAAAAGATTTTAATTGCCGATTTAGGTCATTTTGAGACGGAAATCGGAATAAAAAATGTTTTTAAGTGTATACTTCAAAAAAAATTTACTAATTTTGCGGTGAAAATTTCGGAGATTAATACGAATCCTATAAAATATTTATAAAAATAATGACAACATCTACTCAGCAGAAAGCGGATAATTCCGAGGTAAGTATCGAGGAGAAACTCCGCGCATTGTATTCTTTGCAGTCGATTGACTCCAAGACGGACGAAATCCACCGTTTGTGCGGTGAACTTCCGTTGGAGGTTCAAGATTTGGAAGACGAATTAGTGGGACTTGAAACCAGAATCGCCAAAATCGAGACGGAAATTACCGCTTGTCAGAGCGAAATCGCCAAAAGAAAAAACGACATTGTGGCTGCAAAAGAGGCTATAAAAAAATATCAGACACAGCAGTTGCAGGTTCGTAACAATAGGGAATACGATTCCATAAGCAAGGAAATCGAGTTTCAGAATCTTGAAATCAACCTTTGCGAGAAGAAAATCAAAGAGGCTGAAACGCAGTTGACAACTAAAAAGAACCTTTTGAAAGAATCAAAAGAGCGTCATGAAGACCGTCAGAAAGACTTGGTACGCAGCAAATCAGAATTGGAGTCTATTATAGCCGACACACAAAAAGACGAGCAGGTATTGAAATCGAAACGCGGAAATTACGCTAAAAAAATCGAAGACCGTCTTCTTAAAGCCTATACGAGAATCCGTGGTGCTGCTAAAAACGGTTTGGCTATCGTTCCCGTACAAAGAGATGCTTGCGGCGGCTGTTTCAACAAGATACCGCCTCAGAGACAACTTGACGTGGCTTCGCATAAAAAAATCATCGTTTGCGAGTATTGCGGCAGAATTTTGATTGACGAGGCTTTGGCAAACGAGATTGCTGAAAGTATGCAACAATAAAAAAATAAACGATATGGAAACTGAAAACGGAAATTTGTTTGAAAAGTTTTCTTCTTTTATTGACGATGATGAAGATTTTGAGGTCGGAGAGTTGGAGAATTTTGATATTGACAAAATTGCACCGAAACCCTCCGGCTTTCAGGATTTTCCCTCTGACGAACAAGAAGAAGACTTGTTACAACAAGCAGAGATTTTGAAAACTAACTTTAATTTATAAAAACTATGAAGAGAATTTTAAAAAAACTTTTGATTATTTCGGTTGTGTTTTTGCCGGTGACATTTTCGGCAGTTTCCTGCTCGGAAGATGCACCGACTTATACTAATACGACAAAAGACTTTGTTGACGAGAAGACCGGTACCGGAAAATGGGGTTGGGAAACTGAACAAGCCGAGGATTTATCTGACAAATTTGATGTTACGATAAAAATGGTTTCGGATACGAAAATCACCATCAGTAATTTTCACAATTTAGGTGCGGATATGGACGTTACTGTTGACAATTCTACAAAAACGGTTACGTTTAGCGGCAAATTGACTGACGATTATGAAGTAAAAGCCGGCACGGGTACGATTACTAACGGTTATCAGCAAATGAACATTTCGTATGATATTGTTGATTTGAATGAGGATACAGCAAATCCCGAGCATATTAAGGCGAAGTTAGTAAAAGACAATGTTTTGGCAAAAAAAGCAGTTGCCGAAAATTAAAAACAAGCATTCAAAATTGTTATAAGTTTTCATAATTTTTTAGTTTTAGCCGGTCGCAAAATTTTCAAAAAGAGTTTGCGGCCGGTTTTTTTACGTATATCTTGTATAAAAAATGAATATCGTTTAAGTGAAATACTTAAACGATATTCAATAAATATACAAAAATATGAGTAATTATACAATCAGGAATCAGTTTCTGAATACTAATGATTCCGCTTCTACGGAAAACGTGTTACCGTATTTTTTTAATTCGTCGCTTTTTGACATGCCGTTAACGATAGCCATTGCCACAGCAGCAATCATTGCCGCTAAGAATAATAATGTTGTAGTCATAATAATTAAGATTTTTAAAATTGTTAGTAATTATGATTTATTTTCACGTTACAAATGTATAAAATTACAAAATATGTTCCAAATTTTTTTGTATAAATTTTCTGTTAAATTGAATTTATATACAATTAACGTCAATTCAGTATTTTTCTTAAAAAAATATTTTGCGGCTTTGAAAAAAAGCATTAAATTTGCAATTACGTAGTACGTATAAAAACTTATGCGATATGTTACAACTCAAAGCGGGATATTTTACAAGCGCAATAGAGTCTCTTAAAACAAACGATTCCATGAAAGACAAAGTGGAATCTCTTGTAGAGCAACTCTCATATTTTGATTTAGAGACAAATATCAATATATCGGGCGAGTCTTCGGACGCCGCCGTTGCCGTTTTGTATAATATTGTTTCAAGAGGTACGCCGGCGTATGCTTCGCAGTTTGTGGAGGATATTCTCTCTACTACTATCGGCAAGACGATGAAAAGAATTTCGTCAGAAGGCGATATTTATAGAGAAATGCCTAAACGCGAGGTTCAAGATTTGGTTTTCAAGGCTTTGCACATTATTGAGCCGAGAATTAAGGCTAAAAGAATAAAAAGTTCGGATCAGCGTTTGTCGATGATTTATGACTTTTTGACATACGGAGCGGTGTTTTCTGAGGGTGATTATATTTTTCAGTTTGCGGATATAGATTGCGGTTTTCAGAGCATTGTGAAAAAGTCAAAAAAGTTTCGTCGCGATATTGAGGCTTTGAAAACTAATCCGTCATACTCGTTTTTGAATGAAAAATGCGATTTGAGTTTTTTTGCGCCTTACGCCGAAAATACTTCACAGACACTGACTTATAAATTCAACATGGACGATTCCATGGTGGATACAACCGATTGGATTACCGAAGATGCTATTTCGGCGTTGCTTAATCCTTTGGGCATTGACGGTAGGGTGATTATCCGCCGGTCTGACATTTTATCGCACAAGACTGACGAATTGTCATATTTTACTCAAAGTTCGTACTTTGATATTATCAGAGAAAATTATAATTCACCGCTTTATAATACAGAGGACGGTATTGAGGCTTTGCAAATCGCGCTTACGCCGCCTGCAATCGCCAGAATACAAAAAGTTTTGTTGGAGGCAATTAATGCGGGAGTGTTGGATTTGAGTGCTAAAACTTGGAAAATCGGCGTTATTGAAAGAGATGTGCCGTGTGCTTTTTTGGCTATTGAAGATTTGAAACAGCATTTCAACAAGTTTTTTGCGCTTGAAAATCTCGGCAGAGTATTTCCTAACGTTAAACTTGACATATTTTTCAGCGACGAGTTTGCCTCTACGGAGTTGAACCTGCTTTATCAGGGCAGCAGAGAAAATATCAGCGAATTTGATGCCTCGAAAGAATATGATTTGTTGATAGACATAGCAATTTTGGCGCGTAGCGGTTTTGACGAAAAATTGATAGAAACAAAAGCCGGAAAATATGCTTTGATACGTTCTGCGAAATTCCCCGTTGCTGAAACTAAACTTCTGTTTTCCAATTATATACATTACGATATTAATCTGCCGTTGCAGAAAGAAACGTCCGAAGAAGACTCCTTAGATGAGGACGATGAACCCTCGCTCGAAGAAGAAAAAAGTTTTGAGCAGGAAGATGCTTTGAAGTTCTTTTTGAAGAATCTTTTCGGTAAAAATAATTTCTTGGACTATCAGGCTCAGAGTATAGCCTATTTGCTTAACGGGGACAATGTGCTTCATGTTTCGCCGCCTGCTACGGGCAAAACTTTGATTGCATTGTTTGCCGCTTTGATGAAACCCGGTTATAGTTTCATATTGTCGCCGACGATTGCCGTTATGGATATGCAGTTCAATATGTTACGGCAGCGGCGCATAGAAATTGATTATTATATAAATCCTGCTTTGCAAAATTCTTATGACAGAGACATGGCAGTCGGGGACGTTGTCGGCGGTAAAAGTATCGTAACGTTTTTGTCGCCTTCGTTAGTGCATGATTTGTACATCAGGGATATTTTCAAGAGGATTGACTCTAAGCATATTCCGGTGTATTTCGTGATGGTTGACGAGGCGCAGAGAGTTTGTCTTCAAACTTTTGACTTCCGTTCTTATTATCAGGATATTAAGAATATAATTGCGGGAAATTTCTCGGACGAGAATATAAATATTTTGAGGACGGGTGCGTTTACGTGGACTAAGGAGGCTAACATTATCAACGAAATTGCGCAAAAACTTCAAACCGAAAGAGTTGTTGTTTCAAAAGCCGCAGAGGAAAAAATTAACCTTTCCGTCCATGATATTCAGATGAAGGGTGCGGGCAACACCGATGATTTAGGTGCATACGCGAGGAAAATAAAACAGACGGAAGCCGAAAGAATTATTTCAAAGGTAAAAAATCCGACGGCTTTGATATTTTCAGAAAAGTGTCCGTTTGATGATAAAGACTATAAAATCAGCGGTTTAGAAACCGGCTATTACGAAGGCGACATCGTGGAGTTAGACCGCGATATTACGAGTTCAGAAGCCGTTGCCGGCAGAAAGGCTTGCGAAAAGTTTATTTTAGGAGAAACCTCCGTTCTTTCGGCGGCACATTCTGCCGGAGTCGGTATCAGAGTAAAAAATCTCACTAACGTCATCTATTTTGAACCGCCTATTTCGTTGGACGCTTTTTGCAGAATGAACGGTCGCGGGGCAAAGAACAAAACTATTTCAGCGGATTTGTTTATCAACACTTTGAATAAGGATTTTTCGGGTTTTGAAACAGTGAGAGATTCCTCAGGCAATATCAGAACCGCTGAAAATGTGATAATTACGGATTTTGATACCGTTAATAATCTTCAAAGGCTTCAATCGCAGAATCCGGGGCCCGAAAAAGAAAAAGCCGTTATAAAAGAAATTCTTGACGGCGTGGTTTTTCCGAGATATTCTTTCCGTCAGACGATAATTGATGCGGTTTACAACGAGTTTAACATCGAAATTCAGATTGATGCCGAGCCGAGTTTCAATCCTTATCAGTTGTACATTTATTCTCAGGACAAGACAAAGGGATTAGGGTTTATCAATTTCAAAACTGGTGAACTTAATATGCCTGAAATGAGTTATGATAGGGCAATCGCCGAAAAAATTCAGACGTATGTTTTTGATTTGATAAAACTTAACACAGAAAGTCCTCTTGCCTTTCTTTCCGTTATGGAAACTGAAAACGAGGCAGAGGAAAATAACGGTATTCAGACCGCTCTTGATTTGACGGAAGAAGGCGGCAAAACTTCGGTTATAATACCTTTTTATAATAATAGTTTTTTTCAGGCGGCTCAGTTTTTGAATTTAATCCTCAAAGCGGATATTTCAACTACGGCTTTAAGGCGTTGTTATAATCAGAGCAGAAGTTATGATGCTTTTGAAAAACTGCTTGCAAAGGATTATAATATTCGTGTTAAAAACCTCGGAGAAGGCAAGCGTAATGAATTTAAATTACTTTACGAAAAATTCCGTAACCGCAGGGATACCATTAGGGCGATTTCGCGGCTCAAAGAAATAGACCTTATTGACGACTATCTTATTAATCCGGCAAAAGAAGAAACCGTGGTTTTTATGACAAAGCACAATAAGGATTTTTACCGAATGAAACTTCTGCCCGTTTTGCAGAGAAACTTAACGAGAGAAAAAGTGCTTTTGTATTTGTCTGATATTGACGAAGAAAAATATCTTTCGATAGAAAAATATGCCGGCGTTTTGATAGATTTTTTCTATGCTGAGGTTTATCCGCTTTACGAAAGGGCGGCGAAAGATTCGGGCAATTTTTTCAAAAAAGTGCTTCAAGAGCAGAAAGACGGCACGTTTTCTCAGGAGATTTTTATGAAAAATCTTCAAAACTATTTTATCTCGCGATATAAATGCGGATATTTGTTTGAGGACGAGGCGGAGGCTTTGCCGAAAGACGTTGACAATATTATAAAGGTGATATCCAAGACCGAGGGCAATATCAACGAACTTTTGAGTTTGCAGTCTTCGGTTGATAGTCAGGATATTGCAAGGCGCAGTTTTGCCGACAAGATAGTTTACGGATATTGTCGTCTGTTTACTTTGCCGCAATACGATGGAGAAGGTCGTTTTGAGGCTTATCAGACAATCAGTGAGGGTCTTGACAAGTTAAGGCAGACTGAAAAAACGGAGCAGTTCGTAGAGGATTTCAATAAGTTGACAAAAAAAATCAGCGAAGATAATTTTGATTTGAAAGACGAATCGGAATGTATTTTGTCTATGAAACTGCAATTGAATTGGCTTAAAAAGTTTAACGCAAAAGTCCTTAAAACGGACGAAGTATCATAAAAAAAATCAGAACCTTATAAAAAACGATATACCGATATGAAAGAATTGATTAACAACGAGTTGTTGCAGTTGCAAAACGAACTTGAAAGTTTGAAGTCTGCCTCAGAGATGATTTCTCAGGCGGGTAAAGCCTCCGATGCGGTCATTGAAGAGGCTAAAACCATTCACAAGGAGTTTGCCGGAAATTTGGACAAACTGACTTTGCTTTATCAACAGTATATTGACCAAATCAACGCTCAGACCTCTAAAAGTGTTTCCGAAGTGTCTTCAACGGCGCAAAACTCGGTTAAAAATCTTGTTTCGGAGCAGTCGGCTCTTTTGAAAAGCAATGCTGAGGAGTCGTTGAAAAAAATCGAATTGGTAAAATCAACATATTTGAATCAGACTGCCAAAACGGATCAACTCCTTAATTCTTACCTCGAACTTGCTCAAAGCACGACGGAATTAAAGGACAAAATTTCTGCCGTTGATTTTCCCGCGAGGTTCGAAAAACTTAACGCTTTGCTTTCACAAACCATTCAGGGACAAAAAGACAATAATGCGGAAATCGAAAAAATTAATAAGGTTATTGCTGATAATCAGGCTTTTAAACAGTCGCAAAAGAACTCCGCAGCCATATCGTCTTTGAAAGGATTACTTTGGGTTGTGATTGTTTTGTTAATCGGTTTGATTGGTTTTTCGGCGTTTTTGTATTTGAAATTTAAATAAAGTTTATCATCGTTTATTTGTTCGCGGTCGGAGGTTCCGTTTTTTTTCTGACGGAATTTCCGGCTTTTTTTATTAAAAAAAAATTTTTTAAAGTTAATGTCAAATCTTTGTGATAATTAAAAAAAATTTTTATCTTTGCAGCCGCTAAAAGTATACACAATGAATAATAAAAAAATATAAAAATAAACGTTTAACAATGTCAAATAAAGGATTAATCAGAGTCCTCGCGGTTGCTTTGGCACTCGCGTGTTTGTTCCACCTCTCGTTTTCGGTGGTAACCTCTAATGTGAAATCCAAGGCTGCAAAATTTGCAGCGGGAGATCCGGACAAAGAGGCTAAATATTTGGACTCTATCGGTTCACAGAAGGTGTTTTTAGGGTACACTTACAAGGAATGTTTGGAAAACGAATTGAATTTCGGTCTTGACCTTAAAGGCGGTATGAACGTCATTTTGGAAGTTTCGGTTCCTGATGTCGTTTACGCTTTGTCGGAGCACAGCAAAGATTCCACTTTTCAGAAAGCAATGTCGCTTGCAAAAGAGAGACAGAAAAACTCTCAGGACGACTTTATTTCGCTTTTCGGAAAGGCTTACGAGGAGGTTGCACCCCACGGAAAACTCGCTTCTATTTTTTACGTTAATGAAAATTTAAAAAACAGAGTAACGTTCAATTCCACAAATGCTGATGTTTTGAAAGTTTTGAGGGAAGAATCTGAGGCTGCTATTGCAAACTCGTTCAACGTTTTGCGTACCCGTATCGACAGATTCGGTGTTACACAGCCTAACATTCAGCCTTTGACCGGTCAGACGGGCAGAATTTTGGTGGAACTTCCGGGCGTAAAAGACCCTGAGAGGGTAAAAAATCTTCTTAAAGGAACGGCAAACCTCGAATTTTGGGAAACATACGATGTTACCGAAATTTGGTCTAACATTTCTGCCGCTAATGCGAAGATTAAACAACTCATCGATGCAAAATACGATTTTGACAACAATGTTGAAACCGTTGTTGCTGCAACGGTTTCTACCGGTTCACTTATTTCTAATGCAGATTCTACTGGTTTGAGCCTTATTGACAACTCTGATTCTACGGCTGCTCAAAATCAGTCGTATGAAATGTTTGCAAAAGAGAACCCCTTGTTTGCGGTTCTTCACCCTGCTCTTGACCAAAACAACAATCTTGTCGGCGGTGCTGCGGTAGGTTATGCTAATTATAAAGATACCGCTACGGTCAACAAATATTTGAACGCTCCGAAAGTTAGGGCTTTGTTGCCTGACAATTTGAGACTTTATTGGTGCGTTAAACCTATGGACAGAGACGCTTCACAGTCTTATTACGAACTTGTTGCAATCAAATCTACTAACTTTGACGGTACTGCACCTTTGAACGGTGATGCTATCACAAACGCACGTGAAGAGTTTGACGAGCGCAAAGGCGGTGCAGCAATGGTTTCTATGACAATGAGCGGCGAGGGTGCAAGAACTTGGGCAAGAATTACTAAGGCTAACATCGGTCGTCAGGTTGCAATCGTTCTTGATAATTACGTATATTCTTATCCGACCGTTCAGTCTGAAATTTCAGGCGGTAACTCTCAGATTACGGGTAACTTTACCGTTACAGAGGCAAAAGACTTGGCTAACATTTTGAAATCAGGTAAACTTCCTGCTCCGGCAAAAGTTATTGAAGAGGAAATCGTAGGACCTTCTTTGGGTCAGGCTACAATCAATCAGGGTATGTGGTCGTTTGTCGGCGCATTCTTGATTGTGATTATTTACATGATTGTTTATTACAGAATGGCGGGTGTTGCCTCAGCAATTGCTTTGATTTGCAACGTGTTCTTCTTGTTCGGTGTTTTGGCTTCGCTTGGTGCTGTTTTAACACTTCCCGGTATTGCCGGTATCGTTCTTACTATGGGTATGGCTGTGGACGCTAACGTTATTATTTACGAGCGTATCCGTGAGGAACTTCATAACAACAAGGGTTTGAAACTCGCTATTCAGGACGGTTACAAAAACTCTTATTCTGCAATTCTTGACGGTAACTGTACGACTTTGTTAACTGGTATTATCCTTTATATTTTCGGACACGGTCCTATTCAAGGTTTTGCTACTACGTTGGTAATCGGTATTATCACCACCCTCGTAACGGCAATTTTTGTAACGCGTTTGTTCTTTGAATATTTGTTGGATAAAAATAAGAATATTACTTTCTGGTATTCGGGCAACGAATTTGCGTTGAAAAACACGAAAATCAGTTTTATTGACAAGAAAAAAACTTATTACATTATCTCGGCAGTTGCTATTGTTGTCAGCCTTGCCTCGATGTTCACAAAGGGTTTTGACAGAGGCGTTGACTTTGTCGGCGGTCGTACTTTTGTAGTAAGATTCGACGCTCCCGTTTCTACTGTTGACGTTGCCGACAAACTTACCGCTCCTATGGGTACTGCACCTCAGGTTAAGACTTTCGGTGCTGACAATCAGGTAAAAATCGTTACAAAATATCGTATTGACGACGAAGGCGAGAATGTGGATTCTGAAATTCAGACCATGCTTTACGACAACTTGAAGTCGCTTTACAAAACTCAGAACATCACCCGTGATATGTTCCTTCAAGGTTTTGTAATCGAAAACGGAAGTCCTAAACTTAACGACAACAATGCCGTTGAAAACTACGGTTTCCAGTCATCTTCGAAAGTAGGTCCTACGATTGCGGACGACATCAAACAGTCGGCTGTTTGGGCTATTTTGTTCTCGCTTATCGTAATGTTCCTTTACATTCTTGTCAGATTTAAGAATTGGCAGTACGGTGCGGGCGCAACGGCGGCTTTGATTCACGATACGATTATCGTATTGGGTATCTTCTCGTTGTTCAGTTCTTTGTTGCCGTTCTCAATGGAAATCGACCAGTCGTTTATTGCGGCTATCCTGACGATTGTCGGATATTCTATCAACGATACCGTGGTTGTGTTTGACCGTGTAAGAGAGTTTATCGGTCTTCACACTAACAGAGATTTGAAAACCAATATCGACCTTGCAATCAACTCTACGTTGAGCCGTACCGTTAACACCTCAGTTACGACATTGTTTGTATTGCTCGTAATCTTTATTTTCGGCGGTGAGGTAATCAGAGGATTTGTATTTGCATTGTTACTCGGTATTATTATCGGTACTTACTCTTCTATATGTATCGCATCACCGATTACTTACGACTTGCTTAACAAGTTCAAATCCAAAGAAGAGCCTTCTAAAAAGTAGTTAATTTTTGTTAGTTAATTATTATATGCCGGAGCAAAATTTTTTCTGAAAGGAAAAGTTTTGCTTCGGTTTTTTTTATTTTTTTTTGCATAAATGGTAAAAAGTATTTAAATTTGGCTTTCAAAAATTTTGTAGAAACTTATGAAAATAAAACTGTCAATAATGAATTTTCTCCAATTTGCCGTTTGGGGAGCGTATCTTACCTCAATGGGAACTTTTCTCGGCAAAAACGGTTTCGGAGAAAGTATCGGTACTTTTTATGCGACACAGGGTATTGTATCGTTGTTTTTCCCTGCTATAATAGGAATGGTTGCCGACCGTTTTATTCAGGCGCAGAGGCTTTATCAGATATGTCATTTTGTGAGTGCGCTTGCGATGTTAGGGGTTTGGCATTTCGGCAGCGGTGAAATTAATTTTTCGGCAATGTATTCTTGCTTTTTTCTTGGCATAGGTTTTTATATGTCGAGCCTTTCATTGTCTTATTCGGTGGCTTACAATGCTTTGGATAAAGCGAAGATGGATACCGTAAAAGATTTTCCGCCGATTAGAGTTTGGGGTACGGTCGGTTTTATTGCTACGATGTGGGTTGTTGACCTTTTGGGTTTTCAGGCTACTTCGCAACAGTTTTTGGTTTCAGGACTTTTGGGAATTGCGCTTGCGCTATATGCTAATATCGTCCCGAAGTGTGAAATCAAAACCTCAGAAGGCAAAAAATCTTTTGCTTCGATGTTGGGGCTTGACGCTTTCAAATTATTTGCTGACAAAAGAATGGCGATGTTTTTCATTTTTTCGATGCTTTTGGGCGTTGCCTTGCAAATCACGAATAGTTATGCAAACCCGTTTATAACGAGTTTTGAAAACATAAAAGAATTTGCCGACACTTTCGGCGTAAAACACGCTAACATTTTGATTTCGCTGTCGCAAATTTCGGAAACTTTGTGTATCTTATTGATTCCGTTTTTCTTAAAAAAGTTCGGAATTAAGAGGGTTGTTTTGATTGCGATGGTTGCGTGGAGTTTGAGGTTTTTATTTTTCGGACTTGGCAATCCGGGCGGCGGAGTTTGGTTGTTTGTTCTCAGTTGCATAGTTTACGGCGTGGCGTTCGACTTTTTCAATGTTTCGGGGTCTTTGTTTGTTGACAAAGAAACCGATAAAAGTATACGCTCGTCGGCTCAGGGTTTATTTATGTTGATGACAAACGGCATAGGTGCAACAATCGGCACTTTGATGGCGCAAAAAATTATTAACGCAAACGTTTTTTCTCAGACAGAGCCGATGGCTGTTTGGGACGGTTGGCAGACTTCGTGGTTTATTTTTGCCGGTTATGCTTTTACGGTTGCAGTTTTGTTTGCCTTGCTTTTTAAATATAAACACAAAATTGAGTAGTATTTTTTGATGATAGATTTTATCGGACATACAATGCGCATTATGGCGGTTTGTTTTTTTCTTACCGTTATAATGCCTTTTGGTTTGCAAGCCGGAGAGTATCCTAAATCTCTGCTTGATAGCCTTGTCTTAACTATAAAACAAATGCCCGATGACATCAATAAATATGAAAAAATGCAATTTCTTGCTGTTAATCACCCTGACCTTGACATAGTGGAACAGTATTCTATTATGGCATTTCGTCTTGCCAAAAAACTCGGCAGAAATGACCTTGCGGCAAATTCGGCTGATATTGCCGGTTGGTGTAAGTATCAGAAAAAGCGTTTTTTGGAGTCGGGACAATATTATAAAACTGCTCGTAATTTGCATCAGGAAGTCGGCGATTCTATCGGCAAGGCAAATTCTTTGATGTGTTTGGGTAACGCTTATTTTGCCCTTTATGATTATAAGAGGGGTATTTCTAACGCAATGGCTGCCCTTCGGATTTTTGCTCGGGAGGGTGATACGGCAAAAGTAGGTATGGTTTATCGCGGGATTGCTAATTCGTGTGTTGACTTTCGTCTTTATAAAACCGCTGAAAATTACTTCGTTAAAGCCATGGATTTGGATACGCGGACAGGTAATGTGAAAAATCTTGCACGTGATTATTACGGAATTGCTCTTTGTGTCAGCAATGATGTCAAGATGTATGACACTTTGAAAAAAAATATCGCAAAATCATATTTTTTGATGGCGAAATATTTGAGTGCCGAAACCTCCGATTACTTGTATTTGCTTTATGAAAATTTTGATTTGGCGTTGCAGTATGCTGAAATGTCGATTTTGACCGGTGATTGGAATCTTGCCGACAGCAGTGTTATTTGTTATGAGGATTGCAAAAAGTACATGGAGATGATGAATTTCAAGGAGTTTGACGAGAATCTTGAAATCGTTAAGGCTGCTCATAGTATTTTGGCGGGTAATTTCAATCATGCTTGGGAGGTTATTGATTCTTTTTCCCGAAAAACTTCGCTTACGATTTCGCAAAGACGCATGCTTGCGAGGGTTACTATTTTGTATTATGTCAGCACTAAGAATTATCAAAAATGGTTTGAATTTCTTGAACGCGAGTCCGTTATGCGGAAACGGCTTTATATCAGCGAGTACGGTGTTAAACTTGATGTTATGAGTTCTAATACCGACATAGATATTTTTCTTTCGCTTTATGACAACGCTTTGAAAAATAATAACCGTTCTATTATTGAGACCGAAAAACATTCTGAATTGGTTATTCTTATTTGGTTGATAACGGTTTCGGGCAGTTGCGTGATAATTGCTTTGCTTGTTTACTATTTTGTAAAAGACAAAAAGCGTAACAAACTTCTTTTGTTGCAGCGCGGAGAAATTCTTGCCGCTAACACCGAATTGTCTCAGTTGAATCTTGAAATTACCGTTCAAAGCGAGGAACTTCAAACCCAAACCGAGGAAATCGAAAGACAGAAAGATTCGCTTTCGCTGGCTAATGCGAATATTCTTACGAATCTTGAAAGTGCGGGACAACTTCAACAGTCGATTGTCCCTTCAAAGGCTTTTATGAAAGAATTGTTTGAAAATAGTTTTGTGCTTTGGCGACCCTTGGATATTGTCAGCGGGGATTTTTATTGGGCGACAAAAATCGGCGGCTTGAAATTCGTGGCGGTTGCCGATTGTACGGGACACGGTGTTCCGGGAGCATGTCTTAGTATGCTCGGGACGGCTGTTTTGAACGGTGTTGTCGCTAAGATTAATCCCGAAACCGTTAATGCGGCTCTTGTTTTGGATTTGTTGAGAAAGAGATTTGTTACGGCATTATCAAGTACGGTTGACGGGGAAAAGGTTCACGACGGTCTTGACATCGCCCTTTGTATTTTTAACCCAAAAGAAAAAAAGTTATCATACGCCGGAGCGTTTCGTCCGTTATGGATTTTCAAGGACGGTGTTTTGACGGAAATAAAACCGAACAGAATGCCGATAGCACTTGACAAAGACCACGAAGGAAATTTTTCTGACAACCAAATTCCGCTTGACGGACGGGAGTTTATTTATATGTTTTCTGACGGCATAACAGATCAATTCGGCAAGACGGAAAGCGGTAGGGAAACTAAATTTCAGCCCAGACGGTTGAAAGAACTTTTGGTGAAAATAGGCACAAAAAGTGGCGAAATTCAACGCCGTGAAATCGAAAAAACAATAGATAATTGGTCTGTCGGAGTGCCGCAAACCGATGATATTCTGATGATTGGAATTTCTACGGAGGTCATTTAAACAAAATTTATTAAATTGCCTTTAACATTAAACTTCGTTCAAAAAATATTAATCCGTGTTAAATAATTTTGACATTAAAAAATACTGCCGTATCTTCGCAGCGGATTTAGAACTTTTATTTAACAGGAGGAATGAATTATGAAAGAGACATTAAATTTCAAAGTTTTGGTTGCGGTTTTTGCAACGGGTCTTTTAGGCGGAATTGCCGGCTACGGAATTTCAAAGTCGTTTAGCGGTAATGAACCTAAAAAAGATGAGGCAAAAATAGAAAATACGAGGTTTACTTCGTTGCCGACGGTTTATTCTTCGGCAGAGCCTACCGAGTTTTCTACTGCGGCTGAAAAATGTATTGACGGTGTTGTCCACGTTAAAACAAAATATGTTCGTGAAAACCAAGGTTATGACAATCCTTTTTTTCAATATTTTTTCGGTTTGCCAGAAATGCAGCAACAACCCTCACAGGCTTCGGGTTCGGGAGTAATAATTTCAAAAGAAGGTTATATCGTTACCAACAATCACGTTATCGAAAATTCCACTTCTATTGAAGTTGTCCTTAATGACAGGCGCAGTTATGAGGCGCGTTTAATCGGCACCGACCCTGCAACTGACATTGCACTTTTGAAAATCGAAGCAGATTCTCTGACCGTTATTCCTATCGGCAACAGTGATAATCTTAAAATCGGCGAGTGGGTTTTGGCAATCGGAAATCCGTTCAACCTTACTTCCACTATTACGGCGGGAATTGTCAGCGCAAAAGCCAGAAACATCAACATTCTTGACCATAAAACCGGCGCAATAGAGTCGTTTATTCAGACTGACGCGGCCGTTAATCCGGGCAATTCGGGCGGCGCACTTATTAATACTAACGGACAGTTGGTCGGTATAAATACTGCAATCGCCTCACAGACAGGTAGTTTTACCGGTTACGCATTTGCAGTTCCGGTTAGTATAGTTCAAAAAGTAGTTGCTGATTTGATGGAATACGGTGCTGTTCAGAGGGCGTTGCTCGGAATCAGAATTTCTGATTTAACCCCTGAGGTCGCAAAAGAAAACAATCTTAATAAAATAAACGGAGTGTTTATCGAGAGCGTTCTTGAAGGTTCGTCTGCTGATGATGCCGGTCTTAAAAAAGGCGACATTATTCTCTCTATTGACGGCAAAAACACTAACACGGTTGCACAACTTCAAGAGCAAATCAACCGTTTCCGTCCGGGCGACAAAACGGAAGTTTCTTTTGCAAGAGACGGCAAAATTCAAACCTCGACCATCACTTTCAAAAATGCTGACAACGGTCTTACGATGCGCAAACAAAAAGTTATGGAGGTTTTAGGCGCGTCTTTTGAAGAACTTTCAGCCTCAGACCTTAAAAAATTGAATTTAAGATACGGTGTTCAGGTTACCGATTTACGTTCCGGCAAACTTTTGAGCGCAGGTGTCCGTAAAGGCTTTATCATTTCCGAAATTAATAACACACCCGTAACATCAATCGGCGACATCGAAAAAATCATCGCCGGAATTAAGGGCGGTGTTTATCTCGGCGGTATGTATCCGAGCGGACAAGCGGCATATTATGCTTTCGGTTTGGAATAAAGGATTGAGATGCAATATTTTTACGGTGCGGTACGTTTTTCTAAAAAAAGGGAAGGCGTGCCGCGCCTTTGAAGTTTAATTATATTGAATAGTTAAGATGAACTTGAAAAAGACTTTGACATTTATAATTTGTAATGTGTTGTTTTGTTTGGGCTTGAATGCGCAAAGCGAAAAATGGTTCGGTCCTGACGGAAAACTTCTTCCGCATTATCTTGACGACAACGGACTTTTGGCGGAAGAATATCTTCCTGATGCTTACGAATTTACATCAATAGAAGAGGCTATCGTTAATCCTGAAAGAGTGATAAAATTGAACCTTTCGGAAAAAAATCTCACGGAAATTCCGCCTGAGGTTTTCTTATTTTCTAACATTCAGGTTTTGGACTTGTGGAACAATTCTTTGACGGAGATACCCGAAGATATTTCGCAATTAACTAATCTTCAATATCTTTCTCTCAACGAGAATAAAATAACTAAGTTGCCTTCTTCTATCGGCGAACTTAAAAACTTATTGATGTTGAACCTCGGACAAAATCTTTTGGAGAGTTTGCCCGAAGAGGTTTCTGAGTTGGAAAATCTTATGGATTTGGTGGTTGACGAAAACCGTTTGAAAACTTTGCCCGAAAATCTCGGCTTGATTTTTACGCTTACCAACCTTTCAGCCAACAACAACAAATTAAATTTTTTCCCCGTTTGTCCGAGCGGGTTTATGGGGCTTCAAAGTCTTGACATTTCTGACAACCAAATCGAGTCTTTGTCCGCTAATATCGGTGAATGTCAGTCGCTTATGATTTTTGACGCGCACAACAACAAACTCTCTGTTATTCCCGAAGAATTATGCAAACTATCGCATTTGCCGTACATAAACCTTAGCGGCAATCAAATTAAACAGTTGCCTAAAAATATCGGTAAAATGTCGTTTTTGCAAATGTTGGATTTGTCAAACAACCAAATTGCGGTGATACCTGCTGCAATCAGCGGTTTGAAAATGATTCAGGAAGTTGACCTTTCGGGCAATCAACTGTCTGCTTTACCGAAAAACATCGGTTCTTGGGATTACATTGCCAAACTCAATTTTTCAGGCAACAAAATAAAGGCTTTGCCCTCAGAGATGTATAAACTGCAAAATCTTATGATGTTGGATTTGCAGGATAACTCTTTGTCAGACAGCGAAAAAGAAAAAATAAAAAAACAATATCCGTTTGCTAATTTATAAAAAAATGAAAATACGTACAGGTTTCGGTTATGATGTTCATCGTCTTGAAGACGGGCTTGAATTTTGGCTCGGCGGTATCAAAATAGAACATTCAAAAGGTGCGCTTGGGCATTCTGATGCGGATTGTCTGATTCATGCGGTCTGTGACGCGCTTTTAGGTGCGGCAAACAAGCGCGACATAGGTTATTGGTTTCCCGACAACGATCAGAAATTCAAGGGTATAGACTCCAAAATACTATTGAAAGAAGTTTGTAAAATTATCCGTCAGGCAGGTTATGAAATTTCTAATATAGATTGTACTATTTGCCTTCAAAAGCCTAAAATTAAGGATTATATCCCGAAAATGTGTGAAGTTTTGTCAAATGTAATGACCACAGACATTGACAATGTTTCTATCAAGGCGACGACGGAAGAAAAACTCGGCTTTACGGGTAGGGAAGAGGGTATTGCTTGTTATGCTACTTGTTTGATTTATAGCGATTTGAAATAAAATATAAAAAAAAAACGGCGGAAAATGGTTTTAAGGCATAAAATATGTTGTAAATTTGTCAGAGTATTTTATCCTTATTTAGTAAAATGAAATTTACAAAATATATTTTAACGGTTGTTTTGTTTCATTGTTTCATGTTCGCTTACGCTGACACGAAAGACGGTATGCTTGATAGTTTGGACGCTCGTTTGCAGAAAAACTATGAGTTAGGAGTTCCTAACAGCGAGAATCTTGAAATTTTGAAAAAACTATATGATTTAACCAAAATTTCTGACGCTTACCTTGCATTGGAATATGCAGGTCAGGCGTTGCAGTTGTCAATTACCGAAAACGATAAAAATCTTCAAGCCTATTGGTCAGAAGCCCTTGCCGATATATACTTTGAGCAGAAAGTGTTTTATTTGGCGATGGAGCATTATTTTCAGGCTTATTCCATTTATCTTACCGAGGGCGAGAGTGTCAAGTCAGCATACGCATTGTTGAAATACGGTGACACGTATTTTATTCAAAACGTGGAAGATGTTGCGATGAGCAATTATGAAAAAGCTGACAGTATTTTCAGGTTTTTTTCATGTGATGACGGACATGCGAGCGCGATGGACAGAATCGGAAAAGTGGAACTCAACCGTTATCAGTACGACAAGGCTATGACATTTTTCAACGATGCGTTAACAATTAGTCAAAATATTAAAAATCAGACACTTGTTGCTGAAACTTACCGTTATATGGCATCGGTTTATGACCAAAATGAGGAGTATGAAAAAGAGGATCAGTGTCTTAACAATGCCATTATAAAATACCGTCTTGCCGGCGACCGTTATGAAATGGCAAAGACGTATTATATTTTGGGCGAAATGCACGTCAAAAACGAAAATTATAACGAAGCCGTGATGATGTTTACCCGTGCGGGCAATATTTTTCAGGTTTTCGGCACTATTACCTACGTTGCGGCGGTCAACAACCGTCTCGGCAGATTGAGTTTTATAAAGGGCGACACCGAAAAAGCCAAGAAAAAGGCTATGGAGGCACTTTCTCTTGCAGATGCTAATCAATGGCTTGCCGAAAAAGCGGAGGCTCTTCTTTTGCTTGCCGACATCAATCACAGCCGCAAAAAAGCGGATAGTGCATATTATTATCTTTCGCGTTTTACCGTTGTTAACGATTCGCTTCATGAAGCCAAAAGGGCGGAAAGTTTTTCGGAACTTCAAGTTTCGATAACCACGAAAGAGAAAGAAAAAGAACTTGCTATTTACGAGCAGACACTTCAAAAAAACAAGATTATGACAACGGTTATAGTTATAATTGCCGTGTTAGTAGGCTTGTTTATGTTGTACGTGTTCTACAATTCTCGTAAGGTCAAAAAAGTTAATTCCTTGTTGACCAACAAAAACGAAGAAATTAATCGTCAAAAGGACGAAATTTTGCAGCAAAAGGAAATTGTTGACAAGGCTAATGCCGAAATCAGCCTCAGAAATGCTGAAATCGAAGAAATCAATCAGTCCATTACATCGTCGATTAATTATGCCGCTCGTATTCAGAAGGCGTCTTTGCCGGATGTCGGCTTTATTAAAAAACATTTCTCTGACGGTTTTGTGTATTTTTATCCGAGAGAGGCTGTCAGCGGTGATTTTTATTGGTTTTCGGAAGTTAAAATTCAAAGACCGCCGTCGCTTTTCCGTCGTAAGGGTATTGACGAGGACGAGACAAGCAAACTTATCGTTGCCGTTATTGACTGTACGGGACACGGAGTTCCGGGTGCGTTTATGAGTATGTTGGGCGACGCTTTAATGAACCAAATTATTAATATTCAAAAAATTACCGAGCCGGATTTGATTCTTAACGAATTGCATAAACTTGTAAGAGTGATGTTGCAGCAGGAGACCACCGAAAACAATGACGGTATGGACGCGGCTGTTTGCGTTATTGACAAGGCGGCGCATAAACTCTCGTTTGCAGGAGCAAAAAATCCTTTGATTTTGATTCAGAACGGTAAAATCGAAAAAATAAACGGTGACCATAATTCCATCGGTGGTATTCAGAAAGAGGATCGGAGAATTTTTACTCGTCATGAGTTTGATATATCAGTCCCGACTACGTTTTACATTTATTCTGACGGTTATCAGGATCAGTTCGGCGGACCTTTGGGTCGAAAACTTATGGCAAAACGTTTCCGCGAAATTTTGACTGAAAACGTTGACAAGCCTTTTGATTTTCAGGAAAAGCATTTGCGTAAAACGTTTCTTGATTGGCGCGGCGAGCATATTCAGATGGACGATACCACTATTGTCGGTGTGAAAATATCCTAAATGCTTTATGAAAAAAATATTATGTTATTCTTTGGCGTTGACATTTGCTGCGTGTGTACAGCAGACTTTTGCTCAAAACGTCAAAATTCCGAAGGTTTTTGACAAAGAAACCTCTATTATTGCGCCTTCATTTAATTTGCCTGAGATTAAGGATTTGCAGGAAATTCGCGAACTTCCTGACGCTCTTTCGGGTGTAAAAAAGTATAAAGATTGGGCTTTGAGGCGCAGTGAAATTTCAGCGCAAATTCAGCGTTATGGTATCGGCGAAAAACCCTCGCCTGAAAAAACACAACTTTCGGCGCGCATGGACGGCGACACTTTGATTGTTGAAGTCAGCCGCAACGAAAGAAAACTTGTCTTAAAGACAGAAATCATTTATCCTAAAACCGGCTCTGCACCGTATGCTTTGATGATTGGTACGAGTATGATTTCTCTTCCCGATGAGGTTTTTGAAGGTCGTCCTGTTGCAAAAATGGTTTTTCACGAGGCTCAGGTCAACGATTATTCTCAGTGGAGAAAAGACCATAAGGAGCGCGGAGAACATTCTTTTGACAAATTATTTCCCGAAAACAAGGATAACGGCGCATATAGTGAATGGGCTTGGGGATTCAGCCGTTTGGTTGACGGATTGTTTGTTTTAGGCGAAGAAAAAACGAAAATCGACTTAAAACATATCGGCGTAACGGGCTGTTCTTATGCCGGCAAAATGGCACTTTATTGTGGTGCTTTTGACGAGAGAATTGCCTTGACTATTGCTCAGGAGCCGGGCGGGGGAGGAGCGGCTGCGTGGCGTGTTTCTCACACTTTGGACGGCGTTGAAGATATTGACAAAACGGATTACCATTGGTTTTTGGAAAGTCAAAAGGAAAATTTTTCCGGCGAAAACGTTTACCGTCTGCCTTACGACCAGCATGAACTTTGTGCGATGGTTTGTCCGAGGGCGTTGTTGTTGTTAGGCAATCCCGATTTTAAATGGCTTGCTGACGAGTCTATGAAAGTCTCGGCTGAGGCAGCGCAAAAAGTCTGGGAAAAATTCAAAATTTCTGACCGTTTTGGCGTAAGTATTGTCGGCAATCACGGACACTGCCGTCTGCCGGAGGTTCAATTTCCTGAGGTAAAAATGTTTATCGACAAGTTTTTGTTGGAAAAATAGCAACTTTACACTCTTATCCCTATTAACGTCATATCATCAACTTGCGGTGTATTTCCGCGCCAGTCGGTGATTTTTTCTTCTAAAATTTGACATTGTTCTTCGACGGGTTTTTCGGCAAAAGACGTTAAAAGCCTCACAAGATTTTTAAGCAAAAATTTTCTTTGTTTATTGCTGCCGAGTTGGTCAGGAATGCCGTCTGAAAATGTATAAATCATGTCGCCTTTTTCAATCTTTACAATCTGCGTTTGGAAATGATCTTTTTCCCAATGATAATAGCCGACGGGCATTGAATTGCCTTTCAATTTTATAGGCTCGCCTTTGCGGATTATAACGGCGATTTGCTCGGCTATTGCATAGCGCATTTCCATTTTTTCAAAGTCAAAACAACAGATTGTCATATCCATACCGTCGTCAACAGTTTTGTTTTTTTGGTCGGAAATTAACGTTGACTTTATGAAATCACGGATTCTGTCAAGAACCGTTCCCGGATTTTCGGCATCATATTCCGTTACCATAAATTCTTTTAGTGCCGAAAGCCCTAACATCGACAA
Organism: Bacteroidales bacterium; assembly: GCA_017417315.1. Lineage (GTDB taxonomy): Bacteria > Bacteroidota > Bacteroidia > Bacteroidales > UBA3824 > UBA3824. The sequence goes on from JAFPZK010000046.1 coordinate 94,186, forward strand.
AAATGCTCCCGGAATACCGTGTCCGGTACAATCAGCGGTTATCATAACGGAATATTTCCCGCATTTTCCTGAGCGGTAAAAGTCCCCGCTGACAATATCTCTGGGACGATAAAAAACAAAACTGTCAGGAAATAAGGCTTTTACGTCTTCAATTTTTGAAATGGCAGCCCGTTGAATCCTTTCAGCATAATTAATACTTGAAAGCAGTTTTTGGTTGATATTTTCTACTTCTTGTTTTTTTTCGGATAAATCTTTGTTGGCTTTGTTTTTAATCCAAAAAATTCTGAAAACCAAACCTAACCCGACTAACAATGCGATTATCAAAGTGCGCAAGCGGCGTTTGTCGGCATTGTGAATTTCTTCCGTTTTTTCACGCTCCAATTTTTCCAACATACTTATTTGCTGCGCTTTTACCTCAGAAAGTACTGATAAGGAACTATCGTTATATGTGGCACGCTCGTATTCGTGCATTTTTTCGACATAGAAATAGGCGTTTTTGTAATCACCGAGTGCGAGATAAATATCTTTGTATATTTTATAAAAATCAGCATGTTGCGAAGTTTCTTCATCTTCGTTGAAAGTATCCTCCAATTCCTGCATTACTTTTATTGCCGCATCGTATTTTTTATAGTATAAGAGATAATCAACGTAATTCATTTTGAATAATCTGTAATTACTCAATCCGCCTGAAGTTTTGAAAAAAGGTTCGGCTTTTTTGTAGTAATAAAAACTGCTGTCGGCATATTTGTTTTCATTTGTCATTTTAGCAAGTTGATTATATACTGAAACACACGTGCCGTATGCCAGGTATTTCTGATAAGAAGTGGTAGTATCCAATACGGCTATGACTTTTGTCATATAATTGCGGGCAAGAAAATATGCCTCTACCGAGTTAGAGTCTTGTGAATCTATCAACTGGACGATATAAAACAAATCTATGGCATATCTGAATCTGTCGTGGGATAGAGAATCCAAGACAAGGGCTTTTCTTAAATACATTTCAGATTCTTGATATAACTCTCTTTGTCCGTATAGTCTGCCGAAATCTTGATAACATTCTGAAATCATAGCGGTGTCTTTGAGACGGTTACCGGTTTCCAAGACATTTGTCATATAATATACGGCACTATCAAGGTTGTTAAGGTCATCAAAAATATACGATAGCAACTGCGAACATTCGGCAATACCTATTAAATAATTAATTTTTTTATAGCAGGTAAGTGCTTTTTGCGAAAATGTATGTGCAGTTTCATTATCACCTATCATACGGTATGCTTGACTGATGTGATAGTTGTTTTGTCCGAGCAAAAAATAATCCGTTTTGTTGCATAAAGGCAATGAGAGATTTCCGTATTTTATAATTGTATCGGGAATTTGAGAAAAATACGCTATTTCACCGTAATATTTTTTCAGAAGGCTGTCGTCTAAATCCGCTTCAAGAAATTTTTTGATACTATCTATTTTGTGTTTGTACGTCTCTTCATATACTTGTTCACCGTCATCTTCTTCCTCCTGCTGCTGAGAAAAGGCTGATAACGGCAGTAGTAACAAAAATATCAATATAGTTTTGAGTTTCATAGTGAAATTTTTTTTGCAAATTTACCATAAAGTTTTATACTTGCAAATTTTTTTCATTACACTCTTATCCCTACTAACGTCATATCATCAATTTGCGGAGTATTACCCTGCCAATCGGTGATTTTTTTCTCTAAAACTTGACATTGATAATCTAATTGCTTTTCTGCGTTTTCAATTAAAATTTCCAAAAGATTTGCGAACAAAAATTTGCGACTTTCAGTGCTGCCGCCGAGTTGGTCTTGAATACCGTCCGAAAAAGTGTAAATCATATCGCCTTTTTGTATCGGGATTATAAGCGACTGAAAATGCTCTTTTTCACGGACATAATTACCTACCGGCATCGAATCGCCTTTTAGTTTTGTGGCTTTGCCGTTACGGATTAAGAGAGCGGTTTGATTTGCGATGGCGTAGTGAAGTTCCATTGCCTTGAAATCAAAATTGCAAATTGTCATATCCATACCGTCATCAAGATTTTTGCCGGCTGACACCAATGTTGTTTTTATGAAATGTCGTATTCTGTCGAGAATAGTTCCCGGATTTGCTGCATCGTTTTCGGTTACGCAAAACTCCTTTAATGCCGATATGCCGAGCATCGAAAGAAAACCGCCCGGAATACCGTGTCCAGTACAGTCAGCCGTTATCATAACCGAATATTTGCCGCATTTTCCGCACCAATAAAAATCACCGCTTACAATATCTCTCGGACGGTAAAAAACAAAACTATCAGGAAAAATTTCTTTAACTTCTTCCGGTTTTGAAATTACGGCGCGTTGAATCCTTTCGGCATAAATAATGCTTGAAAGGAGTTTATGGTTAACATTTTCTACTTCGTGCCATTGTTCTGTGATGATGTTTTTTTGACTTAAAATTTCGTCTCTTTGGGCTTCGATTTCGGCTTTTTGAGAATTTAGAATTTGATTCTTGTCAGAAAGTTCTTGATTGGCTTGGTGCTTTATTTTCAGGGCTTTTAGGATATAGAAAACCAACAATGTAACCAATATCAATCCCACAAGAAGAGAAAAAATTATAATTCTCATGTGTTTTTGTTTTGCCTCGGTTTCTGCTTTGTGAATTTTCATTTCCTGCTCCGTCTGAAATTTTGCCACAACGTTCATTGTGCTGTCGTTGATTGACGATTCTTTGTATCGGTGCATTTTGTCGGAGGCTTCGAGGGCGTTTTTGTAATCGCCGAGTTTTTTATAGACATCTGTCAGGTGTCTGTAATATTCTGAAATATAACTATCCCGTTGGTCTTCTTCCAAATATTTCTGACATTCGAGCAATACTTTTAGTGCTTCTTGGTCTTTTCCGACAAACATAAGATACCGCGAATAGCATTGAAGTGTCGAAAATTGATTGTTAGAGTAATTGTTGGAGATGAAATAGTCGCCGATTTTTGTGATGTAATTAAGGCAGCAGTCAGCGTGTATTTTGTTGTTGTTTTGTTCAGCGTATGAGATGTATGCTAATGCTAATGAAATATATGTTTCGTATTTTGCGTTGATGTAATATGCATCGTCAGTAGGGATAGTGTCAAAAATGTAAGATGATTTTGTGAGGTATAATAATGCGTTCTCGATGTTATCGTTTGCGAGTTCCATATCGCCGAGAAGTTGATAATCGTATGCGGCATCAAGATTATTTCCGGCAAGAGAGTCTAACCGTAATGCTTTTAAATAATATTCTTTTGCTGTTTCGCAGAAATTCAAGTCGAAATTAACAAGCCCTATTGATATATACGAATAAGTTATGTTAGCGGTGTCTTTTAGTTCCGTGAATAGTTCTAACGCTTCGCCTAAGTATGTCAGACTGCTGTCATGAAGGTTGAGGTCATGGTAACATTTGCCGATAGCGATGTTATTGTCTGCGATTTTTTTCTTAAACTTTATTTTCTCGAATACAGCCTTAGATTTGAAGAAATATTTCAGTGCTTCTCTTGACTTGTTTTCCATGAAATATCCTACGCCGATATTGTAATTGTTGTCAGCAATGAACTTATAATCATTCGGTTGAGTTAAATCTAACGACAAGTTTGCATATTTTAGAGCGGTATCTGTATTGTCGGCGAGTACACCGATTGAATAATATATCCGTTTTTTTGTGGAGTCATGAGTCTTAGGTGTTATTGTTGAAAGAAGACTGTCTATTTGTAATTGAATATAGTCTTGCTCGTCAGCCTCTTGCGCTTGAACGGAGACCGATGCGGCAAGAATTACGAAAATAATTATATATAACGGCACAATGTGCATTTTATGTTTTTTGTTTTATAGCAGCAAATATAATGCAATCTTCTGAATTTTGAAAATTTTTTTGTTGTTTTCTTGGTATTATTCTCAAAAATAATGTACTTTTGCCTCGTAATTTTTTATCAATTAAAAACTTTAAGAAAAATGGGCAAGAAGAAAAAAGTAAAAGCCCCTGATTATTTGAATGCCGTAAAAAAGGCTGACAGGGAGCGTGAAATTGCGCTGCACGGAAAATTAATTTCTACGCGGCCGTTGAGAGTAGAAAAATCCAAAAAGGTTTATGACCGAAATCGTTACAGAAAAGGAGGCTGTCAAAATTATGATGACAGCCTCCTTTCTTCTTTTATTGTAACCCTAAAATTCTTGCATTTAAAATTTCGTTATCTGCTTTCAGGTCGTTTACCTGACGTTCTAATTCATTAAGTCGGTTAACGCTTTGAGTGATATTATTAGCAATAACACATATTTTTACTAACACGTTGTATTCGTCTCTAAACGGAGTAAACGTTTCGTTCAAAAAGACTGTTTTCCCGTCAAAGACGTATTTTGTAGTGCCTGTATGTATCAGACCTTCTGAAAGTTTGCCGAGTATCGCATTAAAGTTTTCTGCGTCCTGACTTGCCATAAACGAGCGTATGTCGTGGTTTTCGATTTCGTTAATCGGCATATCAATAGAGTTCAAAAGTCTGTTGTTCATCTGAACGAAAAATCCTTGCGGGTCGAGTTCGTAATATCCTGCCGAATTGTTCAAGATGAACTGGTGTTTCATATAATCGTTTTTGAGTTGTTCGTTCTTTTCGTTGAGTTTTTGAATAACTGACGAATTGGTTTCTGCCTGATTTTCAAAATCGTCGTGAAGTTTTTGATATTTAATCGTTTCGCGTTTGTTTTGGTCTTGAAGACTTTCGATTTGCGATTTTAATGTTTCGATGTTTTTATGCACTTCTGCCTCTTGTTGAGCCAAACGTTCTGATTTTTGGTGAGACTCTTCAAGAAGTTTTTGCGTGTTCATATTGATTTTAACGTTTGCGATAGATGCCGCAATCGTTTCGCCGATTTTTTCGATAAATTCAACTTGGTATTTTTCGATTACTTGGAACGAAGCCAATTCTACGATACCGTAAGTTTCGGCGTTGACTTTCAGCGGTACGATAACCAAACATGTCGGGTCAGCCTCGCCGAGACCGCTGCTTATGTGTACGTAACCTTTCGGAAGGTCGGTTAAGTAAACCGTTTCATTTTCCCTAAAACACTGACCTACAAGGTTTTCACCGATTTCAATTCTTTGTTTAACGTATTTCAAACGGTCGTAAGCGTAGAAAGCGGTAAGTTCGAGGTGAATGTCGTTTTCGTCCGAATCGTCAACGATATATATACCGCCCATGTTAGCATCAAGAAATCTGACGAGTTTTTCGATGACACGGTTAGACAATACCTGCATATCGTCGCCGGCGTTTCTTAACACTTCGTTGAACTCTGCCAAACCTTGTGAAGCCCAGTTACGTTGAGAGTTTTCCACCTTACGTTGCTCGGCATCTTTGTCGGCTTTGATGAGGTTGTCGCGCATGACAAGCAGTGAGTTTGCAAGCACGTCTTGTTTGCTTTGCGGTTTAAAAGCCGTTGAGAAGTCGCCTTCACCGATGTTGATTGCAAATTGCGAAGTTTCTTTTAAGTTAGAAACCAATATTTTAAGTGCCTCTGACATTTCACCGATTTCGTCGTTGTTTTTCAGCGGCGTAACCTCCGGCAACGAACCTTTCGCCATTTCTACGATTTTATCTTTTACGTAGTTGACGGGTGCTACCAAAGAGTGTCCTAAAATAAAAGCGATAATAATCATCAGCCCTAAAAATATCAATACGCTGTATTGTAACGTGTCGTGAGCCTCTTCCAAATGTATGTCGGTATCATCAAGTGTGGTTCTCGAAGCGTTGAAAAACGAGTTTGCCAATTGTGTTGCCATTCTAAACGACCTCTTGTAGCAGTTAGAAAGTTCGCCTTCAAGTATGTTGAATTTTGTGAACGAATAATTTGTAGCATCTGCAAATTTTTCGTCGCTGCTCAGATTGTCGAGCAAATCGCCTTGAAGCGAAAACAGCGTGTCGATAGTTGCCGTTAGTTTGAAATACAAATCCTTATTTCTGTCGCTCCAACGGTCTTTGTCGACAAAACTTACGATTTTTGAGCGTAAAGAATCGTAGAGTTCGCCGTGGCACGACTCTATTTCGTTCAAAAGTTTTGTATCGTGAACATCGCCTTTGAGTGTCCATTTTGTTACCAAAAACTGCGATTCTTGAATCAAATCCTTCAATTTTTCCGTGTAAAGCATTGACGGATAATTCAAATCGATATTTTCAGAGAGTTTGTATGCGTTACTTTTCTGAGTGTCGCTCAAAGTCTTGAACATAACGAAAAGTAGTATTCCCAAAATCGAGAATCCTATGATTAGTTTTAGTTTTACGGTAAAATGAAAGCGTGATTTCATCTCTATATTTTTGTTAAATTTTTAATTATCAATTACTTAACCAAATTTGTGCAACACAAATTCTGCTTAAAATTAAACAACAAATACGCCAAAACCAAATTTTTTTGCAAAAAATTAATGCATAATTTTAAAAATCAATTCTTCGAGCAGTCCTCCTGCATCGGTAGAGACGTTTCCTACGCCCTTGCTTTTCAAATCGTATTCTCTTAATAATGAGATACATCTGATAACTTTTTGAAGGTTAAGACGTCTTGAAGCGGTGTCATAATCTTTCAAAAAATAGGGGCTGCAACCCATCATTGCCGCCTGCTTTTGTGCGCCTTGACTTTTGTATTGCCAATAGACCAACATTTTCGAAAAAAATCCGTAAAGCGATGTTATCGTCAAGACAAGCGGGTTGTCTTTTTGATTCTTTGAAAAATGGTCTACTATTCTTGCAGCCTTTGCAACGTCTCCTCTGCCTATGACGTTTTGAAGTTCAAAATTGTTGTAATCTTTGCTTATTCCGATGTTGTTTTGAACGTCGTCTAACGTTATCTGCGCACCTTTTTGTTTGGTGATAAACAGTTTGTCGAGTTCGTTTGCGATTTTCGACAAATCTGTTCCGAGGTATTCCGTCAGAAGGTTTTTGACCCTTTCGTCGCAGTTGAAGCCCGCGCTTTTGACGTAAGAGTCTATCCACGCGGGGATTTTGTTTTCGTAGAGTTTTGACGAGGTAAACAATACGCCGTTTTTCTCGATTGCCGCGCAGATTTTTTTGCGGGAGTCGAGTTTTTTGTACTTATAACAGAGTACAAGTACTGTTGACTTCAACGGTTTTTCGGCGTAGAAAACGAGGTCTTCGATTTTTTTCAAATCCTGAGCCTCTTTTACGATGACGACTCTGTTTTGAGCCATTGCCGGAAAACTTTTTGCCAAAGCGTCAACGCTTCTTACGTCAACATCTTTACCGTAAACTACTGACTGATTGAAGATTTTCTCAGTTTCGTTGAGTACGTTTTCTTCGATGTAAGACGAAATTTTGTCTATAAAATAGGGTTCGTCGCCTTGCAAAAAGTAAACGGGGAGATACTTTTTGACTTTTAAATCCGACATTATCCCTTCAAAAGTCGCCGCCGCCTTTGCCATTATTCTTCGTCAAATCTTAAATGCTTAACACTCATACCGTTATTAATGATTTCCTGCAAGGTTTTAATACCGATGTCAAGATGGTCTTTTACGAAATTTTTTGTTACCGAGGAGTCGCTGTCGCGGGTTTTTACTCCTGAGGAAATCATCGGCTGGTCAGATACCAAAAGCAATGCGCCGCATGGAATCGAATTTTTGAAGGCTACCGTAAAAAGAGTTGCCGTTTCCATATCAATTCCCATTGTACGGATTTTTCTGAGGTAGTCTTTGAAGTTGTCATCCCATTCCCAAACTCTGCGGTTAGTGGTGTAAACGGTTCCCGTCCAATAGTCATAACCGAAATCTCTGACGACGGCCGAAGATGCTCTCAAAAGCGAAAAAGCCGGCAGAGCAGGCACTTCGGGCGGAAGATATTCGTTAGAAGTACCCTCGCCTCTGATAGCGGCAATCGGGATTATGATGTCGCCTAACTTGTTGATTTTTTTCAGTCCGCCGCATTTTCCGAGAAATAGTACGGCTTTCGGTTCGATTGCTGAAAGTAAATCCATAATCGTTGCCGCGTTAGGGCTGCCCATTCCGAAGTTAATGAGCGTAATGCCGTTTGCCGAAACGTTAGGCATATTTTTGTCAAGACCGATAATCGGCGCATTAAATTCTTTGGAAAAAATTTCCAAATAGTTCTGAAAATTTGTCAGCAGAATATATTGGTCAAAATCTGCTAATTCTCTGCCTGTGTATCTCGGCAGCCAATTATTAACAATTTCTTCTTTTGTCCTCATAGTTTTATAAAATATTTTTTTGTTAACTTTGCGCAACTTTTATTTTTTTTCTTATGCAGCAATTAAATTTACCTTCATATAATTTAAGTGTCAAAGACGGTGAAGTATTTGACATAATCCGTAAAAAGTACGTCCGTCTTACGCCGGAAGAATGGGTTAGGCAGAATTTTGTTCATTTTTTGATTTCAGAAAAAGGTTTTCCGAAAAATTTGATGTCTACCGAAACCTCTTTGTCGGTTTTTAATACCGTCAAACGTACAGACATTACCGTTTTTTCCAGTAGCGGACAAGTGCTTGCAGTTGTAGAATGTAAAGCCCCTTACGTTGAAATTACGCAATCAACATTCAGTCAGATAGCGCGTTACAATATTACGTTGAAAGCCTCGTTTTTGATTGTTACAAACGGTTTGACCCATTACTGCATAAAACTTGACAAAGATACAAAAAAATATGAATTTTTAAAAGAAATTCCGAAATATAATGAATTAATTTAGCAACAAGACACATAAAAAAAAAGAGAGCCCTTAAAAAATAAGAACTCTCTTTAAAACCAAAAATTAACCTAAAACAAACTAATTAACCTAACAAAACTATGAAAAATAATATATTTTTCAACTTTTAAAATTAAAACGTTAAAATCTTAGTTTTATTGTTTGTTTTTGCTGTTTTTGTTTTTTTTTTAAGAAAGGAGTGTTGTTATCACAACAACACCCCAAATACAAATAACAACCTAAAATCAAACTATTAACTCAAAAAATTTTAACATTTATAATTGAATCACATCAAATGTTCCTTAATTATTACACTGCAAAGTAACAACATTTTTTTTATCTGTGCAAATTTTTGAGCAAGTTTTTTTTCTGTTTTTACATCTTTTAACATTTTAAAAAATCACCTCTTGATTATCAGTGTGTTACGTTTACTCTAACCATGCTCCGATGAACCCGAATGACAATTTATCTTTACTTTTTGGTGTTGTGATTTCTATAATTCCGGAATTTTTAAGCGAAAATTCTGCTTTTTGAGGCGCGAAAAACGCATTTTTTGAAAAACCCGGGAAAATTCCGTGCAAAAAATAGGTTGGCGACAGTGCTAAATTCGATAAATCAACCTCCAAAATTTCTTGATTTTTTTCAGCTTTTACTTCTTTTGTAAAAGTAAAACCGTCGCAGTCGGTAAAACCGATATTGAAAATTTGCGGCTCTTGAAGCGGTTGAAACATTAATTTTAGTTTTTTGACGTTGTTTATGCCGTTTTTTCTATTGTTGATTGTTTCGCGTATGTCTTTGTAAATCACTGACATGACTTCGGTTTTAGGTTTAGTGTTAATGTAAAGAGCGTTTTGAGAAAAAGGCATATTAAAAGATTTTGTAACGGAAGTATTTCCCCAGTCGGGCAAAACGGTTACAAAAACATTTTCATCCTCGGCAGCCGAAGAAATCAAAACGATTTTATCCGTTTTGTCAACAATTTGCGTTGAAAAATATTCTTTTTCGTCAGCGTCCCAATCCAAAGGATTTACTTGATTTTCAGACGGATAAGTCGTGCATTTGCCGCCTGAATACACCAAAATATAATATCCGAACTCACCTTTATAATACCAATTTTCGGGAATCGTAACCTCGTAATCGTAATAAGATGTTTTTTGCATTTTTATTGACTTGTTGTCGTCTCTCCAAAAAGAAATATTTGTCGGGTAAACTACCACAGAATCAATTGTTTCAGGCGCGAGAGCCTTGACTTTTACCTCTAACGCCAGCCCTTTTTCTTGGCAAGGTTTTGCCGTATGAATCAAATAAATTTTGTCGATATTGGTTTCGGGTGCAAAAAATTCTGACACCTTTATATTATTATAGCAAAAATTTTTGTCGATTTTGGTTTTGGCTTTTTTGTTTTTTAGTAGATATACACCCGGTCGAAGCATTAATTTGTTGTTATCTTGTTTATAATCAGCATTTTCCGTGATTTTTTCAATAGAAAAATCTCCGCCCAAATCTTGCAAAAAAATCTGCATTTTTCTATAATCTGAAATTAAAACGCCTACCTTTTTTTTCAGCGATGGCTTTTTAAACGGGTCATTTACAATTACTTGGTCGGGCAAAACTTCCAATCTCCAAACGCCTTTGTCCAATTTGTCAAGAAAATATGCGCCCGTGCCGTCGTATTTTATGATTTTTGACGAACCGAGACCGCAAATTTCAGTCAATTGTTTTTCGTCTTTGGGTGAAATATCGTTATCGTTGGTATAAAAAAACTTTTTTCCGTTGTTAAAAACGGCAAGATTTCTTTTGTAACTTACTGTTGTATTGTAGAATACGGTATCGTCAGGGTATGGTTTAAATTTTGCGTACATCGGGATTTCTTTTGATGCTTCGCAAGCGATTTTCATTCCTACGGCTTTGCCCGGAGTGTAGAGAAGATTTAAGTAATGTGTCTGATAATCAGTGTTATAGCAAGCCAAAAATGTTGCATCGTATGCAAACTGCGTTATCCACTGAAAACCAGCCGAACGGAAACTCCTTATAACTGCCGGATAAAGATACGAATTAAGAATATCGCCCGGGTCAAATTCGTAAATGATTTTCGCTTTGTTTTTAAAACCTTCAACATCTTGAAAATCAATTTTATATTCGTCAACATACGGCAAATAATTAAACTTTAATTCTCTGCCTGAAACCAATCCGGTGGGATACCATTGATAAGTCCCGCCGTTGATGTCCGAGAGAAAATACGCGCTGACAAAATCCTTGTTATGACTGACATTATAAAAAATCGGTTTGTTATAACCTGTTGATTTTAACGCTTTTACCATACGATTTATATAATTTTTGGTGTCCTCGACAGAAACCGAATGGCAGGGTTCGTTATTGATTTCAAAAGCCACGATGCAAGTATCTGACAGATAACTTTTTCCCGTAAACGCGTTAACGTGTTTTGCAAGTTGGGAAATATAGTTTACTTGCGCTTTAACTGCCTGAGGGTCAGAGTGTACCGCGCATTTGTCGTAGAGATAAGAAAATGCGCCGGTAGGTTGATTTTTTTCGGGATAGCCGTTTCCGAAATTGGTTTGTAAGGTAAAAACTATGTCAATATTTCTTTCTTGAAGTTTTTTGATTAAATAGTCTAAAACTCTAAGATGTTCGTTTTCAATGAGATTGCCGTCTTTGTCAGAAATTTCAACGTCCCAAAGGTGAAGGCGGAAAGCATTGAAACCGAGCCGCGCAAAATGATAAACATCGTTGTCAATAACCTTGAATCGGTCAACGCCCAAATAATCTGCCGCCCTAAAAGAGTGCGCAAAAGGCAGCGTATAGTTAGTCCCGCAATAAGATACTTCCTTTTCCGTGCTTGTTCGTCTTAAAACTCCTTGATTATCAACATACAAAGGAAATGTTTTTTTTTCTTGTGCTTTTAGTCCGCAAAAGACGGTCAGTAGTATTAAAAAAAGTGTTATTTTTTTCATTTTGATTAACGCTAAATTTATAATTTTGTGGTTTCAAATTTAAAAAATAAAGTAGAAATGAAAAAAATTTTAACACTCTTAATTTTAACGCTTGTATGCAGCGGAGTTTTTGCGCAGGATTCAGAGTTCCTGCAAAAACTAAAAAGTCTGAAAGGAGTTTCAGACATCGAACAACTACAATCCAATGTTTTCAAAGAAAAATACGTAGTTTATTTTACGCAAAACATTGACCATAAAAATCCTCAAAAAGGAACTTTCAAGCAGCGTGTTATCGTTGGTTTGAGGGGATTAGACCGTCCGACGGTGCTTGTTACCGAAGGTTATGCAGCAAATTATGCCACTAATCCTTATTATAGAGAAGAACTTTCGGAACTTTATGAGGCAAATCTCGTTTTTGTAGAGCATAGATATTTCGCAAAATCTGTTCCCGAACCTACTGACTGGGATTATATGACGGTTGAAAATTCTGCAAACGATTTGCATAATATCAGAGAGTCATTCGGACAGATTTTCAGCAAGAAATGGGTTGCAACGGGAATTTCAAAAGGCGGCTCTACCTGTACTTATTACCGTGCGTTTTTCCCTAACGATGTTGACGCTACGGTTGCATACGTTGCTCCCGTAAGTCGCGGCGTTGTTGACGGCAGACATGAAAAATTTCTTCTCAAAAAAGTCGGCACAAAAGAAGAACGCGATAAGGTTCATGACTGTCAGCAAGAGTTTATGAAACGTAAAAATAAGTTAGTCAGCATGTTGGATACGTTTTCAACTAATCATGATTATAAATATTATATTCCGTTGAAAGACGTTTACGATTATTTAGTGCTTGAATATGAGTTTTCTTTGTGGCAGTGGGGAACGCCGGTTTCAACGATTCCGTCAAAAGGTGAAAGCGATGAAGTTTGGTTTCAATATTTGGTCGAAATGGTAGGTCCTGATTATTTTGCTTATCCGTCGGATTATTTACCGTTTTTCTATCAGGCTGTCAGAGAGTTAGGATATTACGGTTATCCGCTCAAATATATCAAAAAATATACTGACCTCAAAGATACGAAAAACTATGTCAAAAATATTATGATTCCTCAGGAAATGCGCAACGTAGAATTTGACAAAACGGTTTGCAATTTTACGGAAAATTATCTTAAAAAGAACGACCCGACACTTATTTTTATTTACGGTGAAAACGACCCTTGGACGGCTTCCGGCGTTGCAGGTTGGCTCAACTGTAAGAAGAAACAAAATATGGCTGTTTTTGTTCAGCCCCGTGGTTCGCACTTGTCAAGAATTGGCAATATGCCTGAGGATATTAAAAAACAAATCACCTCAAAACTTGATAAATGGTTGAAATAAAAAAATGCGGAGAAAAAATTCTCCGCTTTTTTTTATAATTTCGGACAAGCGATAACGCTGTGTCTCTTCTTTGATTTTGCTCTCGGTGCAAACTCGTAACTGAGTGATATTTCGTGGCTTCCGCCCGTTGAACTTAGGAGTTCGCCTATTGAAAAGTCATAACTGTAACCGATATGCAAATCGTAAATTCTATATCCTAACAACAATACGATTGCGTCCAAATTTCCGTAAGACTCTTCTCTTACTGCAATCGGAATACCTCTTACCCATGCTCCGAGGGTAAACGGGTTTTTATTCCAATATGCACCGATACTAAACTGGTCTGAAAGTTTGGAATATTCATACAAACATGCGAAACTTACGTTTTGCATATCTTCTTTGTTTTTACGACCGCGGCTTCTTGTCGTAGGTGCGCCGACATAAAGTTTTGCACCGCCGAAAATCGAAACTTTCATATCTTCGTGATAACTATCGTCATCATACAAAGAGGCTTTCGGTCTTAAAAGGTGGTCAATCGAAAGTCCGCCCCAATATTTGTCGGAATATGCAATCGCCGAAACTTCCATATCCAAAAACGGTTTTGTCGTATTAGGAGCGCGGCTGTGTTCTACTGAGTTCGGTCTTATATTACCGGTCTCGTCAATCTGATCACCGAAAGTTAAGGCATAAAAATCAATACTTCTCGTATTGTATTTCAAGGCTATACCCGGTCTTACAATCCAATCTCTGTTGATATTAGTCCACCAAGAATAACATAAATCTACAACCGTAAGTGCCAAATGACCTTCACCGGCATCATCGCGCAATACCATCGCACCCAAACCGCTGTTGATTTTGTACATATTTTGGTCGTAAGCAACGGCGTATGTGTTAAAAGCACCTACTTCCGGCCATTGGTTTCTGTAATTTGCAGTAATACGGCTTCCGTTACAGACTCCCGCGTATGAAGGCGCAAGAAACAACGGTGCTGCATAATACTGCGAAAACTGAATGATTTGTGCCGACAACGTATTGACCGTCAGCATTAAAACCAAAAATATTTTTATATTTAAGTTGTTTTTTCGCATAATCCAAACATCTGTGTTTATATATTATTTAACGTTTTCTTACCGTTATTATTATAAATTAATGCCACTTTTTGCGCTGCAAAATACTGATTTTTTTTGAACGAAAAAATATTTTTTGAGTTAATTTTTCCGAAAAAACTAAATGTAAATTATTCAGTACATAAGTGCGGTATTCTTTTACAAATTTGCTCCAAAATCTTTGCCAAATCCTGACTTTTGTAATTAATATCATCAGAAATTAAATCCTTTTCGGTTGGATTTTTGTCGGAATAATCTTTTTTGACGTCCGTCTGTAAATCCTCTTTTAACCGTTGTAATTTTCTGAAATCTTCGTAAACATATTCTACGTCAGAGGGAAAACCGGCCGGATAATCCTCCGAAAAATGTTTGTTTATAATCTTCTCTTTTTGCAAAGTATTGAAAATAATGTCTTTGGCATTATTTATAGAGTTCGTGAGTTTTTCTTGTACTATTCGGTTGTTTTCGGCGGCAAGCCTTTGAGAATAGTCGTTGACTATTTGTGAGGCGGTTTCTCTGCAATACCGACAATAAGTGTTATTGATTTCGTCTTTGAGTGTTTCGCAAAGAGCGGTTGCAGCGGCAGAGGGCGGCATAGATTTCAATTTTACGACCTTCTCTTTGAAAACTTTGTCGTATTGACGACCTTCTATTTTGCGAATAAGAGCGTTAAGTTCCGTAATGCTTTCGGGTTCGGGTTTTAGGACGGGAAACTCTACCGAATGAAGCACCGACAAGTCGTTTTCGTTGCTTTGACTATCCGAGTTTTTTTTGCCGTCTTTGTGTTCTCTCATTATTAAAACCGTATTTTTGATGTTTTTGAGATTGTTGTCGCCTTCGAGATAGCCGTCAGCGTTTGTCATTATGGTTTTGTAGGTGTTAGAAAACTCGTTGACGAAAATAGCGTCTTTTGCATAATCTTTGTACCGAAGTCCGTAAATTGTTTTTAAGGTTTTATAATTATTAAAAATTCTTAAAAACAACCTGCTGAAATCATCGTTAATGCGGTTTTTGTTGTTGAGTTTATATAGGTCTATGCTTTGTTTTAATTCGACAAAGGCTTGTAAGTATTCTATTAATTTGAGTTCGTGAGCGTAAAGTTCCTGACTTAAAAGTCCCGTTTCGTATTGACGTTTTACTTTTTTTAGCCTTGCTTCAACGCTTTCGGCATTAGTTTCGTCGCCGATTACGGGTTCGGTTATGTATTTTGATTTGTAGTTGACAATCACTAAAAAAGGATAGCCGTAATATTTTATCAGTTGAGAGAGTTTGTTTTTGTCAACCTTCGGGTTATCGTTTGAGTGCATAAATTTTGAAATCTCTGACGAGTCGATTGCTGCTCTTTGAATGTGTGCCGGAATAAAACTATAAACATTTATTGAGGCAATTCTTTTGTTGAAATCTTCCGTGTCATAAAGTCGGATTGTAGAACTGAATTTATATTCTTTGCCGGAGGTTTTGGAAGTCAAAAGATTGCTCATTTCTCCGATAAAAGTTTGTGCCGCAGTAAGCGGTGCGGTTGTCCACGAGGACACCGATTTCAATTGTGAGGCTACGAAATCAAAAATTTTGTTTTGGTTTTCTTCCGTTATTATATCAAGGTCGATTTTGCAGTCAACGGTTTTGTTTTTAACTGACGATACTGGAAGGTTGTCAACAATTCTTATTGCTTCGTAACTTTCTGAGGCGTAGGTTGTTAATCCGTTGTCAGAGGTTTTTACGTTGAAACTGAAAATCGGATAACATAGGTTTTCAAGCGTAGTACCGTCAATTTTTGCCGTTATCAAAATGTTTTGAGGTGCATCGTATGTGGCTCTTTTCTTTTTCGGCGGCACGGGATAGAGGTCGTTTAAGAGGCTTTGAAATTTTGTCGCATTAAAAAGATACAAATCCGAGGTCAGATAATGCCATTCGGCGTTGAATTCAAAATCAGAGTTTATGCTGAACTCAGGATTTACGACTAACGTTTCTTGTGCTTTTGCACAGAAAAACGCCGTTAAAGATAAAAATATAATTAAAATTTTTTTCATGTTTTTCTTTGTTTTAAAAAAATTATTTTTTACAAAATGAAATTCTGACAAGTCTTAACAGAATTGTCGCTATTATCGGATAAAAAGCGGGGTCGTATTGTTGCGGAATTGCCCAACCGAAAACAAGCATTATCGCTGTAATACAAGCACTTACTTTGAAATAGCCTGTCCAAAATCCGCTTTTTGATTTTACTTTGAACGCCGCTATTAAATGCAGAGGCCAAGCCCAAAGAATGTTAAGATTCCAAGCCGTAACCGTGTGTTCGGTAAAAAACCACATCACGAAAAACAATATGCCGAAAAGCCCGACAATAATTAGTAAAATTCTGTCAATCAGAGCCTTATGTATGCCGTTTTTTACTTCGTAAAACGTTACTAACGCTAAGACTGCAAAAATTAGCGAAAACACCAAAAGCGGCGAACAATATGTGGTAAACGTCGTTTTATTGACTTTTTGGGCATCAATTAAGACGTTTTCCTTTGAAACAAGATTTTTCGTTTCGCCGTCTTTTGTGATAACTGTCTTATTTAAAATAAGGTAGATGTAATCGGGCAAAAACTGTATCGTAAAAGAATCGGCTTTTTTGTCAACCGGCAGTCCCATCAAAAGCGATACTCCGAGTCTGAACCACGGCATTTCAGAAATTCTTACGTTAATCTCGTCCCTTAACGAAAAGTCGTAAACCTCTTGGGGAAAAACGATATTTTCGCCGCATACTTTTTTTAGAATGTCGCGGATTTTTGTGGCGCAGTTGTCTTCGAGAAAATTGTATTTATAATAGCGGTTTTCTTCTAAGGCGTTCCATTCCAAAAAATCGTAAAGTATGCGTTTTTCTTTTTCGTCAAGGTTTAAAACCTGTTCTCTTACTTTTCTGCCGTCGCGTTTGTATTCTCTTTCAAAATAGTAGTACGGATATGCCGAAAGTGAATAATTCAAAAAACCTTTCACGAATTTCAGGACGAAATACGGCTGTTTGTAACTGAAAGTTCCGTAATTGTAAACTTTATCAGTACCTTTTTGTTTGTCTATGATTCTGAAAGCGCAATGTCCGAAAGCGGCATAAATTTCTTTACCTTCGGCGCAGGTTAAAACGCTAATTTGTATATCTTCTGCTTTTAAGAATTTTCCCAAAAGCGTTAAAATTAATATAATCAGTAATTTACGCATTTTTATCAACTGAATTTTTCAATCTGTAAAGTTAAAGTAAATTTGGGAAAATTGCAAAATTAATTTTTTTGCGGATTTTTTAAAAAATGATTATTTTTGCGGCAAACTTTAATTTTTTTTGTACTTTTGCGCCCGAAAACTGCGTTATACAAAGAAAAGCAATGAAAAAATATTTTCTGATTACAATATTTCTCTTTTTGACGACAAAATTTATGTCGGCACAGGAATATTGTTTTTCGCAGTATTATTTGGATAAATTGGCTGTTAATCCGGCGTTTGCCGCAGTTGGAGATTACAGCGAAATAGGCGTAATTTTCAGAGACCAATGGCCTGGAATTGAAGGCGGTTATAAGATTTATAACCTTGAATATCAGCAAAAACTGCCTTCTTTTGACAGCGGTTTGGGCGTAAGGTTTTTCGGTAATACGACGGGCGGCGGAGCGTTTAAGGTCAACGAGTTTGCTCTCGGGTATGCGTATACTTTTAAAGTTAATTACAAATTAAAATGTGCGTGTGCTTTGCAGGGTGCGTATTATATGCAGAGTTTCAAACAATCGGGCTTAGTGTATTACAGCATGATAGATGCCGTATCGGGAGATATTTCCACATTTAACGAGAGCGTACCTTTCGAAAAGTCTGGAACATTTAATTTTTCTGGCGGAGTGATTTTTTACACGCAGAATACTGTTTTTTCGGCATCGATGTACCGTTTTACCTCGGTTACGTTGACGGGACAAAAGTCAACGCCGCCGCTGATGATAACGGGACTTGTCAATCACAAAATACGGCTTTCGAGCCATGCTAAAAGGGACAGAATCGAAGATGTTTTTATTGTGCCGACAATAAATTTTTCTCATTCTTCTATTGCTGATATGATAATGCCGGGCGTTTATTTTTACGGACAGATGTTGTTGGCGGGGCTTTCTTTCCGTTATCAAACCTCTGATTTTCAGTCTTCTGCCGTAGTAACGAGTATAGGGTTTAGAATAAAAAATATGGAAATAGGTTTCGGTTACGATTTTTATACAGGGGCTGTGGCTCAGCCGTCAAGAAACTCTTTGGAAGCGGGCGTAAAATATAAATTTGAAAATTCTGAAAAAAATAACGGTTCAAAAACAATATTATGCCCTGCATTTTAGTTATTATAATATAGTGATTTTAGAAAATTTAAAACTTTAATATAATATGAAAGTGCGATTGAAAATAATCATGCTTGCGTGTATGCTTTCAGGCGGTGCTGTTTTGATGCAGTCATGCGGCCCGAAATTGTCTCAGCGCAGCGGCTCGTCTTCAAAAACAGGATGGGCATACAACGACCCGAAAATGGGCGGTTTTGAAGTTGTCGAATATGTAGAACAAGATGCCGGTCCGGGTCTTGTTTTGATAGAAGGCGGTACTTTTACTATGGGTAGTGTGGAGCAGGACGTTATGTATGACTGGAACTCTATGAGAAAGCGTGTTACGGTATCTTCGTTTTATATGGACGAGACGGAGATTTCTAACGTTGACTACCGTGAATATTTAAACTGGGTGTTCAAAGTATTTTTTGACGAGTACCCCGAACTTTATTACAAAGCCTTGCCTGATACTCTTTGTTGGCGCAGACGTTTGGCTTTTAACGAACCTTACGTTCAGTTTTATTTCCGTCACCCTGCCTATAACGATTATCCGGCAGTAGGTGTAAGTTGGGAGCAGGCCTCTGACTATTGTCTTTGGCGTACCGACCGTGTTAACGAAAAAGCCCTTATTGACTACGGTATTTTGGAATACGATGCTGAGCAGAAAGGTTCTAACAATTTCAGCACCGAGGCTTACATTGCGGGCAAATACGTAGGACAGGTTAAGCACAACATTCCTTCACCGAGTTCACCGGAGGGCGAAAGACCTGCAAAAATGGAAGACGGTATTATGTTGCCTTCATATAGGCTTCCTACCGAAGCAGAATGGGAATATGCTGCTTTGGCTCTTATCGGAAACTCTTTGTCGTCTCCTGAACGTATTGTTAATCAGAGACTTTACCCGTGGAACGGACACTATGTAAGAAACGAGGAAAAAGCAAACAGAGGTCTTTTCCGTGCTAATATGCAGAGGGGCAGGGGCGACCTTATGGGTGTTGCCGGTTATTTGAACGATAACGCCGCTCCGACTGCGCCGGTTGACAGTTACTGGCCTAACGATTACGGTTTGTATTGTATGGCGGGTAACGTTAACGAGTGGGTTTTGGATGTATACCGTGTGTCTTCAAACCTTGACATCGACGAGTTTAATCCCTTCCGTGGTAACGTTTTCCAAGTGCTTGCTACTGACGAGAACAACGAGTATATTCAGGACGATACTACCGGTCGTCTTAAATATAGAGATATGACTGACGAGGAAAGTATGGATCGTATCAACTACAAAAAGGCTGACAACATCAACTATAAAGACGGTGATTTGAGGTCTCAAATCGTTGACGGTCCGGACTGGATTAGTTCTCCTGACGAAGGTACCGAGCGTATGTATCACAACCATCATACTCCCGAATATCCTATGAAATCTTTGGTTAACGACCGTGTAAGGGTTTACAAAGGAGGCGGTTGGAGAGACCGTGTTTATTGGATGGTTCCGGGTACGAGAAGATTCTTGCAGCAGGATAAATGCAACGACGATTTAGGTTTCCGTTGCGCTATGATTCGTGTAGGTTCTCCCTCAGGTGTTAGCGGAAGAAAATAGTGGAGTTTTTCATAATGTTTTAAACTTTAAGGCGGTTTTGCAATAAAGCATAACCGCCTTTTTTAATTACAAAATTTAACACAAATAATTTTTTTCCTTGCATAAACTTTTTTACATTTGAAACGAAACTTTTCTTATCATTAACTAAAATCTATAAGTATTATGCAGGACATTTCAAGTTTAATATGGATTGTCCCCGTTGCCTCTATAACGGCATTGTTGTTTGCTTTTCTTTTTTACAAAAAGATGATGGCAAGCGACGAGGGAAATCCTAAAATGAAGCAAATCGCGGGTTACGTCCGCGAAGGTGCTATGGCGTATCTGCGCCGTCAGTACAAAATCGTTATCAAAGTTTTTATAATCCTTGCCGTTTTGTTGCTGGTTTTGGCATATATGGGCGTTCAAAATCCGTTTGTACCGATTGCGTTTTTGACCGGCGGATTTTTTAGCGGACTTTGCGGTTATCTCGGCATGAAAACCGCTACTAACGCTTCCGCACGTACCGCTCAGGGCGCAAGCCTCTCGCTTAACCGTGGGCTTCAAGTGGCATTCCGAAGCGGTGCGGTTATGGGTCTGATTGTCGTCGGTTTCGGACTTTTGGACATCGCTTTGTGGTTTTTCTTGTTAAGAGACCTTGTCTTTACGCCCGAAAATATGCAAACCGGTCTTGAAATCTTGGGTCTTACTTTCGTTCACCCCGGCACGACGGAGCATCAAAAACTCATCGAAATCACGGCTACAATGCTGACTTTCGGAATGGGTGCTTCAACGCAGGCATTGTTTGCGAGAGTGGGCGGCGGAATTTACACTAAGGCGGCTGACGTCGGCGCTGACCTTGTCGGCAAAACGGAAGCCGGAATCCCCGAAGACGACCCGCGCAACCCCGCTACTATTGCCGATAATGTCGGTGATAATGTCGGCGATGTTGCCGGAATGGGTGCTGACCTTTATGAATCGTATTGCGGAAGTATTTTGGCGACGGCGGCTCTCGGTGCGGCACTGCCCGGAATTTCGGTTGAAACCCAAAACACTTTTGTCGTTGCGCCGATGATTGTAGCAGCTGTCGGAATTTTTCTCTCTATCGCCGGAATCTTTTTGGTGAGGACAAAAGAGTCGGCAACGCAGAAAAATCTTCTTCACGCACTTCTTCTCGGCACGGGCGGAAGTTCGGCTATGATATTGGCTGTCATTGCGTTAATGGCGGCTTTGGGCTGGATAACGTGGGGCATTTTCGGCTCGGCTGTTGCGGGACTTGTTGCGGGCGTTATCATCGGTCAGGGTACAGAATACTTTACTTCTGACGAATACCGTCCCACCAAAGGCATTGCCGAACAAGCAAAACAAGGTCCTGCAACGACGATTATTGACGGTATTGCGGTCGGAATGTTTTCGACATGGCTGCCGGTCGTAACTATTGTTGCCGGTATCGTGATTGCGTTTGCTTCGGCGGGCGGTTTTCAGAATTTTGCGACGGGCGTTTACGGAATCGGATTTGCGGCTGTCGGAATGCTTTCTACTTTGGGCATAACGTTAGCAACTGACGCTTTCGGTCCTATTGCCGATAATGCTGGCGGAAACGCTGAAATGTCAGGTTTACCGCCTGAGGTCAGAAAACGCACTGACGCTTTGGACGGTCTCGGCAATACGACGGCTGCGACGGGCAAAGGTTTTGCAATCGGTTCAGCGGCTTTGACGGCAATGGCGTTGTTAGCGGCATATTTGGAAGAAATCCGCCTTTGGATTGCCAAAACGCCTGACAAACTTGCCGACTTTTTGAAATCAACCGGTGCGGCAGATATTGCAAGCGCACAAATGAGCGATTTTGTAAGTTATTTCGGTCTTGACATTTTCAATCCGTTGCTTTTGGGCGGCTTGTTTATCGGAGCGATGATGGCGTTTGTTTTCTGCGCTTTGACGATGAAAGCGGTCGGACGGGCAGCCGGACAAATGGTTGAAGAGGTTCGCCGTCAGTTTAGAGAAATTGCGGGTATTTTGGACGGAAAAGCCGAGCCTGAATACGCTAAATGCGTGGAAATCAGTACGGCGGGGGCGCAAAAAGAAATGGTTTTGCCGGCTCTTTTAGCGATAATAGTTCCCGTTGCGGTCGGTGTGATTTTAGGCGTTGCGGGTGTTGTAGGATTGTTGGTCGGCGGTTTGAGTGCGGGTTTCACGTTAGCGGTAATGTTGAATAATGCCGGCGGAGCGTGGGACAACGCTAAAAAATTTGTCGAAAAAGGCAATTACGGCGGCAAAGGCTCTGACACTCACAAAGCGGCTGTTATCGGCGATACTGTCGGCGACCCGTTCAAAGACACTTCGGGTCCCTCGCTCAACATTTTGATTAAATTGATGAGTATGGTTTCGGTGGTTGTGGCAGGCGTAACGTTGGCGTGGTCGTTGTTATAAAAAAAATATCACACGGATTTGCAAATCCGTGTGATATTTTTTTGTATCTTTGTCCCCGTTATGAAACCCGACAAAGATCAGTTATTTTCATTCATAAGAAACGGACAACAACTCACTGTCAAAGAGCAGGTTAGCCTAACCGCTAAACTTTCTGTACCTGCTATTATGACGCAAATTTCGTTTATTTTAGTTCAGTATATTGACGCTTCGATGGTCGGACATCTCGGTGCTGAGGCTTCGGCAGCGGTTGGTTTGATGAGTACAAGTACGTGGTTGTTAGGCGGTTTGTGTGAATGTATGGTGGCGGGCTTTTCTGTTTTGGTGGCTCATAAAATCGGTGCATGTAGAAACGGAGACGCTAAAAATGTTTTGAGACAGGCTTTTACGGTTTGTCTTTCTTGGGGAATTTTGTTGTCTTTTTTTGGCATGATGGTCAGCGATTATCTTCCGAAATGGCTTAACGGCGGCGATGAAATTGCACAGATGGCATCAAATTATTTCTTCATTTTTGCGGCGGGAATTCCTTTTTTTCAACTTGACTACCTTTCGGCGAGTATGCTCCGAAGTTCGGGAAATATCAAAGTCCCGTCAATTTTGAATGTCATAATGTGCGTTTTAGATGTCTTTTTTAATTTCCTGTTAATTTATCCTGAAAGACATTTTTCTGTTTCGGGCATTGATTTAGTGATTCCGGGTGCTGATTTAGGTGTTCCGGGTGCGGCGTTAGGCAGTGTTTTGGCGTTTGTAACTACTTCGGGCATAATGACTTGGTATCTTGTCTGCCGTTCTAAGGAATTGAAAATAAAAGGCGAAAACGGCTCTTTTCGTCCTGAGAAAGAAACTTTGCAACGAGCCTTAAAAATCTCTGTCCCGATTGGTTGTGAAAGGTTGATAATGTGTCTTGGAGCGATAATCGTTACGGCTATAATTGCACCGCTCGGAAACGTCAGCATAGCCGCCGACACTTTTGCGATAACGATTGAAGGTCTTTGTTATATGCCCGGTTACGGTATTGCTGATGCGGCTTCAACGCTTGTAGGACAGTGCGTAGGGGCGGGGCGGAAACTTTTGGCGAAAAGTTTTGCAAAAATTACCGTTATTGTTTCGATGTCCATTTTGACGGTTATGGCGGTGATAATGTTTGTTTGTGCGCCATTTATGTTTTCACTAATGACTGATAATCAGGAAATTGTAGAGTTAGGAACAGTGATTTTGCGTATTGAGGCTTTTGCCGAGCCTTTTTTTGGGGCGGCGATAGTTTGTTACAGTGTTTTTGTGGGGGCTGGCAATTCTTTGTTGCCGAATTTTATAAATTTGGGTTCGATGTGGCTTATCAGGATTCCGCTTGTGATGTTTGTGGCTCAGTCTTACGGACTTACGGGCGTTTGGGCGGCTATGTGTTTTGAACTAATAATAAGGGGAACGGTATTTTTGTTTGTTCTCCGTTCCCCGAAATGGCTTGATACTCAGGCAGTCAGAGAAGCCGAAAGAGCAAAAGCGACATCGGCTCTCTAAATGCTGAAAAATTATTTTGTTACTGTTTCCAAGATTTCTTTTTTAAGGCTTTCCAAATCCGTAACAACCGGGTATTGCGGAAAATCCTTTTTTACGTTTTCGGGCGGACAAAAGAGTATTCCTTTGTCTGCGCTGCTAATCATTGTAACGTCGTTGTAACTATCGCCGAATGCTAAAACGTTGTAATTAAGCGATTTAAAAGCCTCGACTGTTTTTCTTTTCGGGTCAGCCTGACGGAGTTTGTAATTAGTGATTCTTCCCGTAGAGTCGGTTTCGAGGTTATGACAGAGTAGAAACGGGTTTTCGAGTTTGTCCATAAGGGGTTGAGCAAATTCAACGAAAGTGTCGCTGACGATTGCAAAACGTGTTGCCTTGCGAACTTCGCGGATAAACTCCAATGCTCCGGGCAGGGGTTGCAAAGTGTTGATAACTTCCTGAATGTCTTGAAGTTTCAGATTGTGCTTGTCTAAAATTTCAAGTCTGTACTTCATTAATTGGTCATAATCTTTGATGTCGCGGGTCGTGAGTTTCAACTCTTCGATTCCGGTTTTAAGAGCGACGTTGACCCAAATTTCGGGGACAAAAACGCCTTCTAGGTCGGCACATACTATCCACATGATATTTCTATTTTTTTAACAATTTGATGCTGCAAAGTTAAAAACATTTTTCAATTTTTCCAAATCCGTCTGTTTTAAGGTTTTGAAGCCGAATTTTCCGTCAAGTCTTTCCCCTAAAAACTCTTGTTCGCTCTGACCGGGTGTCGGAATGATGACAGCCTTTTTGTTTAAGGCGCATAAATCGCAAATCGTGCTGTAACCGGCTCTGCAAATCACGGTTTCAGACTCCAAAAATGCGTTCATTAAATCGTTTGAAGTCAGAGAGTTATGGAAAAATACATTCTTGAAATTTTTTAACTTTTTTTCTTGGTGTACTCCCCTGATAAAAAGTATTTTTTTGTCAGTATTTTTGATTAGTTTTAACAAAATGTTTTCAAAAACTGTTCGTTGTTTTTCCTGCCCTGAAATCAAAATCAAAAAATCGTACTTTTTTATACTTTTTTGGGGCAGTTCGGGGAGAGAAAACCGCGACAAAATTCCGATTTTTTGATAATTTTCACCTTGTAAATCTCCTGAAAGTGAACCTGTTAGCGAAAATCCGTCTTCAAAATCGGGAATCAAAACTTTTTTGAATTTTTTTAAAACCGTTTTAAAAACAAAGGAAGAAATTTTTTGTAAAAATTTCATTCCTTCCGGCATTTTAGGCGCGATTTGATGTGTTACGATATAGCAGTCTAATCCCTTGAAATTCAAGCCGTAACGGTTGTCTGAAATCACGGCTTGAATGTTTTTTTCTTTTATTATTTTCTTGACTTTTATGTGTTCGTTAACGGTATTGAATCCCATCACAAAAATCCACTGCAAAAGCGTGAAAAAATTAATCCGCTTTTTCGGGTATTTAATGCGTTTTTCTTTTAATGTAATTATTTCAAAATCAGGTAGTTCGCTTTTTAATAAAAAGTAACTGCCCGAGCCGCAAACTATTGTTACGCGGTTGTGATTTTTTTTTAGTTCCCTGATAACCGGAATAATCCTTGCCGCATGTCCTAACCCCCAATCTAACGGACTGACAATCACGTTTTTATCTTTTATGTCAGAGATAATTTTCATTATTCAGACACGGTGATTTTTATACCGAGGTTTTCTACTTTTTGGCGGATTTTTTCGAGGTCTTCGTGAGTTGCTTTTTCGAGATTTTTTTCGGGCGTATCACGGGCTATGGTGTAAATCATTACGGTTTCGGGGCGTAATTCTTCGACAATTTTTAACCATGCAGCAACCTCATTATCAGTGGTGTTGTTGATAATTTCGCCGCCGACTTCTCCTTTTAAAAACATTGTCTGCAAAACAAATTTGCTTTCAAATTGTTTTAGAAGGTTAACAGTGTTTTCTACGGAATATTTTCCGACGGGGCGATCCATTGCGATTGCGGTTTTGTCAATTGCAGAATCAAGTTTCAAAATGCAATTGTCCACTTTTTTTAACGTTTCCACCGTTTTTTCGTCGCAAATTCTTGTCGCATTGCTCAAAACCGAGATTTTTGCGCTTGGAAAAAAATTGTTTCTTAACTCTACTGTATCGTGGATAACTCCGTGAAAATCAGGGTGAATAGTTGGTTCTCCGTTGCCGGCAAAAGTGATTGAATCTACTGTAATGTTGTTTTGGGAAAGATTTTTTAATTTTTCTTCCAAAGCATTTTTTATATCTTCGCGTTTGGGCAGGAGACCTACTTTACCGCCGAGGTTTGCACCACATTCGCAATAAATGCAGTTGAAGTTGCAATATTTTTTCTCTGTGGGCAACAAGTTGATTCCCAAAGAGTTGCCGAGCCGCCGCGAATGTATCGGGCCGTAAATTAAATCGTGAAATAAAAAAGTAGCCATTGTAAAATTTTTTTAGTTTTTTTTCTGCAAAATTATTTTTTTTTATCGGCAAATAAAAAAAATATTTTTTTTTGGATTGCTTTTTGCTTTTTAGTAAAAGAAAAATTATCTTTGACAAAAATTTAACTATGAAGGCAACTATGAGATTAATCAAACTTATATTGGTTGTAACTATATTGTTTTCAAGCCTTTGCGCAGAGGGACAGTGTAAGCAGAGGTTTGTTTACGAGTGTGCTTTGCAAAATCAAGGGCTTATTTTCTTGAAGGAATTTAACACGAAATTTTCTTCGGGAAAGGTTCAAAAGCACAGAGTAATCCTTAATAAGGGTTATATGTATACGTTGCAACTTTGCAATCCCTCTGACACACAATATCTTGACCAAAATAATTCGTCTCAGGCGACAGGACTTGCGGTCAACTCTATGCTTTCGCTTTGCGACAACAACAACAATATCTTGGCGACCACAAGTCAGGATACAAAATTTACTTTTTTCTGTCCTAAAACCGGCGTTTATTGGATACATATTATGCCGCTGAGTCCTAAAACGACTTGTGCGGTCGGGATTTTAAGCGTTATGAAGCGGTGAAATTTTCTGCAACCGTTTTGGCAGTTGTCCAAGCCGCTTGAAGATTAAAACCGCCTGTAACAGCATCAATATCAAGCACTTCGCCTGCAAAAAAGAGGTTTTTACAGGTTTTGCTTTCAAGAGTTTTTGTGTTAACGGACTTTAAACTTACGCCGCCTGCGGTTACAAATTCGTCTTTGAATTGTCCGCGTCCCGAAACGTGGTAAACATCTGAAGTTAATATGTTTACAAGTTTATTTACGTTTTTTTTGCCGAGTTCAGAAAATTTTTTGTCTTTTTGAATTTCAGCGCGTGAAACTAAAAATTCCCAAAGTCGGTTAGTAAAATTTCTTGGGTGTGCCGACAAAATATTTTTGTTCTGATTTTTTTTAATTAGGTTGTTAATTTCTTGATTTACAACATCTTCGCTTTCGTTCAACCAGTTAATCGAAAGGTCGCATTTGTAATTGTTTTCTTTTAAAAATCTTGCAGCAAAGGACGAAAGTTTCAAAATCGCAGGTCCTGAAAAACCGAAATGCGTTATCAACAAGCCGCCTTCTGCTTTAAACTTTTCGCCGGCAATCATCACTGAGGCATTTTCAACTGTTGCGCCCATGAGAGAGGTCAAAACGTTGCTTTTGATTTTCAAACTAAACAGCGACGGCACGGGATCAATGATTTCAACGCCGAGTTTTTTTAGCGACTCCATAAGCGGCGAATTTGACATTCCGCCCGTCGTAACTATCACTGAATCAAATTTTTCAGGACTTTTTTCTCCGTTAGAAAAAGTTAATGAAAATTTTTCGGAATCGTCTTTTTCTATTGAAGAAAGTTTTTTGCCGGTGAATGTCCAAACTCCGTATTTGTTCATCAAAGATGAGAGTTTTTCGACGATTTCCATGGCTTTGTTTGATTTCGGAAAAACTCTGCCGTCGTTCTGAGCATAAAGTTTAACGCCGTGATTTTCAAACCATTCGACTGTATTTTCATGGTTAAAATTATAAAAAAGGCTGCGCAAAAATTTATCGCCCCTCGGATAAATTTTTGAAAGATTTTCGACGTTTTCAAAAGTGTTAGTTAGGTTGCACCGTCCGCCGCCGGTCAGCGACAATTTGTGCATAGGAGTTAAGCCTGCTTCGTATATAAAAATCTCATAATCAGGGTTTTGTTCTGCTATGTTAACGGCGCAAAAGCACCCTGCCGCACCCGCACCGATGATTGCTATTTTCTTCTTGGTCATAATTTTTTTGGGGAAAATATTTTTACATATAATTTAAAATCCGAGGTAATTGTGAGATTGCATAAAGCGGACAAATTGTAACATTACGAATACTGTCATTATCGGCAGTATCGGTGTAATTGAAAGTTCCGATATTTTCGAGCGAACACCTGACGGCTTTTGAGAGTTGTTTTTCGCGCATAAAAAGCCAAAGGCTTTTCATACCGCCCCTTACACCGGCTTTTATTTCGATTGGAAGCACTGATTGCCGGTAAGGCATTATATAATCTATTTCGGCAAGAGAATTTTTTGCCTGACGCTGCCAATAATACAATTCGTTGCGCATATTGGGCGGCATAACCCGTAGTAACTCCAATCCGGCGAGTAGTTCCGCAATAGAACCCTTATTGACAAGGTCGGCGGCGGTAGCGGTAAGAATCTGCGACGTAATTTCAGAAACATCTCCTAACGACATATTCAACAGTCTGAGCATCAGTCCTGTATCGAGAATCAAAAGTTTCCTATACGAGCGGTTGGCTTCTGCGCCGAGTGGCAGTCCGTTAGCATCGGAATGAGTAACGGGAATTACAATTCCGGCGAGTATCAACATTTCAACCGCATTTCTGACATCGCGTACATCACAACCCGAAGCGTTTGCATAAACAAATTTTTGCGCGGCTTGCACGGCAATATTCCGCATAACGCCTGCATTTGACTTACTATTCGTTTAACATCTAAGTCAATGGTAAACAGAGGTTTATAATTGGGCTGACGTTCAAAGTTTATTTCCACATAATTGGCAAATTTCTCGCCCAGATGTCGCACAGCCGTAGATTTGCCTACCTGTCTTGCTCCGCGCAAGAGCAGAGGTTTTCGGGTTTCTTTCTCAGCCCATTCTGCCAAGTATTTGTCTATTAGTCGTTTATAATACATATATTCAGCGTTTTTTGTATCGCAAAAGTACGTATTTTATTTTTTCCAAACAAATAAATCGCCGTTTTTGTAAGAAATCCAAACAAATAAATTGCCGTTTTTGTAAGAAATCCAAACATTTTCTGAACGGTATTTAGCAATTATTTTTCTAAAAAACAAGCGATCCTTCCGCCCTAACTATATTTTTGGGGGGTACTTAGGGCGGAGGTATCAGATATTATTATGAAGATTTTTTATAAAAAAAACCTAAATTTTTTGTCAAAGCCAAAAAAAATATCTAATTTTGGAGGGAAAATTGATAATATAAAGTGTAAAATGCTGGATTTTAAAAAATACAGTTCAATAGAAAACTCTTTTGACAATGTTTATCTCGAAAGAGTAAGGCAGTTTACCGACCCGAATTTACAATATGTGGTTCAGGAAAAGGTTCACGGCTCTAATACGAGTTTTTTGACTGACGGTAAACGGATTAAGTTCGCTAAACGTACCGCTCTTATCGGCGAAAACGAAAAGTTTTTCAACTACGAAGAACTTTTGGAACGTTACACGCCGAAGGTTTTGAATCTTTTTAAACTGATTAAAAAAGAATTTCCCGAAACTGATTATGCGGTGATTTTCGGCGAATTTTTCGGCGGTTGGTATCCGCACAAAGAGGTGAAAAAAGACACCCGCTTTATGCCGATTCAGAAGGGCGTTTTTTATTGTCCGAATCACGAATTTTACGGTTTTGACATTTTTTTAGTCAGCGAAAAAAACGATACTCACGCTTATCTCGGCGTTGAAAAATGTAACGCACTTTTTGAAAAAGGCGGCTTTTACTATGCTAAAACCTTGTTTCAAGGCACTTTGGACGAATGTTTGGAATATCCTAACAAGTTTGAAAGCACGATTTACAAGGAGTTCGGTTATCCGCCGATTGAAGGAAATATTTGTGAAGGTGTTGTCATAAGACCCGTTGTCCCGACTTATATTCCGGGCGGAATCAGGGTTATGATAAAAAATAAAAACGAAAAATTCGCAGAGAAAAAAGGCGAAAAACGTGTGCCGAAACCTCAAAAACCGCCGGTGGAATTTTCGGAAAGTTATTCCGCACTTCTTGACAAAGTGGATGATTATGTTACGGAAAACCGTCTCGACAATGTTATAAGCCACATCGGTGAGGTGAGAATCCCGAAAGAAGTCGGAAAACTTCTCGGAATGTTTTCAAAAGATATTTTGGAAGACTTTTTGAAAGAGAACTCGGTAGAGTTTTACGACCTTGATAAAGGCGAACAAAAAGCCTTTACCAAACAACTTAATCAAACGGCACTGAAAGTTATAAAAGCAAAATATAATATGCCATGAATTTAGACGAAACGGATTATAAAATTTTAGCGGCTTTGCAGGAGGACGGGTCGCTGACTAACAGACAGTTAGCACTAAAAGTTCACCTTTCGCCGACTCCGGTTTTTGAGCGTGTTAAAAAACTCGAACAGGAAGGGTTTATAAAAAAATACGTTGCTGTTTTGGACGTAGAAAAACTTGATTGCGCTTTTATGGCGATTTGTAACATCAAACTAAAACAACATTCTTACGAAAACGCCACTAAATTTATGGAGGCGGTTCAGGATATGGACGAAGTAGGGGAGTGTTACAACGTTTCAGGCGATTACGATTTTACTATGAAAGTTTACGTTCAGAGTATGAAAGAATATCAGCAGTTTGTTATGAAAATTCTCGGCGACCTTGATTGTATAGGCGGTCTGAGCAGTTCTTTCATTATGGGCGTTGTTAAAAATTCATATAAAGTACCGATTAGGAAAAACAGATGATAACGCAAAAACATATAGTTCTTTCTCCGAAAAAACGCGGTTTTCATCTCGTAACGGGTGAAATTCTGCAAAAAATCGGTGATTTGCCCGAAACGGGGCTGCTGAATTTATTTTTAAAACATACTTCGGCGGCTCTCTCGGTTAACGAAAACTATGACCCGTCAGTAAGGGTTGATATGGAAACGATTGCCGACAGGCTTATTCCTGACGGCGATAGTGCATACGAGCATTATTTGGAAGGTGCGGACGATATGCCGGCACATTTCAAGAGTTCGGTGATGGGCGTTTCTTTGACGATTCCTATTTCCGGCGGAAAACTTGATACGGGAACTTGGCAAGGAATTTATCTTTGCGAGTTTAGAAATTCAGGCGGTCAGAGACATTTGACCGCCACTATATATTCTTAAAAATCAATTAGTTAGGGAAAAATTATGGATATGAAGGATATTTTGTTGAATCATAAAAGCGTCAGGAATTTTTCCCGACGTATAGTTGATGATTCGGTTATAATGAAGATTTTTAAGGCTGCAATCCGTGCTTCCAACACCGGTAACATGCAGTTATACAGCATAATACTTTCTACGCAGCCTAAAATTAAGGACGAATTGTTGCCGCTTCATTTCAATCAACCGATGGTAAAGCAGGCACCTTTGGTTTTTACATTTTGTGCTGACATCAACCGTTTTAATAAGTGGTGTAAACTACGAAACGCAAAACCGTCATACGACAATTTTCTGTGGTTTTCTACGGCTTTGACCGACACTGTGTTAGCGGCAGAAAATGCGGCTCTTGCGGCAGAAAATGCCGGACTCGGAATTTGTTTTTTGGGTACGACGATGTATAATGCCGAGGAGATTGCAAAGGTGTTAACCTTGCCGAAAGGTGTTGTGCCTGTTGTTACAATGGTTGCCGGTTATCCCGCAAAAGGTGTTTCGGAGATTACCGAAAGACTGCCTTATCAAGCCGTGGTGCATTTTGAAAGGTATCACGACTATAAGGACGAAGATATTGAAAAATATTATTCAGAATTAGAAA
The DNA here is from genome assembly GCA_017417315.1 of Bacteroidales bacterium. Taxonomy (GTDB): domain Bacteria; phylum Bacteroidota; class Bacteroidia; order Bacteroidales; family UBA3824; genus UBA3824. Next base: position 126,135 of record JAFPZK010000046.1, read on the forward strand.
ACCTTGAAAAAATGAAAAATTTTGTCAAGGAAAATAATCTTGAAAATTTAGCGCAGGTTTTTACAGCCGTCCGTTATCCGGAAGAAAGCAGTAATTTGTTTTCACAAAAATATTTGGACTTTGTAAAGAAAAGTTTTAGAATATGAATGAGAATATTCTTGACGCGTTAATGCGTTTGTTTGCCATTATTATAGACCCTGAGGATTACGGGAATATTGATAAATCAAGGGAAGTTGTTGCGGCGTATTTGCGCAAAACGCTTTCCCCCGTTTTTGTCGAGAAATATTTGGAGCGTTATGACGGTTATATCAACTCGTACAAAAATTCCAAGAGCAAAAAATCGGCAAACAAGAGAATATCGTCTTCGTCAGTAAGGGCGTTGAAAATCTGTGCGTTACTTAATCAGGAACTTCATCAGACCGAGAAGTTTTACGTGCTTTTGAGAATCATCGAATATATTTCGATGGGCGGGGTTTTCAACGAAAACGTTACGGATTTTATTCAAACAATCGCCGTATCTTTCAATATCGAGGACAATGAGTTCAAAAACATTTTGGCTTTTGTTGAAGACGATTTGAAATATGCAAGCGACAAAAGTGATTTTCTTTACATCAACAATCAGGAAGTCTCGTTAGAGGGGACAAAACACATTTATATCCCCGAACTTGTGGGAACGCTCAGAATGTTGTACATAAAGAGCATTTCCCATATCTTTTTCGTTTATAACGGTGTCAACAAACTTACTATCAACGAAAAACTGATAGAGCAGTCGCAGATTTCCTCATTTGAAAACGGCGGAATTATCAAAGGACCAAAAATTGGTTCGATTTATCAGTCCTCTATCAGCAACATTTTCAACATTGCCGCAAAAGAAAAGAAAGTTGTATTCTCGGGTTATAACGCTTCGTATTCGTACCGCAACTCCAAAAACGGTCTAAAACCTTTTGACTTTTACGTTGAGTCCGGCAATATGGTCGGCATTATCGGCGGCAGCGGCACGGGAAAAAGTACTCTTCTTAACGTTCTTACCGGCAAAAACAAACTTGATACAGGCGAAATTTTTATCAATGGTAACAATCTTTCTGACAGTAAGATACGCGAAGGCATAATCGGTATTGTCCCGCAAGACGACCTTCTTATTGCCGAACTTACGGTTTGGCAGAATTTGTATTACAATTCAAAACTTTGTTTGGGCAACCTCACCGAAGTCGAACTTATCGATCACCTTATTAAGGTCTTGAAAGACTTGGACTTGTATGAGTGCAGGGATTTGAAAGTCGGCGATGACCTTCACACCGTGATTTCGGGCGGACAGAGAAAACGTCTGAACATTGCTTTGGAACTTGTCCGTGAGCCGTCAATACTTTTTGTTGACGAGCCGACCTCAGGACTTTCCAGCACCGACTCCGAAATCGTTATGCAACTTCTTAAACAACAGGCTGTTAACGGTAAAATCGTAATCGTGAATATTCATCAGCCGTCCTCGAATATTTTCAAAATGTTCGATATGCTTTGGGTTATGGACAAGGGCGGTTATATTGTTTATGACGGTAATCCGATGGAGGCGATAACGTACTTTAAATCAATGAGTGAGTATGTTGACGCCGGTGTCAGCGAGTGTCCTGTCTGCGGAAACGTCAACAGTGAAGAAATTCTTCAAATTATTGAGGCAAAAGAAGTTAACGAACAAGGAAATTACACTCAAAAACGTAAGGTAAGTCCTCTTGAATGGTATCAGAGGTACTTGATTAACAAGAATATACGTATTTCCAATTATCAGCAGAAAGACGTTGACAAAAATTCTTTGCCGCGTTCAAAATATACGATTCCGAATCCGCTGAAACAGTTTTGGATATTTTTCAGGCGGAACGTTCTCTCTAAACTTGCTAACAAACAATATATGGCGATAACGTTTTTGGAGTCGCCGCTGTTGGCTTTTATTTTGGGCTTTTTTACGAAATACATCAACGATGACGGTGAATATGTGTTTGCCGACAACAGAAATTTACCCGTATTTTTGTTTATGATTATCGTTGTTGCGCTGTTTACGGGGCTTTCGGGGGCGGCGGACGAGATTATCCGCGACAGAAAAATTTTAGCGCGTGAAAAATTCTTGAATCTCTCGAAATTCAGTTACTTGCTGAATAAAACCATTGTTGTTTTCATAATTTCGGCTATACAGACAATATCCTTTATTTTGGTCGGAAATTATATTCTTGAAATCAAGGATATGGTTTTTGATTATTGGTTTGTGATGTTTACGGTTTCGTGTACGGCTAATATGATGGGGCTAATTATCTCATCTGCACTTGATTCCGTAATTGCGATTTATATTTTGATACCTTTTGTGCTTGTTCCGCAAATGCTTTTGGGCGGTGCGATGATAGATTTTGACGACTTGCACGAAAGCGTTTCCGATAAGGTTAACGTTCCTTTTATCGGTGATTTGATGGTTTCGCGTTGGGGTTACGAGGCTTTGGCGGTAGATCAGTTTCAGAACAACGTCTACGAAAAAGAGTTTTATGAACTTGATAAAGAAAAATCCCGCTGCGTGTATTTAAGCACGTATCTTATGAGCGAACTCGAAAACATAACTTCGCGTTGCAGCAAACTTTGTGAAATTCAAGCACCTACGGAGGACGAAATTGAGGAACTTGACGACCTGCTTTTAGTTCTTAAAAACGAAACCGAGTTTTTGAATTATAGAAATCCGAAAATCAATTTCAAATATACCGAGGATTTTGTTCGTGGCAGGTTTAATCCGATTATCGCTAATTTTGTGATGTTGTATCTTAGGGCTCAGAAAGAGTTTTATAACGAGTCGGCGGAGATTGCTAACGCCGGACGTCAGACAAAACTTATCGAACTTGAAAATAATCTCGGAAAAGACGGCTTGTATCACCTTCAAAAGGATTATTACAACGAAAAACTTGCGGAATTGGTTTTGAACAAACGCGCAGTTAAAAAGATTTTCCATTCGCCCGACAACCGTTTGATTCAGAAAAAAGACCCGATTTTTATGGAGCCTGTTTCTGATGTCGGCAGGGCACATTTTTACGCGCCGTGCAAGATTATCAAAAACCACAGGATTGAAACTTACGTTTTTAACATGACGGTTCTTTGGGTTTGGTCGGTTTTGATGTTTTTACTTTTGTGGGGTGATTTGCCGAGACGTTGCGTCAGACTGTTTATGATGTATACCCCGAAATATAAGCACAATACCGTAAAAAAAATAAAAATATGAAAAAAATATTTTCTATATTTGTTGCATTATTAATTGGTTGCGGTGCTTATGCGCAAAAAGATTGCATAAGGGCTGATTATTCGGTTACTTTAACGGACGGCAAACCTGAGGTTACGTTTTCGGGTTTTGAGGCTGACGGTCTTTGGTCGGGGCTCAACATGGCTACCTCTGACGGGGTTTTCCGTTTTGTGTTAACGGACAAAAAAACGGGCAAAACCGTTTATTCTTACAGTTTCAACTCGCTTTTCGGCGAGTGGTGCGATACGGATTTGGCGAAGACGGAAAAAAAAGTTTTCTTGGAAGCGGTAAGATTTCCTCGTCCTAAGAAAAATTCCGTTGCAGAACTTTTTATGAAAAATGCTTCGGGAGAATACGAAAAAATTTTTGAAAAAGAGGTTTGTCCCGATAGTTTGGAAGTAAAATTAACCCGTAAGGTAAAGGGTTACAAACACAAAATCAACATTGCAGTTGTCCCTGAGGGCTACGATAAGGACGAAATGGCGGATTTTCTTTCGGATGCCGACCGTTTGACGAATGCAATTTCGGAGTACGAACCTTTTAAAACTTATAAGAAGAAGTTTTGTTTCCGTATGGTTTTAAAGCCTTGTTCGAGCGGTTTTTCATACTACACTTTCGGTATGGAAAGATATTTGATGACGGATAATTTTCAAGCGGTCTGCAAGGCTGCCTCTGAGGGCGGTTTTCCGTGGGATTTTGTGATTGTGCTTGTTAACAATCAGCAATACGGAGGTGGCGGAATTTATAATTTTTATGCTTCCGTTTCTGCGAAAAATCAATCGGCAAAGGAGATACTCGTACATGAATTCGGTCATTCTTTTGCAAATCTTGCAGATGAATATGACGAGTATGATCAAACAAAAGTAACTGATTGTATGATGTGCCGTTTGGACAGAGATTATTGTCCCGTATGTAAAGAAAATATTAAGAATGTTATAAAAAAACTGTTTAAATAATTTTTTGAAAATTAATACGTTATTTAATATAGTGAAGTTTAATTTAAAAGTTTTTAATACTATGAAAAGATTAACACTATTAGCAGCCGCTTTTGCATTTGCTTTTAATGCTTCGGCGCAGGCAGACCTCAGATGTGATTGGTCGAAACTCAATCTCAAAGGTAACAATGTAAAATCGTTAACTGAGACCTCTGAGGGAGCAACCCCCGTTTCTTACACTTTCAACGATATGGGTTACTTGACAAATTCGGGTCAACAATACACGTTTGACTCCAAAGGCAACCTTACTATGTCCTTGTCTCCTGACGGAAAAGGTATGTATGAGTACAATTCCAAAGGATTGTTGACCGAATACATACTTAAAAACGGTGACTCGATGTATCGTGAAACTTACGTTTATGACGGAAGCGGCAAGATGACCTCTTGCACTACTTCAAATTCTACAATCACTTTTACATACGATAATTCGGGTAATTTGATTCATTCTAATGACACTTTTGGCAATCTTTTGAGCGAATACGTTTATAAAGGTTCAAAAGTTTCGATGGAGAAGACCGGCGGTGTTAAAAAGAATTATGCATACGATTCAAAGGGACGTACTTCGAGTGTTACGACCGAGAAAGACGGTCAAAAAACTGTTGAAACATTCTCGTATGACGAAAACGATGCTGTTGTAAAACGTATTGTAACAATATCGGGTAATGGCACGCAAGTTACTGAAACTCACAATTATACGGTAGATACAACCGGTAATTGGGTAAAAGACGATTTCGTTATTGAAAAAGGCGGTGCAAAAACTACCGGCAAAATTGTTCGCGAAATCGAATATTTCGGTCCTGCAAGACGGTTATTTTTGTTGAAATAAAGAAAAAAAATCCGAATGTACGGGGTTGTAGCCGTGCGTTCGGATTTTTTTTTATTTTTTTTCGGTTTTTAATATTCTGAGAATCATTTTTTTAAACTTAAACCAAATTCTACCCCCTTTAAAACCTCTTGTAGGATACAATTTTTCTGTTTAAATTTGCAGCACTATCTTTTTTATTATTAAAACGTACTAAGTATTAACAAATATGGTTTTAACGATTTTGTCGAGTTTCGTTGACGGCATGTTTGCTACCTTCGGTGTATTGTGTGCCCTTGCTGTGCTTGGGTTAATCGGTTGGGTGGTAAAGGTCATAATCGAAACTAAAAAAGGCGTGGATAATCTGCCGCAAATTATGTTGGAATACCGTAAGACACTTCTCGGCAACGATATGTTTGAGGAGTACGTGTTTATTTCCAAGTTTGTCAAGCAACTTAAAAAGAACAAAGTTCCGAAAGAACTTGCTGACAGGTACATTTTGAACGTGGATTCTGATTTTGGTTGGATTCCCGGTAACGACGGCTATGACAAGTTAGGATTCCGTTATAGTTACCGCCTTACTCCGAGAGTTCCGTTTATCAAGAAAAAAGAGGAGAACAAGGAGGATAAGGACAAGTCCGAAAAAGAAAAGGAAAATAAAACTGACAAATGATTTATCCCAAAGATTTTGAAACCAAGACGGGTTTTTATAAAATCAGAACTTTATTAAAAGGAAAATGTTCTTCTTCGTTAGGGGAGGATAAGGTTGAAAAAATGAGTTTTTCGACCGATTTTTCGTATATCGAGACCGAAATCAATTTAGCCTCGGAATATAAGGAAATTTGCTTGACAGATACGGATTTTCCTCAGGACGGTTACTTTGATTTGAGGCGGGCGTTGAAAAAGATTTCCATGGAGAACACTTTTCTTACGACGGAAGAATTATTTGATTTAAAGCGTTCTCTTAGTACGCTTAAAAATATTACGAAATTTTTTAAGAAAACACCCGAGGCGCGGTTTCCTTATTTAAGGCGGCTGTGTCAGGACGTTTTTTTGGATTATCCGTTGATTCAGGCAGTTGACCGCGTGATTGACGATTGCGGAGTTATCCGTGATTCGGCAAGCCGTGAATTGGGGAGAATCCGCTCTGAAATTGTTTCAAAACTTTCGCGGGCTTCTTCGGTCGTAAACCGTCTTTTATCGGCTGCAAAATCTCAGGGCTGGTGCGAAACCGACGCAGAAATTACAATTCGCGACGGCAAAATGCTTATTCCTGTATCTTCGGGCAACAAGCGTAAAATTCCGGGCATTATTTCCGACGAATCGTCTTCGGGCAAAACGGCTTTTATAGAGCCTTTGGAAAGTATTGAATTGAACAATGCTGTCCGAGAATTGGAGTTTGAGGAGCGACGTGAAATCGTAAAAATTCTGACAGAAATTTCTGACAAAGTACGACCGTTTTTGTTTGAAATTTCTCAGTCAGAGGAGATACTTGCCGAGTTGGATTTTTTGCGTGCAAAGGCAAAATTAGCGATTGACATGAACGCTGAAATGCCGCATTTTTCTAATGCTCCCGTCATTGATTTACGGGCGGCAAGACACCCGGTATTGTATTTTACATTGAAGGAAGAGGGTAAAAAAGTTGTTCCGCTGGATTTGGAAATCAATGAAAAACAGCGAATTATAATGATTTCCGGTCCTAATGCGGGTGGAAAATCCGTGTGTCTTAAAACTACGGGCTTAATTCAGTATATGCATCAATGCGGCTTGTTGACACCTGTTAGCCCTCATTCTGTTTTGGGCGTTTTTAACGATATTTTCATTGACATCGGCGACGAGCAAAGCATTGAAAACGACCTTAGTACGTACAGTTCGCACCTTAAAAATATGAAACAGTTTTTAAGCAGTGCGGGCAAAAAATCCTTGATTTTGATTGACGAGTTCGGTTCTGGTACTGAGCCTATTTTGGGCGGTGCTATTGCTGAGGCTGTCTTGGAAAGGCTTAATTCCCGTCATGTAAAAGGCGTTATAACAACGCATTACACCAATTTGAAAAATTACGCTTCGGTTACTGAGGGCATTATTAACGGTGCAATGCTTTATGACAGCGAAAATATGAAGCCGCTTTTTGAACTTCAAACCGGCAAAACCGGCAATTCGTTTGCCTTTTTGCTTGCCAAAAAAATGGGGCTTGACGACGCTTTATTAAAAAAAGCGGAAGAAATAGCAGGTCGTGAGCATATTGACTACGAAAAACGTACTCAGGAGTTAGAAGACGATCGTCGGAAGTTGCAAATCAAACTTTCAGAATTGGAAGGCAGGGAAAAAAATCTCTCTCGTAAGGAAGAATTTTACGACACCGAAACCGAATACACGCTTTCGGAACGCAAAAATATTATCAAGGCTACAAAACTTAAACTTGAAACTATTTTAAAGGAGGTTAACCGTAAAATCGAAAATACGGTTTTAGAAATCAAAAACGCTCAGGCAGAGAAGTTGAAGACTAAGGAAATCCGTGCTGAATATAAAGAGTTTGTTGACTCAAAACTTCAAGAAATAAGTCTTGAAGAGCAGAAAATAGAGGAGAAAATGGAAAAAATCCGCCGCAAACAGCAGGAAAAAGCACAGCGTAAAGCCCAAAAACGTCTTGAAAAAGAGGCTGAGGCTTTGAAAAAAGTTCCTGAGGCGGAAAAACCTTTGAAAGAAGGCGACATTGTTTTCTTGGATTCGTCAACCACTGAACTGAAAATTCTTCAATTGAAAGACGGCAAAGCACTTTTGCAGTTAGGACAAATGCAGACTTTTGTGGACGTTAAACGTCTGACGCTGGTTAAGAAACAGCAACAAACGGTTGAAAAACAAAAAGTTAATGTTAGTATCGAAACGGCAACTAAGCGCGGAGGTTTTCTTTTCGGACTTGACGTGCGCGGTCTTCGCGGCGTTGAAGCGGTTGAAAGAGTCGCAAAATATTTGGACGAGGCTATTGCAAGCGGTCATAACGAGATAAAAATACTTCACGGCACCGGTACGGGAGCATTAAAGTCTATGATTAGGGATTATCTTAATTCTCAACTGATTGTCCGTAAGTGTTATGATGAAAAAATAGAACTCGGCGGAGCGGGAATAACCGTCGCCGAGTTAGACTTTTAATTTTTAGAAGCGGAAAGAGAGGGATTCGAACCCCCGGTAGAGTTACCCCTACGCCGCATTTCGAGTGCGGTACATTCGACCACTCTGCCATCTTTCCTTTTTTTAAAATGACGGTGCAAAGGTAAGTATTTTATATTTAACTGCAAAATTTTTTTTCAAAAAAAAAATTATTATTTTTGCAGAAAATTTAAATAGGAGGATATAAATATGCCGTTAAACATTCCAGACAAACTTCCGGCAATAGAATTGCTGAAAAAGGAGAATATCTTCGTCATCGACCATTCGAGGGCTAAAAGTCAGGACATCAGACCGTTAAAGATAGCCATTCTTAATCTTATGCCTATTAAAATAACGACTGAAACCGATTTGATTAGACTGCTTTCAAATTCACCGCTTCAAATAGAGATAGACTTTATAAAAACCAAAAGTCATACTTCAAAAAATACTCCGATAGAGCATTTGATGCAGTTTTATGTTGACTTCGACAATATAAAAAAGCATAAATACGACGGTCTTATAATCACCGGCGCACCCGTAGAACAACTTGAATACGAAGATGTTAACTATTGGGACGAACTTTGTGAGATTTTTGATTGGGCAAAAGAAAACGTTACGGCCCGAATGTTTATTTGTTGGGGGGCGTGTGCTGCGCTTTATCATTATTACAAAGTGCCGAAACATGCTACTGAAAAAAAAGTTTTCGGCGTTTTTGAACACCGTGTTTTAGAGCCTTTGAACCCGATTTTCAGGGGTTTTGACGATATTTTTTACGTCCCTCATTCGCGGCATACGGAGGTTTTAAAGTCTGAAATTCAGAAAGTTGATGACTTAAAAGTACTTGCAGAAAGTAAAGATGCCGGTGTTTATATGGTTATGACTAAGGACGGCAGGGATTTGTTTTTGACCGGTCATGCCGAATACAATCCCTTAACGCTTGATAATGAATACAAAAGGGATTTGTCGAAGGGTTTAAAAATTGACGTCCCGATAAATTATTATCCGTATGACGATGCTGATTTTAAGCCGGTAGTTCGTTGGCGTAGTACTGCTAACTTGATGTTTAACAACTGGTTAAACTATTTCGTTTATCAGGCTACACCTTTTAATATCAACGACATAAAGTAGAGGAGATTATGGAGAAAAAACTTTTAGCGGTAACGGGCAATCCCGTTTTACATTCGTTAAGCCCCGTTTTGATGTCGTTTTCTGAAAAAATTAATTATTTCAGACTTTGCGCCGAAACTGCGGACGAAGCCATACGAACATTCAAACAACTTGATTTTAAAGGACTTAACGTTACAGCACCTTTCAAAAAGGACGTTATAAAATTTTTAGACGTTTTAACGCCTAACGCTCAAAAAGCCGAGGCGGTAAATTGTATTTTTTACACCTCTGACCACAAACTTTGCGGCGATAACACTGATATAAAGGGCGTTGAACTCACGCTAAAACTTTATCCTGAGTTTTTAGAGCAGAAAAAAATGCTTGTTATCGGCTCTGGCGGGGCAACTCCGGCGGTGATTATCGCGGGACAGAATCTCGGCTTAGATGTTACCGTTACGGCACGGAATATCAATGCGTTAGAAACGTTAAAAAAGCGTTTCAACGTTGAAGTTGCCGATATTAAAAACATCGAAAAATTTGTTAATGATTTTGCGGTGATTGTTCAGGCTTTGCCTTCGGGCGTAAAAGTTTTTGACCCCGAAATTTTGACAAAAGACCACGTCGTTTTGGACGCTAATTATAAAGATTCAATTTTTGAAATTCCGTCAAAAAAGCAAGGCTTTAAATTTCTTAGCGGTAAGAATTGGCTTGTTAATCAAGCAGTTCCGTCATACGAAAATTTTACTTCTGAAAAAATCTCGCCTGAAATTATGTACGAGACACTTCAAAATTATAAATTCGATTTTCAAGGCAGAATTGCGTTGACGGGTTTTATGGGTGTCGGCAAAACGACCTCCGGCAAAGAACTTTCACGGCTGACGGGTTATCGTTTTATAGACTCGGACGACGAAATCGAGAAAAACGAAGGTATGAAAATCTCGGAAATTTTTGCTAAAAAAGGCGAAGATTATTTCCGCAAAACGGAAACTGAATTTTTAAGAACGTTGTCAAAAGAAAAAAACATTATTCTTTCTTGCGGCGGCGGGACGGTAAAACAAGAAGAAAATCGCAAAATTTTGCGCGAAAATTTTCTAAATATTTGGCTTTACGCCCCCGTAGAGTATTGTTTGGACGGGCTTGATATAAGCAACCGTCCGCTTTTGCAGTGCGAAAATCCGGTGGAAAAAGCCCGCGAAATGTTTCTTTCGCGAGTGCCTTTTTATGCTGCTTCCGCATACGCGTTAATCAATGTTGAAAACCTTAACAGAGAACAAATAGCAGAAAAAATTTATGGACAAGTTAGTAAAACCTTCAAAATATAATGTGAGTTTAACGATTCCCTCGTCAAAAAGTTATATGCAAAGGGCTGTGGCTCTGGCGATTTTGGCGGACGGAACTACGGTTTTGAAAAATCCCGATTTCAGCAACGATTCTTCTTCGGCTTTGAAAATCGCAGAAGATTTAGGCTGTGAAGTTGTGCGGACTGAAAATCAAGTCAGCATTACACCGACAGGCAAAATTAAGAGTTTGAACGTCAGTGTCGGCGAGGCGGGTTTGGGATTAAGACTTTTTACGCCTGTTTGTGCGCTTTTCGGTGAAAACATCACGATTTCGGGCAAGGGTTCGCTCTTAAAACGTCCTATGACAATGATGGAAAAACCGATGGAAGACCTCGGTGCAACAATTTTACTTTCAAGCGGTTACGTGCCGTTAACGATTCACGGTAAACTTATAGGCGGTTTTGCGGAAATTGACGGCAACGAATCTTCTCAATTTTTGACCGGCTTGTTGACCGCTTTGCCGAAAGCCGAGCAAAATTCTGTTTTGACAGTAATGAATTTGAAAAGTGTGCCTTACGTTCAAATGACTTTGGACATAATCAAAAAGTTCGGCGGTGTAATCGAAAACCTTGATTTTAAGGTTTTTAGAATCCTCGGAGGTCAAAAATATTCAGCGACCGAATATCAAGTTGAAGGCGATTGGTCGAGTGCGGCGGCGCATTTAGTTGCGGGTGCGGTTTCAGGAAAAGCCGTCATCAAGGGCTTGAATCCTAATTCGTTACAAGCAGATAGAGCAATAGTAAGCGTTTTGCAGCAGGTCGGTGCAGATGTTGTCATCTCCGAAAACGAAATAGTTGTGTCTAAAAAAAGTTTACGTCGTTTTGAGTTTGATGCAACGGATTGTCCCGATTTGTTTCCTGTATTGGCTTCATTAGCGGCAAATTGCAGCGGCGAAAGCGTTATCAGAGGTGTTAAACGTTTGGCACACAAAGAGTCTGACAGAGCCACGGCAATAAAGGAAGAGTTTTCAAAACTTGGAATTGAAGTTGTTTTGGACGGAGATTTTATGAGGATAAAGGGCGGCAAAATTTCGGGCGGCATTACGGTTTCGTCGAGAAATGACCATAGAATGGCGTTTTCGTTAGCCGTTGCTGCACTAAATGCCGATAAAGAGATTACTATAACTGAGGCTCAGTCAGTTTCAAAGTCATATCCGAGATTTTGGGAAGATTTTGAAAAAGGATTATAATATGATACCGTCCAAAATTAAAGTTCAACTTTAATTTTGGACAAAGATATAAAATATTTAGTTCTAACGGTGTTTTTTTAGAAAAAATTAAAAAGAATAAAAAAAAAATTGTAATTTTGTCTGCTACTTTTTTTAAAAAACGTCAAGGATAGAAATGAACGAGGCTAAATATTCTGACAGAAAATTTATTATAGGCGGAATTTTTTGTACCATAGCAATAATTTATATCGTAAAATTGTTTACGATTCAGGTTATGGATTCGAGTTATAAACTTTCCGCTGAAAGCAATGTATTCCGTAGGGTTATTGACTATCCTGCGAGGGGACTTGTGTTTGATAGAAATGGTAAGTTGTTGGTTTACAACGAATCATCATACGACGTTCTTGTTACGCCGAATGCGGTTTCGGAGTTTGACACGTTGGATTTGTGCAATATTTTGGGAATTACCGTCGAAAATTTCAGGACTGAGTTCAAGAAGGCGGTCAGATATGCACCGTATAAGGAAAGTGTTATCTTTAAGCAACTTACGAAACAGCGTTACTCGACCTTACAAGAAAAAATGTATAAGTTTCCGGGTTTTGACGTTCAAAAACGTACGGCACGGCGTTATGGTTATCCGTATGCGGCACACGTTTTAGGGTATATTCGTGAGGCTGACACTTCGTTAATCAACCGCGAACCTTATTATAAAGCGGGCGATTATGTCGGTGTTGCCGGTATTGAAAAATCGTATGAAAAAGAATTGCGCGGCATTAAGGGCTTGAAAATTTATGTCGTTGACGTAAAAAACAGAGTTCAAGGCAAATATAAGGACGGTAAATACGATTCGGCGGCGGTTGTGGGCGAAAATGTTACCTCAACCTTAGACATTGATTTGCAGGTTTACGGTGAAAAATTAATGCAAAACAAAGTTGGTGCGATAGTTGCCATTGAGCCTAAAACCGGTGAAATTTTGGCTCTTGTTTCAACCCCCGGTTATGATCCTAATTTATTGGTTGGTAGCGATATGGCAATTAATTATCCGAAGCTTGTGAGAGACCGTTTTCGTCCGATGTACAATCGTGCGATTATGGGATGTTATCCTCCGGGCTCAACATTTAAGACGATTAACGCGTTAATTGGTATGCATGAAGGCGTTATCGGTCCGACGACTTCTTTTCCTTGTAACGGCGGTTTCAGTATCGGACGACACATTGTAAAATGTCATCACGGCGGCTCTTTGGATTTGATTTCCGCTATTGAACACTCTTGTAACGCATATTTTTGTCATGAATTTACGCGAATTATCGGCGATAGAAAATACGGCAGGGCTGACAGTGCGTATTCTAATTGGCGGCGGCGGGTTCAGTCATTCGGTCTTGGTAGAAAACTCGGCAGCGACCTTTCTCAGGAGGTTAACGGTATTATTTATTCCAAGGATTATTTTAACAGGTTTTACGGTGAGGGGCATTGGAGTGCGTTGACTATAATTTCGTTGTCAATCGGTCAGGGCGAACTTAGTTTTTCGCCGTTGCAGATTTGCAATGCTTGTGCAACTATCGCTAACCGAGGACATTATATGATTCCGCATATTGTGAAGATGATTGGAAAAGACAGTCCCGTTGATGCGCGTTTTTATGAACCTCAGGAGACGGGCATTGCTAAGGAATATTTTGAAACGGTGATTCAAGGTATGTATCAGGTTTGTGAAATGGGTACGGGACGCTCGGCGCGGGTTCCGGGCGTGAAGGTTTGCGGCAAAACGGGTACGGCTCAAAACCCTCACGGCAAAGACCACTCTATTTTTGAAGCCTTTGCGCCCATGGAAGACCCGAAAATTGCGATTGCCGTTTATGTAGAAAACGGCGGTTTCGGGGCTACATACGCCGCACCTATCGCCGGTCTTATGATCGAAAAATACTTAAATGACACCATTACTCGTAAAGACGTGGAACAGAGAATGTTCAACGCAAATTTAATGAATATTGATGCACAAATGAAGAATTAAAAAATGAGCAAACAGAGAGGAGCAAATATATTATTTTCGTTGGATTGGCCGGTATTGGTTTTGTATACGATTCTGGTTTTTATGGGGTGGCTTAACATTTATGCCGCCGTTTATGACGAAAAGTACACCAGCATTTTTGATTTCGGGGCGCGTTACGGAAAGCAACTCGCTTGGATTGGAGTGTCATATATCATCATTATTTTAATAATGGCTTCCAATTATCGAATATATTCCGTCTTGTCGTATTTTATTTACGGGGCGATAATTCTATTGCTGGCTCTCGTGCTTGTCGCGGGAAAAGAAAGCCACGGCGCAAAGTCGTGGTTTGAACTCGGTATGTTCAAAATTCAGCCGTCAGAGTTTGCAAAATTCGCAACTGCGCTGGCTCTGTCAAGGTTTATGTCCGCTTTTGAATTCGATATGACGAAAATCAAAAACCTGATTATCTCCGTCGGAATTATACTTCTGCCTGCCGGTCTGATTTTGTTGCAGCCCGATATGGGTTCGGTTTTGGTGTATTTCAGTATGATTTTCGTGTTTTACAGACAAGGACTTTCAGGGATTTTTCTTTGGCTCGTGGTTATGGGAATCGGCATTTTCGTAACGACACTTCAATACGAACTTATTGTCGTAATTGCGGCTCTCGTTATTGTGGCGGGTGTTTGGTATTTGGCATTGGGTAAAAATCTGATTAACAGCCTTATAGGTGTCGGCTCGATAATCGTTTTGAGCGGTATTTTCTGGTTAGTTAATCATTTTTTATTAGATGACAAATTTGAACTTCACCTCTTGATTGTTGCCGCAAGTGCGGTTTTAACGCCTGCTGTTTTGGTGTATAGTTACATAAAAAAAGATTGGATTGCCACGTTTGTGATGATTGGTTTGATAGGTTGTTTTGCGGTTGTTTTTTCGGTGGATTTTGTGTTTCATAATATTATGACCGCTCATCAGCAGACACTTATTAACGTTTTTCTCGGTCTTGAAAACGACCCGCAAGGTACTGAATATAATGTTGTTCAAAGTAAAATTGCAATCGGTTCGGGCGGTTTTTCGGGCAAAGGTTATTTGCAGGGAACGCAGACAAAATTTAATTTCGTGCCTGAGCAGGCGACGGACTTTATTTTCTGTACGGTAGGTGAGGAGTGGGGCTTTGTCGGGGCAGTCGTTGTGATAGGGCTGTTTGTTTCACTTATTTTGAGGATAATTTATCTTGCTGAAAAACAGCGGTCGGCATTTGCGCGAATTTACGGCTATTGTGTGGCGAGTATTTTGTTTTTTCACATAGCCATAAATCTCGGAATGACAATAGGATTAGTCCCTGTCATAGGTATACCTCTGCCGTTTTTTTCCTACGGCGGAAGTTCTTTGTGGTCGTTCACTATTTTGCTGTTTATTTTTATAAGAATGGACGCTTCAAGAGATGAATTGTTGTAAAAAAGAAAAAAAAGTTGCATAAAATTTTTATTTTTCAAAAAAAGACTTTATCTTTGCAGCGCAATTCTTAGAAGGAACGGGAAGTTTCCAGAGCGGTCAAATGGGGCAGACTGTAAATCTGTTGTCTACGACTTCGGTGGTTCGAATCCATCACTTCCCACTTATCAGCAAAATTCAAAACGCCGGTTCGTGTTTTCGGAACGGTGTTTTTTTTATATTGTTTTTAGTCAGTTCTCTTGTTATTCGGCAAAGTATTTGTGCTGAAATTAGTAAAAAAGCAATCTAAATATGAAAGAATTATTAAATTATTTTACGAAAGGGACAATCAAAGGTAAGGTGATAACCGGCTTGTGCGCCGCTGCATTGCCTTTGTTGATTACCGCAATCATTATGATTGTTAGGACTACGACAGTTAATACACAGGCTAATCATCTGGCTAATAAATATTTGGAGATTGTTAAAATGTGTGATGCAACTGACGAAACAAGTTATTTATCCGTACTTGAAATTGAAGAATACGTAAGAGATCGTGCCGATCATGAGTATCAGGATAATGTCGGGTATATGGCTGATGCGGCTGCATATTTGGATACGCTGAGAGAACTTCTTAACGATAAAACGCTTGATGACAGCGTGCGTATATGGTTGCACGGGCTTGAAGGAGTCAGAAGTGATTTTAAACAGGTTTTTACTACCGGCTGGCAGGCTAACGCAAAACGTTTGTCTACATGGGAAGAGTTAGTAGACCTAAGAGGAGCCTTAGTAGATAACCTTTTGAATATCAGCGGAAAAAATTATGATATTTCGGGTGTGTTTGCAGAGCGTGCCGCAAGGTTAATTTATGAGGCTACCCAAATGGATTCTCTTGATACGAAAGGTGTTTTTGAAAATTATCAGCCGAAAATTGCGGGGGTATTGTCTCGCCTTTCACAAACTGCTTCTCATTATGACATGCAGACTATCAACTCTCAATATTCTAAGTTAGTAGACCTTGTAAAATTATATACTGAAAATTCAGAGATTGCCTTTGCAAATATGCGTATTATAAGTGCAAAAAGTCTTGAAGGTTATAATTTTTGTTTTAGTATAGCGACACTTGTTTCAGGATTGGTTGACGGTACGGCTTCTGAGATTGATTCCTCGCTGTCTTCAACACGTGTGATGGTGATAATCGGATTGTTGATTTCTCTGTTTATAATTTTTGTAACCGTTACTATAATGGTAAGAACCTTGGTTGAGCCGCTTAAAAAAGGTATATATGCGGCTACGGAACTTTCAGAGGGCAATCTTACCGTTAAATTAGAAAAGTCAGACACAGAAGATGAAGTCGGTTTGTTGCAAAATTCTATGGCTCACCTTTTGGAAAATATCAAACTTATTATAAAGTCGATTTCGGATTGTTCTTCGGAGATTTCTGCTGCAAGTACGCGTCTTAATAATGCGAGCGGAATGATGAGTTCTTCGGCTAACGATCAGGCAGCCTCGGCAGAGGAGGTTTCTTCGTCGATAGAAGAGATGGCATCGGCTATCGGTCAAAACAATGAAAATGCCCGTGAAACTGAAAAAATAGCACTTAACACATCTTCGACTATTCAGAAATGCAGTCGGACTGCCGAAAAGTCCGTCAAGGCGATGAACCTTATTGCTGAGAAAATTTCGATTGTTGACGAAATAGCCTTTCAAACCAACCTTTTGGCACTTAACGCTGCCGTTGAAGCGGCAAGAGCCGGCGAACACGGAAAAGGTTTTGCTGTTGTTGCGGCGGAAGTTAAGAAACTTGCCGAACGCAGTGCATTGGCAGCCAAGGAGATAGACGTAGTGAGTAAAGACGGTCAAAATATAGCAAAAGATACGGGAGAGGCATTTTTGTCTGTTTTGCCGGACATTGAAAGAACTGCTGTTTTGGTTCAGGAAATTGCTGCTTCTTGTTCTGAACAAGCCACGGGAAGCGACCAGATTAATACCGCAGTTCAGCATTTCAATCAAACGACACAGCAGTTTGCGTCTTTGGCGCAGGAAATGTCGGACAATAGTAACGCTCTTTACTCTTTGTCCGAAAACTTGTCAGAACTTATTAAATTTTTTAAAACCGAATAAATCAATGAAGAGAAAAATTTTAACATTAGTCTGCGCCCTACTTTGCGGTTTCGGCGCAACGGCTCAGGAGGAGAACGATGATTTTGACCTTTCTGAGACATCTTCCGGCGTATCTTTTGACGGCGGTTTTGACCTTACGAGTTCATACGTTTGGCGAGGAAATTTGTTAGTCAAAGGTGCTAATTTTCAGCCGTATTTGGATTTTTATGCGGGAAATTTCACGCTCGGACTTTGGAATTGTACGGATTTCAACGGTATTTTAAAGGAGTTTGACATTTTTGCTTCGTATACCGTTGCCGATCAGTTGACTTTTACCGTGACGGATTATTTCACGCAAGAAGATACTTATTCTCCTGATGCTCCGAAATACGGCAATTTCAAGTCTGACGAAACGGCTCACGCATTGGAATTTTCAATTGATTGGGCAAGTAATTTCGGCTTAGATGCTTCGTTCAACATTTTGTTTTACGGTGCTGACAAGAAGTATTGGTTGGAGGACGACGACCCCGATGAGGCTACTAAAAATGCTTACGGAACGTATTTTGAACTCGGCTATACGGCTGATGTAAAAGGAGTTGAGTTCCGTCCGTGTGTTGGCATGGTTTTCAATCCTTCGACGTGGTACGGCGACGGCACGGGTACGCATGACGGCTTTAATGTCGTAAACCTCGGCGTGAAAGTTTTAAAAGAAATTCATATAACGGATAAATTTAAACTGCCTGTTTATGCTGCTTTCGGTTATAATCCTCAGGCTGACGACGTAGCGGCTTTTGCAGGTTTCAATATCGGATTCTAACCGTATGAAAATAGGGTTTATCCTTTGCTTTTTGTGTGTGCTGACATTCAGCGATGTTGCCGCACAAAGTGATGACGGTTGGTTTACGGGCAAAGCGGCTTTTGGTTATAAGTTTTGTTCGGCAGATTACATTTATAATTTAGAAAACCATTTTTCTTTCGGGACGGGTTTTGGGGCGTTGTTTTATGACGGTGCTGATTGTTTTTTTAACACATCGCTCAGGATACGACCTTTTGGTAAACAACGTGTTATGCCGGCTTTATGGTTTTCATACGGTTATATGACAAAAGAAAAGACTCCGGTTTTTATGCCGGAGTTTTATTTTGAGAGTGGTAACCTTTCGCCGTTGCGGTTGGCTTTCGGCATCGGCGGGGCGTTTTTCAGTGGACAAAAACATATAAAAGCAGGGGTGGCGTTGGAATTTTGAAAAAAGTTTCAAAAAAAGTTTTGCATGTTGAAAAAAAATCATTACATTTGGGCGGTAAATTAATAAACGCAAATTAGTATGGGAATATTTCAAAGATTATTCAGATGGGGCAAATCGGAGGTTAACGATGCTATGGACAGCCTTGAAGACCCCGTTAAAATGACAGCCGAAGGCATCAGAGAACTTGAAGGCAAACTTGAACAAAGTATGAAATCTTTGGCGGAGGTTAAGGCAAGTGCTATTTCCGCAAAGAATGCTTTGGAAAAGGCAAAACAAGAATCCGTTGATTACGAAAACAAGGCTATGATGTTTTTGAAGGCTGCTGAAACCGGCAAAATGTCTCAGGAAGAGGCTGATAAATTAGCCACTCAGTGTCTTGAAAAGAAAAGTCAGAAAACGCAGGAGTTGCCTGTTTTGGAGGCTAACTACCAAAAATATCAGGGTGCTGCCGACAAACTTCAAGATGCGGTTAAGACCTTGAAAACCAATATCGACAAGTGGAAATCAGAGGCTAAAATGCTTAAAGCAAGGTCAAAAGTTGCTGAGGCTACGGCTAACCTCAACAAACAACTTTCCGGCATTGATTCTTCGGATACGATAGCGATGTTGGAAAAAATGAAAGAAAAAGTTGATCAGCAGGAGGCTTTGGCTGATTCATATCTCGAAATTGCACAAGATGGCAACGAGCGTGATATTGACAGTGCGCTTAAAGCAATCGGCGGCAGTGTTCAGGCTCAGTCTGATTTGGCGGCTCTTAAAGCCAAAATGTCAGAGACAAAGGCTATTGAGTCGAAAGTTGACGATACAAAGGCTATCAGCAATGCTTCGGTTTCGGATTTGGACGCTTTGAAACAAAAAATGGCAGAAAAAGAAACCGTTGCTGAGGCACAGGAGGCTGAACGTCCTATGCAGCAGGCGGCTTCTATGGAATAAGAGTATTGTGAATAGATTTATAAATTTTAGTTTTGCCCATAGTGCGTATTTTTTTAGTACGCACCGTGGGTCTTTTTAGTTTTTGACGGTAACAAAAAATCATGACTTTTTACGAAATTTCCAAAAAATTAGACAAAGAGTACAAAACTTGGTCGGCAGAGCGTAAGGCGTGGACGGTTATTGTTTTTGTGCTTTTGACGCTTTTGTTTTTGACTGCTTTTGCGCTCGGGCTTTATACCCGTTATGTCAAAAACCTCGAAATCGAAAATTATAAAACGCTTTTGGAACAGTCCAAACAGAATTATTACCTTCAAACCATTGCTAATTCCAATCTTGAAAAAAAACTTCAAGATATGCTTTTGGAACTTGCAACTATGAAAAACAATACTATCGAACTTGAAAGAATGTTTGAAGCACTTTATGAAGAGAAAGTCAGCCTTGAAGAAATACGCAAAGAAATGGAAAGCGGCTTAAAAAATACCCGTTTTCAACTTGATAAAATGCAGAGTTCGGTTAATTCGCTTATTAATCAGCGCACGAAAGCAGTGATTTATACCGAGCAGAGTATCCTTTATGAGAAATCTGACACCCACGGAAAGTGATTGAAAATTAATCAAATGTATTTTTTTTTGAAAAAATATTCAAAAAAATTTGGAGATTATAAAAAAACACCATACCTTTGCACCGTCTTAATGAAACAAACGCGAGCCCTGGTGGCGGAATTGGTAGACGCGCATGTTTGAGGGGCATGTCCGCGCATTAGCGGGTGCAAGTTCAAGTCTTGTCTGGGGCACCAATCAAAAAAAAGAACTCTGAAATTTTTCAGAGTTCTTTTTTTCTTATTTTATGAAAACCTTTTTCGTTATTTTATTTGTCTTGACGATATAGATTCCCGATTTTTTGATATAAATTTCATTTACGTTTGAGCCTGAAAAAACTTTTCTGCCTGAGATGTCAAAAACTTCCGTTTTGCCGGAAATGTTTTCAAGCCTTATCACATTGCCGTAACTGAAAATTTTTGCGGGCTTTTTATCTGCTGTTGTTATCGGAGTTTCGTTTTTGAGGATTTCGATTTCGTAGTTTAATTCTTTGCCGGCATATTTTACGGTAAGGGTTTGTTTGCCGGGCAGCGACGAGTCGAAACCGTTGACAAAATGTTCGCTTATATTCAAAACGTCTTCCGTTTCGTCTTCGTAAATTACGTGTAGTTTGCCGCCTGAAACATCTAATGCTTCCCATTGATAATAAGAGGTTTTTGACGGTATTTTGTATATTTCTACCGAAATTACGGGAGATTTCAAAATGGTAATTATGAGTGGCATAGTCCATTTTTGATAAGTGATTTCAAGCGTTACGTCACCTGCGGTCTCGCTTGAAAATCCCGAAACCATTTCGTTTGTCAGCAATGTTTCTTCAAAACTTTTGTCGTTATAAACTAATTGAACGACGGCACTGTCCAAAGAAAAATCTTCGCCGATTAAATATTCCGTTTGCGGCGGTTTCGACAATCTGATACCCGTTTCACGTTTTATGACTTCTATCGGGTAAGTTACGATTTTGCCTAAATATGAGATTTGCAGAGTTAATTTGCCGCCTTTTTCCGAAGAAAAATTTGTAACCATTGATTTGAGAATTTTGGTATCCTGAGAGGTGCCGTCAGAATACATTGCCGTTAATATGCCGTCAGAAACTTCTAATTCTTCACCGACTTCGTAAACGGTTTTTGAAGGCTGCTTTTTCATTGTAACCGTTCTTAACACAACTTTTGAATTGTCTACGGGTGAAATTCTTTCAACGATATATGCCAAAGCCCCGACAAGCGGCGCATTGTAGTCAATACCGCCGTAAGACTGCGGGTTTGAAAAACTGTCGTCATATTTTCCGCCGTTTAGAGAGCCTCCTACCATAAGCCCTAACTGACGGTATTTTTTATTGTTTCCGCTTTCATACGCGGTTTCAGGGTCGCCGGAATCGGAGCGGAAATAATTCGGAAAGTTAGGTTTTTGAGGATATTTTTCACCGAAACCGACGATAAAAGAAAATTCTTCGGAGTTGTCTCCCATAATATATTCTACGGTTTTCAGGACATTGATGTTGATGTCTTTCGTGCCTTCGAGTTTTGAATATAGAGCCATGGCAAACGCACCTCCTGCGGCATATTTTAGCGGAGAATTTTCGTTTTTAGAGTATATAATATTGCCGTCTTTCGGGTAGGAGTTAACGAGTTTTTTAAGGTTTTCTTTTGCTTTTTCGTAATACGTATTTCCTTGACCCATAGCGCAATAAGCATATAAGGCAAGTTCTTCGGTGTTATAATGATTCAGCATTGAATTATGATTATAATCATCAATCCATTTTGAAGTATATTCGTCGCACTTGTTTTTGTAGGCTTCGTTTCCCGTTGTGCGGAAAAGTTCGGCACAAAGAATTGTTAGGTCGGGATAATATTTTTCTTTCGTAAAATTGCCTGCCTCGGTTTTGGTTGCAAATTCGTATGCAATTTTGGCTTTTTGAAGACATTGCATCGCATAAATGTCATCTTTTATATAAAGCCTTGACATTGCAGCCAGCGAAGCACCGGCAAGTGCTGACATTGTTGTAGCATTGCCTGTTGCGGCTATAATGTTTCGTGCCGTATCGCTTTCGCCGCCTTCGGCTTTTGAAAATCCCGATTTATAAACCGAGGTACACCAAACTTTTTTGTCTGCCTCCAAATCCCCTTTGAAACAATAAAAAGAGTCGGTGCTGTAAACCGCTTTTTGAATAAAATCCGTTGCATATTTACATTCGTTGAGTACATCGGGAATGTTGTCGGGTTTACCTTTTATATCTTCCCAATTGTATTTTCCTGAAATAATGTAGCCGGTGTAATTCTCTGAATACAAATCGTCATATCCTAACGGAAATTCGCTGTATCCTAACAACAATGTGTAGACAGAATAGAAAAAACTTCTGCCGTCAAACACCGAACCTTCTGAGGAAAACCAACCGCCTCTGAGGTCGTATTTTTTATCGTAATCTTTCATAAATGATTTTCCGAAGTTTACGTCAGAAATTTTTATAATTTTCTTTTTGATGTCTGCCGGCGCGTCCGAAAGGTCGTAATTCAAGTCCCAAATCAGCCAGTTAGGACCGCCGCCCATGCGTTGTGAACCGTAATAACGGGTTGTCATCCAAAGTGCTTTTTGATATTCCTCCGTCTCAAAAACGGGAGCCTGCGAAAATGAGTTCAGGCAGAGGAAAAATGTAAAAAGAAGTGTGCAATATTTTTTCATACTTTTTTATTCAAACGTTTGTTTAACGTGCTGCAAAAATAACGCTTTTTCTGTTTAATTATTGTTAATTTTTATCTTTAAAAACTAAAAACACAAAAAATAGTTTTACCTTTGTGATTATATTTTTATAAATTTTGTTTTGAAAATGTCAGATAAAATCAAGATACTTTTTATAGTCAATCCTATTTCAGGAATTGGCAAACAGAAAAAAATTGAAAGTTTAATAGAAAAAAATTTAGATACAAAGAAGTTTGATTATCAGATAAGTTACACGCAATATGCAGGTCATGCCACTAAAATAGCCGAAGACTCCATTAACAAATTTGATGTTATCACGGCAGTCGGCGGTGACGGCTCTATTAACGAAATTGCTAAAACTTTGGCGGGGACTGAAACTGCTTTGGCGATAATTCCGTGCGGCTCAGGTAACGGACTTGCCCGTGCCTTAGGCATACCCGTCATGCCGAATTTAGCAATAAAATATTTGAACAAAGCCGAATTTAAAATGATTGACACCTGCGAGGTCAACAAGCAGTTTTTTCTCTCGCTTGCAGGTGCGGGTTACGACTCGCAGGTTGCGCGGCGTTATCAGTTTTTGGAAGGGCGCGGTTTCAAAACCTATTTTAAGGCGATTATCGGTTCGTTTTTCAATTACAAACCGCTTGAATATACCCTCAACATCGACGGCAACGAAATAAAAAGAACGGCTCTTTTGATAACCGTCTGCAATTCGTCGCAATACGGTTACGGTTTTAAAATTTCGCCCGAAGCCGAGTTGGACGACGGACTGCTTGATGTCGTCATCGTTAAAAAACCGCAATTATGGAGAGTGCCTTTCGTGATGATTAACATAGCCTTAGGTCAGGCTCACAAATCCAAATGCTTTGAAATAATCCGTTGCCGCAAGGTCGAGTTGTTAGGCAACAAAAAGGGGTGGATTAATCTTGACGGCGAGGCTTTAAGGCTCGACAAAAGCCTTGATTTTGTGGTAAAAGAGCATAACATCGTGCTTTTTTGTCAGCCGCCGCTGTTTCCTAATCCTAACGAATTGGTAAAAAAACTGTTGGAAAAACAGAAGGCGCAGTTAAAAAAAGTGATGGCTGCCGCCAAAAAAACTTTGCCTTTGTTTCTTTGCTTTTTTTTTATTCTTTTGGGTTGTAAAACGCCTCAGCCTCTGAGTTTGGTTTCGGGAAAAGCGGAACTTTCTCCTTGTTATAAAGCCGTGATTGATAGCATTGTAACTGACGCAATTCGTCAAAAGGCAATGCCGGGTTGCAGAATTTTTTGTGCGGTAAATCATTATACGGTTTTTGACGAAAGTTACGGCTACTTTACTTACGACAGCATAAAAAAAGTCAACGATTCTTCCGTTTATGACTTGGCTTCGGTTACGAAGATAGCGGCTTCGGCTTTGGTTTTGATGAAACTTTATGAGGACAAAAAAATAGATTTGGATTTGCCTTTGACGGATTATTTTCACGGTTTGGACTCTAACGGTGCGACTTTGAGGGACGCTTTGGCACATCAGGCAGGTTTTCGTCCGGCTTTGGACTGGGTCGGAAAAAATAAAAACCTTGCCGTAGAAGTCTTAAATTCGCCGGAGGATTACGACATCAAAAAAGCAAGAAAACAATTAGCAGAATTTATTGTAAGTCAGCCGCTTAAACCAAGAGGCGAATATTTGTATTCTGACCTCGGATTTTTTCTTTACACGCTTTTCCCTTTAAAATTTTACGGTAAGGATTTTGACGTTTTTCTTTACGATAATTTTTACAGACCATTAGGTTTAAAAATGCGGTTTAAACCTTACGGCAAACTTCTTCAAAACATTCCGCCGACCGAAAACGACACTATTTGGCGCAAAAAAATTGTCTGCGGTACGGTGCATGACGAAGGTGCGGTTTTGATGGGCGGAATCTCCGGGCATGCGGGGCTTTTTTCTTCGGCTTCGGATTTGGCTGTTTTGATGCAAATGCTTTTGGACAAAGGCTGTTATGACGGTAAAAAATATTTTGAACCTCAGACCGTAAAACTTTTTACTTCTCAGGCTTTTGAAGGCAACCGTCGCGGATTGGTTTTTGATAAGCCGGTGATTGACAGTACTTTGAACGGTACTCCGTCAAAAAAAGCAAGTCCTGAAAGTTTCGGTCATACGGGGTTTACGGGGACGTTTGTTTGGGCAGATCCGAAATATAATATGGTGTTTGTTTTTTTGTGTAACTGCCCTTTTCCCGCGAGGAGTAAAATGTTGATGAAACTTGATGTCAGGACAAAAATTCATGACGAGTTTTACAAAGCGTTGGAAAACGGCGGAATAATTTTTGAGTAATTTTTTTATTATTAGGATGTTGAAAAAATTGAGTATGTTGAAAAAAATTTTTAATGCGGTTAACAATTCGCCGTTTTCTTACGTTGCCAAAAAGGATAAACGTCAGGTTATCTCATTGATAATCATTATTTTGGTATCGCTTTTTTTGACGAAAGCGGTTCAAAAAGTCGCTCTCGGAACTGCGCCTAAAATTCCCGAAAATGAACTTCAAGCGTATAATCAGCGTATGGCAGAATTAAACGAAATTTACAGTCAAAAAATTCAAGGCGACACTTTGAACCGTTTGGAGCAGTATCTTGTCAGCCGTTACGACAGCCTGAGACTTTTTAAATTCAATCCTAATACGGCTTCCGAAGCGGATTTGGAAAAACTCGGTTTGACGGAAAAACAAATCGCTAACCTCTTGAATTACAGAAACAACGGCGGCGTTTTTAAGACAGCCGAAGATTTTAGAAAACTTTACGGATTAAGAACTATGCAGTTTAATTTTTTGAAGGATTATTTGTATTTTCAAGACACCGTTATCCCTGAAAAAGAAATAGTTACGCAAGAAAAATCGTCAGAAAAGTATTTTGATTTTGACCCGAATTTCTTGACTCGCGAAGATATGTATAAAATGGGCTTTTCGACAAAACAAATAGAATCGTTTATGAAACTTCGCGACGAACAGGGCAAAAAGTTTTACGTCAAAAAAGATTTTTCTACCGTCTTTTTTATTGATAATCAGAAATATAAAGAACTTGAAAAATATATCAAAATAGATTTACAAAAACTTTTTAACGGCAAAAAACTTTTTGACTTGAATTTAGCGACTGAGGACGAATTAGTTGAAGTTGGTTTTACTCACGGTGAGGCATCGGACGTTATAAAATTCAGAGAAAAAGTCGGATTTTTTTATGCTCCGTGGCAATTATCCGACTGCATAAAATACGATAGGGCAAACCTCTTGAAAAATAGCGTCTACACTTGTCAAAGCGTTGAATTAAAGAAAATCAACCTTAACAGCGTCCCAGAAGATGACTTAAAAAATCACCCGTATTTCACTGATTTTCAAGTAAAAAAGATTATGGAATACCGCTCTCTTGGCAAAGTCTTCAAGCACATTGCCGACCTTCAAACGCTTTCAGCATTTTCGGAAAAGGATTTGAAAAAGTTAGGGCATTATTTGACGTTTTAGATTTTTTTTCATAATTTTACGGCGGAAAAATCTTGAAAAAAATATGCTCGAAGAAGAACTCAAAAATAGAATTTGGCAGCGGTATTTTAAGAAATTTGATTGCGCGGGAATAATCAAACGGATTGATTTTACGGTAAAATCATCTTCTGAGATTAATTCCGAGTATCAGTTATGGGCTGAGGCAAAACAAACTTCTACCGACATTTATAAAATGTTGGCGCAACTTATTGTAACCATCAAGCAAGATGCCTATAACATTTTACCGCCGAAATTTATCGGGTGTTTCGATAATGAAAAAATTGCGTTCGTTGAGTATAACGAGATTTTACCGATTTATGCCGTAAATGATTTCAATTGGTCTCAAACGCCCTCGCAGGTTGACGACAAAACGGTCAGCACGGTTAAGAAAATTGTCAACAATAAAAAAGTTTTCACGTTTTATTACGGAAAAGACGATGATGAAATTCACAATTTTGTCGAACAAAATTTTATTGAAGGCGGCTCGTTGTTGTCAACTCTAATAGACAAAAATAATTTTATTTTCGTTTATCAAAAATGGCGGGAAATGGTAATGCCGTCAATTAATGCCGATTGGGTGAAATTGAAAGCAAATTATGGTGTTTATGACCGGGATTTTTTCTTGGCGGAACTCAACATCGACGACAACAACACCACTGACCTTAACGACGACAAGGTGGCGTATCCCGATTTTT
The DNA here is from genome assembly GCA_017417315.1 of Bacteroidales bacterium. Taxonomy (GTDB): domain Bacteria; phylum Bacteroidota; class Bacteroidia; order Bacteroidales; family UBA3824; genus UBA3824. The sequence continues at coordinate 153,145 of JAFPZK010000046.1, forward strand.
ATATAACATTCAACGCCAATTCGCCGGCACCTTATATTATGAAGCGAACCGATGCGTTGGGATTGGACGTTTTGATACCGTTCAAGTTCAAGCACGGCGGCATCGAAAAATATGCCGAGTTTTGGAAACGTTACAAGCGTCCGCCGCAAAATATTTATTGGGAATACATCATTTCTCGGTTGGATTTGCTTGTGCCGCAAGATGTCAGGGAGCGTAAAGGTGCATTTTTCACGCCGCAGATTTGGGTTGAAAAATCGCAAAAGTACATTGCCGAAGTGCTTGGCGACGACTGGCAGGAGAATTACTATGTATGGGATTGCTGTGCCGGTACGGGAAATCTTTTGAATGGTTTGAGCGACAAGTACAGGATTTTTGCGTCCACGCTCGACCAACAGGATGTCGATGTGATGAAAGACCGTATTAAAAACGGTGCGAACCTGTTGGAAAGTCACGTTTTTCAGTTTGATTTTTTGAACGACGACTTTTCAAAATGTCCTGAAAGTCTGCGCAAGATAATCAGCGACCCTGAAAAACGCAAAAAACTTGTCATCTACATCAACCCGCCGTACAAGGAGGCGGCAAGCAGAAACACTGTTGCTAAGACAGGTCAAAACGCCACAGACGTTGCTGTTTTGCACAAGACATACAACAAGTATTTCAATCAGATGGGCATTGCCGGACGTGAATTGTTTGCGCAATTTTTCATAAGGGTTTATAACGAAATCCCTGATTGTATCCTTGCGCAGTTTTCTAAATTGAAAATTTTACAAGCACCTAATTTTGAATTGTTTAGAAATTCGTTCAAAGCCAAGTTGGAAAAACTGTTTCTTGTGCCTGCCAATTCGTTTGACAATGTTTCGGGCAAATTCCCGATTGGATTTTTTGTATGGAATTGCGGCAAAAAAGAAAAATTTGAATCCGTTGACGCCGACGTTTTTGACAGCAAAGGCGATTATCTACGAAAAAAACATATTAACATACAGCAAGATTTTCAGTCAATCAACGATTGGATTATAACCACAAGAAACCGCAAAGATGAGAAAATGATTGGTTTTATGTCAGCAAAAGGTGCTGACTTCCAAAACCAAAATTATAATTTTATACTTAATGATAAGTCGCAGTTGCCCCATCCTCGCGGCACGTGGGTTACAGACAAAAATATCATTGAAATTGGTATATATTTGGCTGTGCGTCAATGTATTGTGGCTGATTGGCTCAATGACAGAGAATTATATCGTTTCCCGGAAGAGGCTTGGAAAAATGATTTATTGTTTCAGACTAACTGTTTGATTTATACGATATTTAATCATCAGAACCATATTTCGTGTAAAAATGGTGTCAATCATTGGATTCCGTTTTCTGAAAGCGAGGTGGAAGCCCGTGATATGTTCGACAGTCATTTTATGTCGGATTTTTTGAAGGGCAAGATTAAACCATCTGCCAACCAAGGCACTTTGTTTGAGTCAGGTCAAACTACGAAATATGAGTTGGAGTTTTCCCCCGCCGCACAATCCGTACTTGATGCTGGGCGCAAACTTTGGAAATATTATTTCACTATGGAAGATGCAAATTCTAATGCCTCACTTTATGACATTAAAGAATATTTTCAGGGTCGCGACAAAAATGGCAAAATGAACGCAGCCTCTTCCGATTCTTTTTATACGGAATTGATGGAAAACCTTAAAGCCGCACTTTGGGATTTAGGCGAGGAAATAAAACCGAAAGTTTATGAATACGGCTTTTTAATCTAATCAATTTTGCAACAAAATAAAACCATACAATTATGCCGTCAGAAGGATTATACGAACGTTACATAAATTTTTATACGGATTTTGCATTCAAGAAATTTTTCGGAACACCGGCTAACAAGGAGTTTCTGATAAGTTTTCTTAACGCCCTACTCGGTTTGAAGGGAGGTGGCGAAATTAGAGATGTCCGCCATCTTAACACTGAAAAACTGCCGATTGTAGAATCAGACCGCAAAGCCATATACGATGTTTATTGCGAAAACATCAATGGAGAAAAATTCATCGTTGAAATGCAGAAAGCATCTCAAATCAATTTTATTGACCGCAGCCTTTATTACGCCTCATTCCCGATTCAAGAGCAAGGCGAAAAGGGTTATTTGTACAAACTTGACGGTTCAAAAAAAAGTTGGGACTATTCATTGAAAAAAGTATACGTAATAGGCGTTCTGAATTTTGTTTTGGATGACAATCCTAAACATACGGAAATGCTTACCCACGCAAAATTAAAGTACGACGAATACCCCGACGAACTTTACAGCGACAAATTGGAGTTCATAAACATTGAAATGCCCAAATTCGTAAAAAAAGAAGACGAACTTGACGGTATGCTTGACAAGTGGTTTTTTGCGATGAAGAATCTTTACCGTCTCGCCGACCGTCCGAAAGCCTTGCGCGAATCAATTTTCAAGAAACTTTTCAACCTCGCTGAAATCGCCAAATACGATTCTTCGGAGTTGATTGCCTATCGTGATAGTCTTAAAGATTACCGCGATTATTACAACACGATAGAGTATGCCAAAGCAGAAGGAAAAGCAGAAGGAAAAGCAGAAGGCGAAAAATCCAAAGCAATCGAAATCGCCCGCAACTTTAAAAATGCCGGCATTGATGTCAACTTTATCGCCGAAAACACGGGCTTAACCATCAACGAAATTAACTCTTTATAATTTTGATTAATCGTATGCTGACGGCAACCTTTTGATTCTTGTCGGGTCAAAATCGTAGTTTTCTAAAAACCAAGACTTTAATTTCTTGTTAACTTTCAGATATTCAACGATTTCTGTCTCGTCGTTGTCCTTGAACCACATAACCATATTTTTGATGGCGGTTTGCCAACGCTGCGTATCAAAAAAGCCGTAAACTATCGCCGCCAAAACCACTGACAAAATCATCAACGAAATGCCTATGCTGTCGTAATACGGATATTTTATGTACGTAAAAATGCCGCTTATCAAAAGGCAAACACTTGAAACTCCGATAATTATAAGATTTCTTTTCCAAGGATAACGGTCGCATTTTTCGGCAATTTCTTCGATCTTGGCTTTTATTCTTTCTTGTTTTTCTTGCGCATTTTTTGCCGCAGCCGCCTTCAAAACAGGGTCAACATTGTTTAAAGCACGGTTGAAATAATCCGTCAGAAAAGTCAGATTTTGGGGCGCAGTTTTGCCCTCTGAACCGTCAAAAAGCAAAAGATAATTTTGAGTATTATCAACGCTGAAAACCAAACAATTATTGTCGTTGAAAACGGGTAACAAATTCAAATTTAATTGTCCGAATTCTAACGTTATTGCTTGGGTTTGTTCGTTAAAACGCCAAATTCCGCTCGCATTGTTGCCGTTGTCAGAAATAAAAGCGTTGTTGTCGCTTTTGAAATACAAAAAAATTTGTTTTCCGTTTTCGTCAAAAATCTGCCAAGTCTTGTCGCAAAAATTATTTGAAACCTCAAATTTGCGGCTGTATTGCGCTAAATGGCTGATTATGTCAAGTTTGTATGTTTTCATTGTCAAAATTTTGTCGCAAATTTACAAAAAGAAACTTAATATGTGAAAAAAAATTATTAGTTTTGCACGGAATTTATTTCTAAACGTACAAAATGGAATTTTTAAATAATCTCGCGGATTTATTTATTTTTAATCCTGACGAACCTTTGATTTTCAGCAGCGGACATTTTTTGCTGTTGTTTATTGTGTTTTTAACGGTTTATAACCTGATTTACAAGCATAAAACGGCTGTGTCGCTATATATAGTGGCGTTCAGTCTGTTTTTCTATTATAAAAGCAGCGGTCTTTATCTGTGGATTTTGGTCTTGACGACTGTTTTGAGTTATCTTTTCGGAAAGTTTTTGTCAGAGGCTAAAACCGAAGGCAAGAAAAAACTTTGGCTTGTAGCCGGTGTTGTGCCGCCGCTGTTGATGTTAGCGTATTTTAAATACACTAACTTCTTGATTTTCAACTTTTCTCAAATTGTCGGCGAAAATTTTGCATTTCAAGAAATTTTTCTGCCGGTGGGAATTTCGTTTTACACATTTCAAAGTTTAAGTTACATTATTGACGTTTACCGCAAAAACGTTGAACCCGCTGATTCTCTGTTGGATTTTGCGTTTTATCTGACGTTTTTTCCTCAGTTGGTGGCTGGTCCTATCGTTAAAGCGAATTTGTTTTTGCCGCAACTCAAAAAAACGCCGGAAGTAACTCTGCCTGAGGCTTATACGGGACTTTGGATGATAATTTTGGGACTTTTTAAAAAGGCTGTCATTGCCGATTATATTGCTCAATACAACGACTTGATTTTTGCCGCTCCGCAAAATTACAACGGTTTTGAAAACCTGATGGCAGTTTACGGTTATGCTTTGCAAATTTTCTGCGACTTTTCGGGCTATTCTGACATGGCAATTGGTATCGGCAAAATTATGGGTTATGACCTCGGCGTTAACTTTTTAAGCCCTTACAAAAGCCTCAGTGTTTCAGAGTTTTGGAAACGCTGGCATATTTCTTTGTCGAGTTGGTTGCAGGAATATCTTTATATTCCGCTGGGCGGCAACAGAGAAGTTTCGGCGTTTTCGGTGTATGCCGTGCCGGTGATGTTGATTTTGATTTCAGCACTAACTTGCTCATTACCATACACTTTAACGATAACGATAATTGCAGTTTCAGGCTTGGCGGCATATAAAACTAAAAAGAATGTTTTGGTTATCATAACGTTGGTAGCGGCGACGATTTTTGCTGTTGCGGCGTTCAGCGAATCCGTTTTTTGCTCTTTGACGGTTGCGGTTTGCATTGTCGTTTGGATTATTTCGATTGCGAAACCTGATTCGTCAAAAATGATAAAAACTGACGTTAACCTGCTCTTAACCATGCTAATAGGCGGTTTGTGGCACGGTGCGGCTTGGAAGTTTGTTTTTTGGGGCGGAGCGCACGGCGTTGCCCTCGGTATTGACAAGTTGTTCAAAAAGATTTTGCCGCAAGATAACAAGGTCGTAACGTTTTTTTCTTGGCTGTTGACTTTTAATTTCGTGGTTTTCTTGTGGATGTTTTTCCGCGCTAACGATATTGAAAACGAAGGAGTTATAATTTCTGCGTTTGAAGTGCCGTTCGTAATGTTAAACCAAATTTTTGACAACTTCGACATAACGTTTTTCTCGCATTTTTGGGCAGCGAGGGCGTTGTGGATAGTTTTGACGGTTTTTGGGTTTGTTTGTCATGCAATTCCTGAAAAAACGGCGGCAAGGATTCAAGAGGTTTTCGTAAAGTCGAATATTTTTATCAAGATAATTGTCTTACTTGTTGTAATACAATTAGTTGTACAGTTTCAGAGCGAAACTGTACAACCGTTTATTTATTTTCAATTTTAGAGTACAAACGAAATACCTATTTGGAAAAATGAGAAATTAGTGGTTTGCAATTCGCTGTAAAATGCAAAATTACCCATAATGTAGCGTACTCCGGCAAAACCGTAGCAGTCAAATTCGGGATAACTGCCCCAATCGTGAGAATCTCCGTTTGAGTATTTGGTTTTGTATCTGTCTTGACGGAAACCGAGACCTACGCCTGCGTATGTGTCAAGATTGCTGACCCAAGTGTAATGCAATGCGCCGCGTGTGCCTATTCTGAAACGGTTGTCGCGATTTTTGTGTCCGTCCCATTTTTCGCTGCCGCTGCCGATACCGAAATATCCGCCGCCGCTGATTGAGCCGTGGCTGTTGATGATGTTTCCTAAAAATGCGTAGTCAACAGCCGCATTAAATGTCGGAACTAAAAAATGTCCGTCGTGGTAGTGTCCGTTGTAATGGTATCCGCCGTAATCAGAGGTTCCTAATCCCAAACCGAGATTAATTCCTAACGAGCCGGTCGGAAATGCGCAGCCTTGCGCCGAAACGGTTTTCGCTCCGAAACCGCAGAGGGCGATAAAAACCGTTAAAAGTAAAAAAAATCTTTTCATATTTTTATTTTTTATGTGATTAAAAAAAATTTGCCGCAAAGTTAAATAAAATCTTAAAAACTTTGAAAAAAATTGTAACTTTGCATTTTAAGAAAAAAGAACCAAAAAAATGAAAATATCATATATAGACACCGCTGAAAACGGTAAAATCAAGATTTATGACCAAAACGGAAAAATAAAAAATGTTTTGGACAACCCTTATAACGGAGTATTGAAGGGTTTCGGCAACGATTTTTTCGTTATGGAAACCCAAGAAAATTATCTGAGCATAGGAGTTGACGGCAAAATAAAAGGTCGTTATTTCAAAGAACTCGGCACTATGGTCAGCATAAAAAACGGTGAAATTATTTTTTCGGAACACGGACATGCTGCGTTTTATGATTCCCGTATGCAGAAACTCTCTTGCGTAAAACTTTCAGACGAGTTGCCTCAAAAAGAAACCTTAAAAGATAAACTTATAAAACACGGCGATAATTTTATCACGGTCTTGATTGTGCTTAACGCAATAGCCGCCGGTGCAATGACTTATCTTGACAATAGTTCGCTGTTAGAATATTATTTGAGTGTTTTTTGTGATGTCAGCATAATTATTTTTATCATTGAAATTTTGATAAGATTGTTTTGCCGAAATAAGATTTCAACTTTTTTTACTGACGAAGACAGAGGCTGGAATATTTTTGATTTGATTGTTACGGTGATTTCTTTGCTGAGTTTTTTCTCCGGCTTAGAGTCTTTTATCGGCGCACGGGCGATAAGAATTTTGAGAGAATTAAGGCTTTTGAGGGTTGTTTCGGGCGTTGACAATATGAAACGATTGTTTCATGCTTTGGTAAATGCCATGCCGCAAATCACTTGGACGGCGTTGTTTTTTGTTTTGCTTTGTTACATTTACGGAATTATCGGTGTTGAAATGTTCGGCAGTATAAGCGAAAAGTTTTCGAGCCTTCACGTAACTTTCTTAACTCTCGTTCAAATAATGACTCTTGACGATTGGTCGGCAATGAACGAGGAGATTATGGCGGTTTATCCGTATGCGTGGATATATTTCGTAAGTTTCGTTCTTGTAGCGGCTTACATTCTCGTCAATTTAGTTGTCGGTATCGTTGTTGACAGCCTTAACGAAGTCCGCACACAAGAAGAACTCGACAAAAGCGACGAACTTTCACGCGAAATTACCAAACTCGAAAAACAATTCGATTTGGTAAAAAAACTGTTGAAAGACAATCAGAATCAGCCCGTGTAAACCTCGTCCTGAGTTATTGAAAACAAAATCCAAGAGAAATTTCCGTCGGAAATTTTGCTGTTGCAATATTCGCAAATGCCTGACTCTCCGATTTTTTCAACGGGTGCGCCGCAATTAGGACATTTATGAAGGTCGGTGTTTTTGAATACTGCGTTTTTGTTTGCCACAAAAGTCCAGTATTCAGAAAATTTTCTCGGCTTTTTGTTATTGCCGGCAACTTTATTCCCTTGTGAATCAACGATATAGTCAAGACATTGCGCAAAAATTCTTACTGTTATGCTCTCGTAATTGAAGTCGATATCGTATTTTGCGGTTTCGATTTTCGTGATTTGTATGTCAGCAAGTTTGTTAGCGTATCCTAACTTTTGCAATTGTTGTAAATACGCATTAAAATTTTGCCATTGTCTTTCGCTGATAAGATGACGGGTTTTGTCCCAAGTACCCTCAGACCAGTTTTTATAAATTTCATAAAAATACGGTCTTACGATTTTAGTACAAAAATCCACCGTACTTACAAATTCCTCATGATTGGACTTAAAAGTTTGTATATCCTTAGCCACAGTCGGTGAATAAACGGTCGGATTATTTGTTCCCTCTTCTCTTGCGTATGAGAGCATATCTTTGGTTTCGCTTTTATTCATTTGCTTGCGGGAGATAACGTTGACAACCCAGCCGCCGGACTGAAAATTAAATTCCGTTCCGCAGTTTTTGCAAACGCCGTAATCCTTAAAATCCAATGTTCCGCCGCAGTTAGGACACCGTAAAACACCGAATCCCTCAGGCTTCGGCGAAAGAACATTTTCTTGTTTAGAAAACAACCATTCTTCTTCAATTTCATACCTGATAGAATTACCGGTTTTAATATTTGTTGCCGTGTAATTGGACTGAAAAGCCACCGTTATGAACACAGTCCCGCTATCAAAGGCAATATTTGAAATTTCAACCGAACCAATCGCGATTTCAGAAAATGTGTTAGGACCGAAATCAGGCACTTTACACTTCAAAAACGGTTTCACCTCGTCAATTTCTTTTTTGTTGTACGTTAAATACAACTTGTTATAAAGCATGGTAACGTAATCCAAGAATACCGGTTTTGAAAAGTTTGTGTCTTTGTTTATCAATTCCGACAAATTAGCGTTGATTTTTTTTGTTCTGTCTGCAAAATTTTGCGGCGTGGCTGACGAAACGACAGCCGAATCGTCATCGTCAGAACCGAAAAGCATATTTTTTATAGTCATTATTGCAACCCAAATCGCGATGTTAATCAACAAGTCGACAATAAAATTACCGGTAAAATTGATAAAAAGACCGCCGCCTCCGCCGCTTCCGCCGCTATAATGACTTCCGCCGCTGTAATGACCTCCGCCGCTGTAATGACCTCCGCCGTGAAAACCGTGTCCGCCGCCCGGACGCGCAAAACTTTCATCACAAAACAACATCAAAGCCGCAATCACCAGCCCTGAAATAACTGAAACAGTGAGTATATTTTTTCGGTTTAAATTCATAATCGGGATTTTTTTCGTCGCGGCTAAGATATGTAATTTTTTTTTTATTAACAAAAATTTTCAGGCATAAAATTTGGTGTTAAAAAAACTAAAACTAATTCTTTCTATTATGAAATATTTGAGTTTATTATTTTTAGCGGCGTTATTTTTCGCTTTCGGCTGCGGCAATTCGTTAAAGACCGGTTATCAAAAGGTTCAGTCTTCGGACGGCGGATATAGTGTTGTTTTGCCTGCCGAAATGAGAGAAATGAAAGGTTTAAATGCTTCTGCGTCAATGCAATACGGAAATTTTGACAGCGGTATTTCGTTTATGGTGATTGTTGACGACTTTTTGGAATACAAAAAAATCGTTGACGCTAACATCGGAAATTTTCAGATGATGGAATGTTTTGACACCACCCGCGCTGCCGATATTTACGGTCTTAAAGGCTATGAATTTTTGATAATGCAACTTTCAAAAGCCGAGACGGAGGATTTTCGTCTTGACAATTCTATGGACGACGATACGGTTATCAACGGTCTTAAAGCAAGAGTTTCAGAGTATCGGGAAAAAATCAAAGGCGACAATTCGGCGGTGATACTTTGTTTGTATAAGGGTAAAAACAAATTGTATCAGGTTTATGCGATGTCAAGTCAGAAAAAACTTGCCGAAAATAAGCAAATAATGCTTGATATGGTAAAATCGTTAGAAGAAAATTAAAAAAAATAAAAAAATGCCGGTTCAGAAGGGGATTCTGCCGGCATTTTTGGCGTTAAAAAAAATCAAACAAACAATCAAATCATTTAAAAATATATTTCTTACTTTTTCCACTGCAAAGGTACGGCGGATTTTTTCTTTTCACAATACCTAAAAATAGGTATTTTTTTCTCTCAAACTAATTGATTTAAGGTATTCGCAACCGTTTGCGGATTTTTTATACGTTTTTTGAAAAGAAATAGTGCTGAAAAACAATGTTTTGTTTTTACATTTGCCGTATTAAAAATCTAATATTGTTAAGACATGCAAACAAAATTTTTATTACCGGCGTTGTTGCTATTGTGCGGTGTAGTCAACGCTCAAAATTTAAAATCTCCTGACGGAAAACTCGAATGTAATTACGGCGTAGAAAACGGAAAACCGTTTTATTCCTTGAAAAAAAACGGCGTTACAATTATTGACAAGTCGTTTTTGGGTTTTGTTTTAACACCTAATGCGGCAGAGCCTTTCACTTTCAAAAAAACTGTTGATAATTCCGACGTTGATTTTTCGACGGGTTTTGAGCAGAAAGGCGTTAAAAACTCTTCTTTTAAAGAGACTTGGAAACCTGTTTGGGGCGAAGAGTCAGAAATCCTTAACTCTTACAACGAGGCAAAAGTAACTTTTACGCAAAAAACTTCCGGCAAAAGTTTCGATGTTTGTTTCAGACTTTTTGACGACGGTTTGGGATTCCGTTATGAATTTCCCGTTCAAAAAAACTTTGCGTATTTTGTTGTAAAACAAGAGGTTACTGAATTTAAACTTGCCGGCGACAATACTTCTTGGTGGATTCCGGGCGATTATGATTCTCAGGAATATCAGTACACCGAATGTAAAGTTTCAGAAATTCAGAAGAAGTTTTATACAAACGTCCGCGACAATGCTTCACAGACTTTCTTTTCGGAAAACGGCGTTCAGACACCTTTCTTGATGAAGACTCCTGACGGAAAGAATTTTATCCTTCTTCACGAGGCGGCTTTGGTGGATTATTCTTGTATGCACCTCGAATTTATCCCGAAAGATAACAAATTTATCTCGCATTTAACGCCTGATGCTTTGGGTAACGCTTGTTATATGCAAACGCCTTGCAAAACGCCTTGGCGCACGGTTACCGTAACTGACAATGCGGCAGGCATTTTGGCTTCACGCATAACCTTAAATCTCAATGAACCTTGTGCTTACGAAGATGTTAGTTGGATAAAACCCGTAAAATATGTCGGCGTTTGGTGGGAAATGATTACAAACAAAAGTTCTTGGAGTTATACTGACGAATTTTCGAGCGTAAAACTCGGCGCAACGGACTTTAAAACCGCAAAACCTAACGGCAGACACGGTGCTAATAATCAGAACGTTAAAAAATACATTGACTTTGCTGCAAAACACGGTTTTGACGCTGTTTTGGTTGAAGGCTGGAATATTGGTTGGGAAGACTGGTTCGGATTTTCAAAAGATGAGGTTTTTGATTTCGTAACTCCTTATCCTGATTTTGACGTTAAAATGCTTAACGATTATGCTCATTCAAAAGGCGTGAAAATCATTATGCACCATGAAACTTCTTCGTCTGTCAGAAATTATGAAAGACAAATGGACACGGCGTTCAAGTTTATGAAACATTTTGGTTATGACGCAGTTAAGACGGGTTATGTCGGCAATATCGTACCGAGAGGTGAGCATCATTACGGTCAGTGGCTTGTTAATCATTATCTTTACAACTTGAAAAAAGCCGCTGATTATAAGATTTGTATCAACGGTCATGAGGCTGTTCGTCCGACGGGACTTTGCCGCACCTATCCTAACCTTATCGGCAACGAATCGGCTGCGGGAACCGAATACGAATCATTCGGCGGAAACAATATCGAACACACTTGTATTCTGCCTTTTACACGCTTAATCGGCGGACCTATGGACTATACGCCGGGTATTTTTGAAATGGATTTGTCGAAAGTTGCTCCTGACAATACCTCTCACGTTAACAGCACGTTAGCAGGACAATTAGCATTGTATGTTACAATGTATTCGCCGCTTCAAATGGCTGCCGACTTGGTTGAAAATTACGAGAAATTTCCTGATGCGTTTCAGTTTATAAAAGATGTTGCAGTTGATTGGCAGAAATCGCTTTATTTGGAGGCTGACCCGATGCGTTTCATCACGATTGCCCGCAAAGCCAAAAATTCTGAGAATTGGTTTTTGGGTTCAAAGACGGGACTTTTCAACCGCACGAGCAGCGTTAAACTCGATTTCTTAGACGCTGACAAACAATATGTTGCAACGGTTTACGTTGATGGTCAAAACGCTGATTATAAGACTAATCCTCAAAGTTATAAGATAACGAAAGGTTTGGTTAACTCCAAAACGGTTTTGAATTTGTCAACGGTAAAAGGCGGCGGTTATGCTGTGAGTCTTTCTCCAGCAACACAAAACGATTTGAAAACATTGAAAAAATTGAAATAAAAAAAGAAGCGGGGCTAAAAAAAGCCCCGTTTTTTTATAAATTTTGGGAATCAATTCCCCAAATTCTATATAAATTTGGGGAATTGATTCACTAAATTCAATATAAATTTGGGGAATTGAAGAAAAAACTATATCTTTGCAGCAATAAAAATTGATTGCTATGATAGAAAGATTCATTCAAAAAAAGATAGCCGGTGATTTTGAACACGGCAAAGTCATTGTTGTGATGGGTGCACGTCAGGTCGGTAAAACCACGATGATTCAGCAATTACCTTCTTCCGGCAAAAAATTATTACTAAACTGCGATGACACAGAAGATAGGGCTGTTATTGAGGACAAATCGTCAGCAGTCTTGAAAAGTTTACTTGCTAACTACGATTTTGTCTTTATTGATGAGGCTCAGAGAGTTCAGGAAATAGGTCTTATATTAAAAAAAATCGGGGATTTGAAACTACAAACGCACGTTATAGTCTCCGGCTCGTCATCGTTTGAATTATCCGGCGACATAAACGAACCCGCTACGGGCAGACTTATAGAGCATCAGTTGTTTCCGTTTTCGTTAGGAGAACTTGCCAAACATACTTCTGAATTTCAGGAAAGTAAAATGATTGAAACCAGAATGATTTACGGCACTTATCCCGATGTCGTGAATTTCCCTGGCGAAGCCCGCAGAACTCTTGCCGGACTTACAAACAATTATCTTTATAAGGACATTTTGAGTTATAAAGGAATCAAAAAACCGGAAATTTTGCAGAAACTTGTTAAAGCCCTTGCTTTGCAGGTTGGCAGCGAAGTTTCATATAACGAACTCAGCAATCTTATCGGAATAGACAAGGCAACCGTGGAAACTTATATTGGTTTGTTATGTAAGTGTTTTATTGTTTTCAAACTTGATTCTTTTTCGCGTAACAGCCGTAATGAAATCAAGAAAGGCAAGAAAGTTTATTTTTGGGACAATGGTGTACGTAATGCTGTGATTTCAAACTTTGCGCCTCTTGACAGCCGCAACGATAAAGGTGCGCTTTGGGAAAATCTTATGATTTCAGAACGTATGAAACGTAATTTTTATCTCGGAAATTATGCCCAACTATATTTTTGGCGAACGACACAGATGAAAGAAATTGACCTTGTGGAAGAACTTGACGGACGTATTTCTACTTTTGAGTTCAAAGAGAACCCGGGTAAAGTGGCAAAAATACCGACAGATTTTTCTCAAAACTATCCGGAGGCAACGTTTGAAACTATTACGCCGGATAATTATTGGAATTTTTTGAGATTGGAATAAAAAACTATATCTTTGCATTATTAACCATAAAAAATCTTAATTATTATGCCAAGAGCGAGAAACAAAGAGGATTTGCAGAAATCCGCTGCTGAAAATTATTCCAAAATGTTGGAATTGATTTCAAAAATGACTGAAAACCAAATGAATACGCCGTTTGATTTTTCTTCTGACCCGAGCAAAAAAGAGGCGCATTGGAACAGGGACAAAAATGTCCGCGACATTCTTGTTCACCTTTATGAGTGGCATCAGTTGTTGATTAAATTTGTTGAAAACAATACGGGGAAAAATTCCGCGCCGGTAATTTCGTTTTTGCCGCCCGACTATTCATGGAAAACTTACGGCGCAATGAACATCGAAATTTGGAAACGTCATCAAAATACAAGTCTTGACACCGCCCGTCAACTTTTGGACGAAAGCCACAAAAAAGTTTTAGCCCTTGCCGAAGGTTTCACTAACGAGGAACTTTTCACGAAAAAATATTTTCCGTGGACGGGGACGACGGATTTAGGTTCGTATTTTGTCAGCACAACCGCCAGCCATTACGATTGGGCAATAAAGAAGATAAAGGCGCATTGCAAAAAAGTGGGCGAATAAAAAAATGGGGCTAAAAAAGCCCCGTTTTTTATTTTCCGAATTTCCACCAATCCAACCTTACTTCGCCGCTTCGTTTTCCGAAGGTGATGTAGAGGTCGTGAACGCCTTTTGCGCCGGAAACTTTTGCGGTAAAGGCTTTGTATTTCTCAGCATTGCCGGTCGGTTTTATTAACACTTTGCCGATTTCTTTGCCGTCGGGCGAATCAAGGCGTAACGAAACCTCTATCGTGCCGGTTGAAGCCGCCGTCAAAGAAAACTGAGTTGCACCGCCTTCAAAGTCAACGCCGCGAACTCTGATGTATTCGCCTTCGTCAAGGTCGTTGACGTACATGTTGCGTTTGCCGGTAGAATACGGCATTTTTTCAACTACGCCTGTGTTTTCGATACCGATTTTGGCAGATTTCAAACCGTAACCCCAAGCCATGGTTTCGGCTTCAACACGCTTGAAAGGATTAACCCACTGAATCTGTTTAACAGGCTCTTGGTCAAGCCAATACGGAACTTCTTTAATCGTGCCGTCGGGATTGTATTCCATTTCGGTAACAGTTACCGAGCGGCGTTCGTGATGCTCTTGAATGTCAATGTGCATAAGGTCGTAGTTCTGACCGAAAACGTATGTTTTGCCTTTGAAATCAGCGATTCCGGGATGATTACCTCTGTCGCGGGGAGTAGGTTTCATGATATAACCGTTACTTTTCCAAGGACCTGTCGGCGAATCGCTCATCGCATAACCGAGAGCCTCAGGACAACACGTTGAAGCAAATGCCAAATAATATTTTGAACCGCGACGGTAAAACCACGGTCCTTCTTGATAATTTTCGATGTGCGGAAGTTTTACAACGCTGTCTTTCAAGGAAATCATGTCGTTGTTAAGACGTGCATAAAAAGTGTGCGGATTGCCCCAGTACATATAAGCCTGACCGTCTTTGTCGGTGTAGACCGTCGGGTCAATGTCAAACCAGTTGCTCTTGTCCCAAACAATCGGTTTTCCGAGCGGATCTTTGAAAGGTCCGTAAGGCGAGTCTGCCGTCAAAACGCCGATTCCGTGTCCGTGAAGAGGTGCGTAAAGATAATATTTGCCGTTACGTTCAACAACCTGAATTGCCCAACCGCCGTTGTCGCGACTGCGCCATGAAAAATCTTTGAGCGAGGCAACTGCGCCGTGTTCAGTCCAGTTTACCATGTCGGTTGTTGAATAGAGCAACCAATCATACATAAAAAATCCTGCCGAACTTTTTTCGTTAGGGTCAACGATATGCTCCGGCGAAGCGTCGTGAGAACAGAAAAGGAAAAGCGTGTCGCCGATTACAAGCGGTGAAGGGTCAGCGGTGAATTTCGTCTGAAAAGCCGGCATGTTGCACTGCTCGATTCCGCGCATTTCCCAGTAGTCAAGGTTGAAAAGTTCAGGACCTTTTCTGCCGACGAATGCAAAATAAACGTCTCTTACGCCTTCTGCTTTACCGATAAAATCTGTTGAAAACTCTTTGAAATTTTCCCAGCCGCCTGTGCCGTCAATTTTAAGTTCAGCAACTTTTGCGCCTCGAAGACTGTCCAAATGAACCTCTATTGTGCCGCCTCTCAGACCGCTTGCCGCCGACATGGTAAATGTTCTTGGGAAATTTTTACCGAAGTTAACTGCCTGCAATTTAATGTAATCGCCGTTATGAACTGACGAAACATAAACGCCTTGTTTGTCATTCTGACGGGTTTTAATGCCGTAAGAAAACGCCATTGTCTCCGCCTGAACTTTTTTAAAAGGATTTAAAGTTCCGATTGGTTTTACGCCTTCGTCAGTCGGCATAATTTTGGGAAACGAGCCGTCGGGATTGTATTTAAATTCTTCAACGGCAACGCTCCGACCGAATCCGCCGCCTTTTGGAAGTTTGCCCGTATGATAGAAAAAGTATGAATGTCCTTTGTAATCGGTTACGCCGCAATGGTTTGTAAATGAACCAGTTTCGCAAAGCGGCATAATTTCGCCGGCATATTTCCAGCCGCTTGTAATATTGTCGCTGACAGAATAAGAAATGTGTTCGGGAACGCCGCCAGAAGCATAAAGCAACTGATATTTGCCGTTGCGTTTTGTCAGCCACGGACCTTCAACGTAACTGTCTTTGTATTTTTTATCTTTTTCGCGCTCCGGCATAGGTGGTGCGCCGAAAGCCTCTTCGGTCATGTCAAGTTTGCCGAGTTCACCGCTGTATGAAATCATGTCTTCGTTGAGTTTCAGGTAGTAAACTCTCGGATTTCCCCACATAAGCCAAGCCTGATTGTCATCGTCGATGAAGACCGTCGGGTCGATGTGATCCCATGAACCGTTTTCAAAAAGCGGCTTGCCGATAGCGTCTTTAAAGCCCGAAGTCGGATTGTCAGAAACCGCTACGCCGATTGCCATTCCGTTAGAAATTTTGGAATGAGCGCAGATGTACCAATAAAATTTACCGTTGCGGTAAACGGTCTGAGCCGCCCATGCGCGGTCGTCAGCCCAAGAAAAAGTCTCCAAAGCAAGGGGCGAACCGTGGTCAGTGTAGTTGACCATATCAGTTGTTGAATAAACCCGCCATTCTTGCATCCAGAAAAAGTCGGCATCGTCCTCGTCGTGTCCGGTGTAGACATACAAAGTGTCGTTGTGAACCATCGGCGCGGGATCGGAGGTAAACCACGTCTGAACAATCGGGTTTTGGGCGTTTGCGGCAGCCGAAGCCGCTAACACCGCTGATAGTAAAAGGTGTCTTTTCATTATATATTATGTTTAAATTTTGCTGTAAAATTACTATTTTAGTCTCAGAAAAAATTGTGTTTATGTTTCAAAAATTTATGTTTTGGTTTCAAAAAACTTTAAAAATGACGTTTGGAAAAATTTTCAGGCACAAAAATTGCTTAACCCTTATTGGGAATTTAAAAAAAAGGTTGTATATTTGCAAAATAAATTTTACAAAATTCCCGTTATAACTTCAAAACAGATGAAGAAATTACTGCCGCTGATATTATTGCTACTGACTTTTACTCAGTCCATCGCCCGAACTCTTGACGAAATACGACGGAGCGGCGTGGTTAGGGTTGCTTTTACCCAAAGCGGACTAAAAACTATTAACTATCAGTTCGCCAAAGAGTTCGCTAATTTCTTGAATTGTGAACTTCAAATCGTACCGATTTCATGGAACGAAATGTTTTCTCAGTCCGGCGTTATTCCGGCGGATTATATGACTAACGACTCCGTGTCATATACACCTGACGCACTTCTTAAAGCCGATTTTATTTGCGGAACAACTTACATTTATCCTTGGCGAGAAAAGTTTTTTGATTTCGGCGGCAATATGGAAGTCTCAGACCTTTTGATTGTCAGAAATACAAGACAGCAAAAATCCTTGGTTGATCATTTTTTTGTGCCTGAGAGCGTTAAAGAAACCAATAATAAACTCAAAGTTAAGAATTACGAGGATTTAAAGGGGCTTAGAATCGCGCTTTTGGAAAATTCGTCATACGAAAAAAATCTCGCGCTGATTACCGAAAAAATCGGCGGAGAAGTGGAAATCATTAAAACTAAAAGTGAGGAAGAGTCTCAGGAACTTGCTAAATCAGGTAAAGTTGACGGATTTGTAACGGTTTCATACGTCGGTTTGCAGTTTGTGAAAGAAAATCCTAAATTCAGGCTTGCGTTCCCGATTGCAAAACCCGATCACGTTGCATGGGCTACTGAAAAGGGTAACAAGACTTTACGCAACGAAATCGACAACTTTTTCGATATGATGAAAGGTACGGGAATTTTGGACAAACTTTTTTCTGACAAATTCGGTGTCAACTATTCATCATATAACGAAATCATAAACTCGTATTCAAAGTCAAATTCTAATAAATCAAGTAATTACAGAGATTTGGACGAAATTATCGAGTCGGGTAAGTTGATAGTTTCGCTCCGTGACCGTGAAATGGTTTATCACCCTTACGGTCAAAAACAATTCAATCATTATTTGGCTGGTGAATTTGCGAAATATTTGGGTTTGGATTTGGAAATTAGAATTGTTCCGAGCCTTTCGAGTTATTTTGAGGACGACAACGGCGAAATCGTTAAAGACAGTGCTTATACGCCTGCTACTTTCAACAATATTGACATTGCCTGCGACCTTCTTTCGCCTGTGGATTGGCGTTTGAACAAAATTGATATTGTGGACGTTCTTCCTACTGCAAACATTGTTGTGGCCAGAAAAGATGTTGATATTAAGGGTATTAAAGATTTGAAACATTATCGCGGCGTAACTTCTAAGGGTTCGTCATACGAGGAGGATTTAATCGAGAATAATATCACTAACTATTATTATAAAGAGGCAAACGAGTTTTTCTCGGAGATAATGAAAGGTAAAGCCGACTATTCTATCGTCAATTTCGACATTTACAGCGTGCCGAAATATGCGGGTTTGGAGGCAAAATTCGTTATGGGCGAGATTTATTCAGTAGGTTGGGGTATTAAGAAAAATCAGCCGAAACTCCGTCAGAAAATTCTTGAATTTTTGGAGTCGAGCAGCAACCTCGGTATTTTGAACGATGCTTTTATGGAGCAGGCATCTATTCCGTACAAAGCCGCTCAAAACCACTTGAATGCACTTTATCAGACTTATCAGTCGGGATATTTTCCGTTTGTATTTTACGGTTCTGACCAAGGTTTGCCTCAGGAAGATATTTTGAGTATTTTTCAGGACGAGGAGGGTTATATTTGGTTCGGCACACATTCGGGTGCGATAAAGTTTAACGGCAGAACGATGGTCAACCTTAACGAGGGTAACGGCTTGAAAAGCAACGTTGTTTTTGACATTGCTCAGGATTCTAAAAAGCGACTTTATTTTGCGACCTTGAACGGCGTTACTTGTCTTGACCCGTCGGGCGTGATAACTAATTATTTTTCGGAAATACCGATAAAACACATTTCGATAGACGGCAAAAATAACAAATATTTATACGGCGATAAGGGCTTGTATTATTTGACGAACAATAATCAGGAAATACAAATCGGGCTTAAAATCCCTGCTTTGCCCTCGCAAATAAACGCTGTCGCTCAGAATAAATCCGGCAGAAATACTTTTGTGGCATCACCTGACGGCTTTTTTACCTTTGACAGCGAAAAACAGTTGAAAAAACTCTCCGACAAAAATTGTTATTACGTTTTTGTTGACGAGGACGGTTTGATTTGGCTTTCTGCTTCTGACGGAGTTTATACGGGCAATACCTCGCAGTTTTTGCGTTCAAACATTGATTCGTTGCGCATTAACGACAAGATAAGCATACCGTCAAAATCGAGGATTCATACCATAAAGCAGAACAAAGACGGTTCTATATTCTTGTTGTCGGATTTTGAAGCGTATCAGATTTTTTCTTTGTCGCAGACCGCAATAAAATACGATCAGAATATCGGTCTTAAAAATCTTAAACTTTTATCATTCTTGGAAGACAAGGAAGATAATTATTGGTTCGGTTTTTCGGGTGGTATTCAAAAACTTACTAACCGCTCCCTGCGCAATCTGTATCCTGAGATAATTGACAGTTATCTTAACAATATCGAAGAGGACAGTGTCGGCAGAATTTGGATGGCACTTAATAATAAGATTTTTTATTATCATCAGGATTTAGTGGATTTTTCTGACAAAATCGGCGGAAAAGGTTTGCCATACGTTGTGGCAAATATGCCGGGGGGAAATATTTTTGTTGCTAATTCCAACGGTTGTGCCGTTTTTGATTTGAAAAATCTTAATAAAATAAAAGAAATAAAATTCAAAAATAGGATTTATAATTTAAAAGGCGTTTATGTTTCGCCTGAGGGTCATATTTTCCTGCTTTCCGGAGTTGAAGGTTTGGTTTACAGAATGGAAAACCTTGACGGACAGCCTGTTCCGATAGGAAACGTTTATACGAGTCTTTTAAGTCAGATTGTTACTTTTAAGGATATGATAATCGGCGGCAACAATACCGGCTTAGTAAAGTTCAACGGTCTTACTTTTGAAGAGATATTGCCTACTCCGACGGCAGTTTTAGGGCTTGCGGCAATCGGAGAAAAACTTTGGATAGGAATGGAAGACGGTCTCGGATATTACACTGAGGACGGCAATTTCAAGAAACTTGAAGTTCCATCTTTGCCGGATAATGCGGTAAATTCTATACGTCTTTCCCGAGATAAAGAGCATTTGTGGCTCGGTACAAACAAAGGTTTTTGTTATTATAACCTCAATGACAATAAGGTTGAGTTTTCGGTTAACACCAATGACGGTCTTACGGGTAACGAAATTGTTACTAACGGTTTGTTACTTAACGGAAAAGGAGTGCTTTACGTTGCGACGTTTCACGGTGTTTCGGTCTTTGATTTAAGGAAAGAAAACTCTAATAGAACCGTTCCTCAGTGCCGTATGGAAAACATTTATCTTAACGGTAATGTTATATCGAAAAAAGAAAATCTTTTCCTTTCTGACGAAAACAATTTCGTATTTGAATTAGCGGGACTTTCGTTTAAGGACGAGGCGGCGATAACATACGAATTTTATATGAAAGGTCTTGATAATGATTACGTTGCGTCTTCGGGTAAGGAGCATAGGGCAAGTTATCAGAACCTTCCTCCGGGTAATTATGACTTTATTTACAGAGCCAAAGGAAAGGACGGAATTTGGTGTTATTCGTCTTCGTATAAGTTTGAGATTTTAAAGCCTTTTTACCGTAAATGGTGGTTTATAGCGATTATGGTTTTGGGCATTTCGGCTATAATTATTTCGACGGTAAAAGTTCGTGAGGCGCGTCTTAAACGTCAGAACGAAGAACTTGAAAGGATTGTCAGCGAAAGAACCTCTGAAATTCAAAAGCAAAAAGAGGCTATTGAATTTAAAAACAGCGAATTAGAGATTCAGCGTGAAGAAATTTTGACGCAGCGTGATGCTATTGAGGAAAAGAATGCGACGTTGGAAAAACAAAAGTCGGAAATTCTTTCTCAAAGAGACGAGTTGGAGGTTCAAAAGAACATTGCAACTCAGCAACGCGACGAAATTGCACGACATCAGAAAGAAATAATGGACAGTATTTATTATGCTAAGCGTATTCAGACTGCCATTATGCCGAAAAATGAGACTATTAACAGAGTTTTGCCTGAGCATTTTGTGCTTTTCCGTCCGAGGGATATTGTCAGCGGCGACTTTTATTACTTTAAGCATATTAATCATTATGCCGTTATTGTTGCCGCCGATTGTACGGGACACGGCGTTCCGGGTGCATTTATGAGTATGTTGGGAAGTGCGTACTTAAACGAAATTGTCGTTAACAATCAGGACGAATTGAATACGGGACGTATTTTGGACGCGCTCAGAGAGTCGATAATTGAGTCGCTTCAACAGACAGGACGTGTTGACGAAGCAAAAGACGGTATGGATATTGCAATATGTATTTTGGATATGGATACCAAGAAAATGCAGTATTCGGGAGCGTTTAATCCTTTGTTTTTGATTCGCGGCGGCGAATTGGAGGAGTATCGTGCAGACCGTATGCCGATAGGTATTCATGATTATGTAGATGTCGGTTTTACGACGTATGACATTGATGTTGAGAAAGATGATGTCATTTATATATTTTCTGACGGATATGCATCGCAGTTCGGCGGAAAAATGGGTAAAAAATTTATGTCAAGCAGAATGAAAAAACTTTTGACGGAAATTTCAGGAGAACCTCTTCCGGTGCAGAAAGACATCTTGAATGATAAGATTGAAGCATGGATGGGGACTGAATACGACCAAGTCGATGATATATTAGTAATAGGCTTTAAGATTTGTTAAAGCATTCGGTTGTATTTACTGTTTCCTCATTAAATTAGTTTTTTCCTAAGGCGGGGTTTGTGAAAAAGTTTTCTTTTTTCAAACCCCGCTTTTTAAAATCATTAAAAAATTATGCGTAAACTTTTTCTTACAATCTTTTTTATGTTTTGTTTCTTAAAAATTTTCCCTCAGGACGTGGAAAAAATTGTCAGTGAAATTCTTGAAGATGTTTCTGACTCTGATGACGAAAATGAGGAAGCCTTTGCGCAACTCAGCGGCGAATACCTCGAAACTCTTATTGCAAATCCTTTAAACGTAAATACTTGCTCTTTTTCTGACCTGCAAAACATTCCTTTACTTTCCGATTACCAAATTTCTGACATTTTAGATTACCGTATGGAATACGGCAGATTTTTCTCTCTCGGGGAACTAAAAGGCATATCGTCAATTCCGAAAAAAGATTTGAAAATTTTGCAGTATTTTCTTTATGCGGGTGATATTGAAGATACAAAAAAGCGGGAAAAACTTTCTTTCGGTACACATACCGTTATGACCACAATGAAAACCGTTTTAGAAAAAACCGGCGAGTCTTATCTTATAAGATACCGTTATAAACTCTCAGACAAAATCGCTTGGGGACTGACCGCAGAAAATGACATCGGCGAAAAATTTGCTTTTGAAAACAAAAAATACGGTTTTGACTTCAATTCAGCGTTTTTTAGAGTTTCTAATTACGGACATTTAAAGAAACTTGTTTTGGGTGATTTCAGCGTGAAATTTGGCGAAGGGCTGTTGTATTCCGGCGGATTTTTTGCAGGAAAATCCTTGATGACAACTAATTATGCCGCTAATCAACCTGTTATAAAAGAGTATACTTCGGCAAACGAAAATTGGTTTTACAGAGGTGCAGCAGCGGAATTAGGCTTCGGATTTTTTAGTGTAGCCGCTTTTGTTTGTCGAAACAAATTGGACGCAACAGTTGACGGTGATATTTTTTCAAGTTTTAAGACCGACGGTTATCACCGAACGATAGGGGAGACAGAGAAAAAACATTCCGTAACGAGAAATCTCGGCGGATTAATTCTTAGTTATAACTACAAAAAAATAAAACTTGCAACTGCTTGTCAATATTATAATTACGACAAAGACTATGTTCCTGATGATAAATTATATTTGGCTAATACGAGACATGACAAAGAAGGTTCGGCATTTTCGTTTAATTTTAATTACACCGAAAAAAAGCAAGATTTAAAAACCGAATTGGCTTTTGACAAGGATTTTAATCCGGCGTTTATTGGTATTTGGAATTTACGCCCTGCTAATTTCTTGAATTTCAGTTTTTTGTATCGCAATTATTCAAAAAAATATTTGTCGTTTACCTCAAAGGCTTTCGGTGAAGATTCTAAAACTTCAAACGAAGAAGGCGTGTATTTCGGGACAATGTTTCAACCGATAGGCTTTTTGTTAATCGAAACTTGGATTGACGTTTTTAAGTTTCCGTGGCTTATATCGTCTGTAAAAATGCCGTCTTCGGGTTATGATTATCTTTGTCAAACAACTTTTTTGTTGTCGCGAAAATTCAATATATCAATGCGTTACAAACAAAAACAGAAACGCCTTACTAAAAACGAATATTTCAGAACTACGTTAAAATATTCACCGATAGAAAACCTTGCTTTTACGAATAGTATTCAGTGGAGTTATTTTAACGGACTTGACGTAAGGGAAAAAGGTTATTTGATGTATCTTAATCTTAAATATTCAGTCCGCAGACTGCCTCTTGATTTTTCTTTGCGTTATGCTTTGTTTTCAGCACCTTACAATGCGAGGATTTACGCTTTTGAAGATGACGTTACTTATTCTTTTTCTTCACCGGCATATTATTATAAAGGTGTGAGATATTATGCCTTAGTCGGATATAATTTTGCGAAGCGTTTTGCACTGCAATTCAGACTTTCGCAGTGGAAATATTTTGACCGCGAAAGCAAAACCGAACTGAATGTGTTTTTTAAGGTGAAAATTTAATAAATTTCTTCGCCTTCTACCATGATATTGAGAATGCCCTCAATTTCAGAGAGTTTGTTGACAAGTTTTTCGAGGTGTTCTTGATTCCGCACGTAGATTTCCAACTGTCCTGAAAAACTGCAATCGTCGGTTTCGATATGAATCATTTTTAAATTCAGGTCTAATTCTTGTGAAATTACGGTGATGATTTTCAGTGCAATTCCCTTTCTGTCAACGCCTTCGAGGTTGATTTTTGCAATGCCGGAGGCCTCTTGTGATTCTTTCCAACTCACGGGAATAAGGCACAGCGGACGTTCTTTGACTTTCATTTGGGCGTAAAGACAATTTTTTTTGTGAACGTAAATGCAACTTTTGTCTTCTGCCAAAATTCCTATTGCGTCATCGCCCGGAAGCGTGTTGCAACATTCCGCTAACTGATAATTTATATCTCCTGAATCGCTCAAAAGGTCGTTTATGTTGTGGGCATTTGTGTTTTTGTCGCCGCCGAATTGAAGTTTCCAAAATCTTACGAGCGTGTTTCCGACTGATT
Organism: Bacteroidales bacterium; assembly: GCA_017417315.1. Lineage (GTDB taxonomy): Bacteria > Bacteroidota > Bacteroidia > Bacteroidales > UBA3824 > UBA3824. Next base: position 177,254 of record JAFPZK010000046.1, read on the forward strand.
TTTTGACGAAACTTTCCAATTCCTGACTTGCAATTTCTGCCGTGAAAATCTTGTGATAAAGGTCGGTTTTGTTTATGCAAGAATACTCTGACATCAGAGAATTGGTCAAATCTTTTTCGTCAATGACCTTGTATTTTGTGAAAAGATTGTGCAGAATATTCTGACCCTCAGCGATTTCCACTTTGATAAAATCGTGAAGTTGTTCTTTGAGAATATCGTAAGCCTTTTGTGTAACAACGATGTTGAGCCATTCCGGTTTCGGTTCGGTGTAATTGCTTGTAACGGGTTCTACTAAGTCGCCGTTATGAAGTCGCGTTGAAATCGACATCATTTTGTGGTTGACTTTTGCGCCGATGCACGATTTTGCAACCTTCGGGTTGTTGATGTACGCATAGTCCAAAACCGTTGCACCCGAAGGCAAAGCCGTAATGTTTCCTTCCGGCGAATAAACCGAAATTTCGTCCGAAAGCAAAAGTTTGAAATCTTCCAAAAAGTCGAAATTCCGTGTGTTTGGGTCTTCTAACTTTTCTTTTATCTGTTTTAGTTTGTTGTCGAACTCGGCTTTTTTGTCTTTGATTCCTTTGTATTTCCAATGAGCCGCAAAACCGTATTCGGCGATTTCGTTCATTCTTTCGCTGCGGATTTGTATTTCTACCCAACGTTTTGTTTTTGCGTCATAAACCGTAACGTGATATGCCTCATAGCCGTTTTCTTTCGGTGAAGTTACCCAATCACGGGTTCTTTCGGGGTGTACGTAATAATCTTCTGAAATCAGGTTGACGATTTTCAGACATTCTTCTTTTTCGTGAGTCTCGTCGCTCGGAGTGAAAATTATTCGTAAGGCAAACTTGTCATAAACCTCGTCAAAACTTACGTGCTTTTTCTGCATTTTCTGATAAATGGAATATACGCTTTTAGGTCTTCCCTTTATGTCGAATTTTATTCCGTTTTGGACGAGTTTTGCAATTATAGGCAAACTGAATTGATTAATATATCTGATTGACTCGTTCTCTGACAGTTGCATCAACGAGTTAATCTTTTTGTACGCATCGTTTTCTAAAAATTTGAAAACGAGAACTTCGAGTTCGGTTTTTATTTTGCTGAGTCCCAAGCGGTGTGCAAGCGGAACGTATATTTGCCGTGTTTCGTATGCCACTTTAAATTGGTCATCTTTTTCCCTTACTTCCAGAGTTCTCAGGTTTGCAAGTCTGTCGGCAAGTTTTACTAAAATTATTCTGATGTCATCGGTGATTCCCAGAATGATTTTTTTGTAAACCTCCGGCTCTGAATCTTTGAAATATTCGCTTGTGCCTTTTATTTTTGCGAGTGATTCTACGATAAAAGCCACTTTTTCGTCGAAAATATTTGTTATGTCGTCTTTACTATAACCGGTTTGAAATGTTATTTCATGCAAAAGAGCGCAGACAGCCCCTGTTTTGCCCAATCCTATGTCCTGAATCACTATCGACATAACATCGAACAAATGGTAAATAAAACTATCTCCTGTTCTGCGTTTTTGTCCTTTGTAAACGTCCCTTGCGAGGTTGTACGCTTTTCTGACGACGGCTTTGTCGGCATCCGTCTTAAAATAAAGATTGCCTGCCATCAACTGTTCGAACATTCTGTCCGTATCCTCTTCGGTGTAAGGTTTTCTGTGCAGAATTTCTTCGGCCTTTGTCAATTCTTTTGCCATAATTTTTCAAAGTTTTTTTATTCGTCATCAAGTTTGTGTCCGCAATAAGGACAATAATGTTTTTTGCCGTCTTCCGATATATTTCCTTCCGGCTTTTCTTTTTCCTTCTCTTTTTTTTCTCTTTCTTCTCTCTTTTTCTCGCTGATTTTTTCCAAAAATCCTGCGCTGATAATACCCGTCGGCATAGCCACAAGTCCTATTCCGAGAAATGCCATCAAACTTCCGATAATTTTTCCCATAGGGGTTATCGGGAAAACATCGCCGTAACCGATTGTAGTCATCGTAACAAGTGCCCACCAAAAACAGCCCAAAACATTCGGAAATTTGTCCGGTTGCAGCGAGTGTTCTGCATAAAACATTATAAACGAGGTGATTATCATTATTATGACGATTAATCCCATTATGACCCCGATTTCAGAACGTTTTGTCCAAATAACGTCGGCAACAAGTTTCATCGAATCGTTGTAACGGGTGATTTTGAAAACTCTGAAAAACCTCATAAGTCTCAACATTCTCAAAACCCTCAAATCCAAACTTGTGAAGTCCAAATAGAAAGGCAGTATTGACAGCAAATCCACAATGCCGGCAAATGAAAAAATGTAACTTTTTATTCCATGCCAGCGTGATTTTCCTCTGTTTTCGGGCAATAAATGTGCCGTCAAAATTCTGATGATGTATTCTGCAGAAAACACCATCACCGTAAAAAAGTCGAAAATCCTGAAATAATTTCTGTTCGGGATAAAAATGTCATCATCGGTTTCTAAAGCCATTTCGCCGACTGACAGAATAATCAAGACCATCAAAAAATAATTAAAAAATTTTGACAGTTTGTTGTGTTCGTCGTTTTCGTCTACTATATAATAAAGTGCCTTTTCTATTGATTCCATAAAATTTAGAATTTTAACCTTGCATCGGGAGCCAAGTCCATAGACGCAAATTCATGTTTAAAAAACTTAAAATAACCTGCACCGGCAATCATTGCTGCATTGTCGGTAGTGAATTTTCTTTCGGGAATAAAAACTTCCCAGCCGAGTTTTTGAGCGGTTAACGTCAAAGTGTCCCTCAATTCGGAATTTGCCGCAACGCCGCCGCCGATTGTAATTTGTTTTATGCCCGTTTCTTTTACCGCCTTTTTTAATTTGTCTATTAAAATGCTGATAATAGTAAACTGTAACGAGGCGCACAAATCGTCAATGTTTTCGTCAATAAAGTTGGGATTTGTAGCGATTTCGTCTCTCAAAAAGTACAGAAACGAGGTTTTTAGTCCTGAAAAACTAAAATCAAGACCTTTTATATTAGGTTTTGCAAAATTGAATCTTTTGGGATTACCTTGATGAGCGTGTTTGTCGATAACGGGACCTCCCGGATAGCCGAGACCCATAACTTTTGCGCATTTGTCAAAAGCCTCTCCTGCGGCATCGTCTATTGTGCTGCCGATGATTTCCATATCGAAATAATCCTTCACCTTTATTATTTGAGTGTGTCCGCCGGAGACCAAAAGTGTCAGAAACGGAAATTCAGGATTCTTTTTTATATTGTCTTTTTCGTGGACAAACTGACTTAAAACGTGTCCTTGAAGGTGATTGATTTCAATCATAGGACACCCTAAGGCAAGAGAAAAGCCTTTTGCAAAGGATACTCCTACAAGTAGCGAACCTAAAAGTCCGGGACCTCTTGTAAAAGCCACCGCCGAAATTTCGTCCTTTGAAATACCCGCATCTTTTATCGCTTTGTCAACCACGGGAATGATATTCTGCTGGTGTGCCCTCGAAGCGAGTTCGGGGACAACACCGCCGTAAGCGGAATGTACTGCCTGACTTGCTATGACGTTAGAGAGCAAAACCCCGTCCGAAACTATTGCTGCGGAGGTGTCATCGCAAGAGGATTCTATACCTAAGATATTGATTTTCAATTTTTAATTACTTTTTATAACAAACTTTATTCAAACCCCTAAGTTACGGTTTTTAATGTTAACGGCAAAATTATTTTTTATAAAAAACATTTAATAATAAAAATTTAACACAAAAAAAACATCAAAAAGTTTAAAAAAAGTTTTATAAATCAAAAAAATATATGTAAATTTGCAACGGAATTTATATCTACAAATAAAGTCTAACACATTAAAGAATAATATTAAAAAATTTATAAAAATTAATGACACCGAAAAAAAATAATCAGGGTTACGAAGAAGAAGAACTCATCGAACAGAAAGTTCAGTCTTCGGAAAATTCAGTTCAAGAAACTGAAGAAGAGGAAGTGATTCCTATGAATTCTTACAAATCAAACGCATCTACGATGGATTTTGATTGGGACAATGTTTCTAACAAAAAAGGCGACACTTATTCTCCTGACAAACGTAAGGATTTGGAAGCCGCTTACGATCAAACATTATCATCAGTAGTTGAAAATCAAGTAGTTGAAGGTACTGTTATCGCTGTTAACAGCCGTGAGGTAGTAGTCAGCATAGGCAGTAAATCAGAGGGTGTAATCAGTGCGGGCGAGTTCCGTTACAACCCCGAACTTAAAAAAGGCGATACCGTAGAGGTTTACGTTGAAAATCAAGAAGATAAAAACGGTTCGCTTGTACTTTCTCACAAAAAAGCGCGTGCATTGCGCTCTTGGGACAGAGTTAATGAGGCTCTTGAAAAAGACGAAATTATCAAAGGTTACATCAAATGTCGTACAAAAGGCGGTATGATTGTAGACGTATTCGGTATCGAAGCGTTCTTGCCGGGTAGTCAGATTGATGTTAAACCTATCAGAGATTACGATATTTACGTGGGCAAAACAATGGAATTCAAAGTTGTTAAAATCAATTCTGAATTTAAAAACGTTGTTGTATCTCACAAAGCACTCATCGAGGCAGAACTCGAACAACAGAAAAAAGACATTATTTCTAAACTCGAAAAAGGTCAGATTCTCGAAGGCGTTGTTAAAAACATCACTTCTTACGGCGTATTCATCGACCTTGGCGGCGTAGATGGTCTTATTCATATTACAGACCTTTCATGGGGCAGAGTATCTCATCCGGAAGAGGTTGTACACTTGGATCAGAAACTTCAAGTTGTTATCATCGACTTCGATGACGAGAAAAAACGCATCGCTTTGGGTCTCAAACAACTTACCCCGCATCCGTGGGAAGCACTTGATCAGAACCTCAAAGTCGGCGACAAAGTTAAGGGTAAAGTTGTCGTTATCGCTGATTACGGTGCATTCGTTGAAATCGCTCCGGGCGTAGAAGGTCTTATCCATGTTTCAGAAATGTCTTGGTCGCAGCACTTGCGTTCTGCACAAGAGTTCTTGAAAGTAGGTGATGAGGTTGAGGCTCAAATTCTTACTCTTGACAGAGAAGAAAGAAAGATGTCTTTGGGTATCAAACAACTCAAACCCGATCCTTGGGCTAACATCGAAGAAAAATATAAAGTAGGATCTAAACATACTGCAAAAGTACGCAACTTCACTAATTTCGGCGTATTCGTTGAAATCGAAGAAGGCGTTGACGGTTTGATTCACATTTCTGACCTCTCTTGGACTAAGAAAGTAAAACATCCTAACGAGTTTACTTCTATCGGAGCAGAAATCGAAGTTGTAGTTCTTGACATCGACAAAGATAACCGTCGTTTGAGCCTTGGTCACAAACAATTGGAAGAGAATCCTTGGGATACTTTCGAGACCATTTTCACCGTTGATTCAGTTCACGAAGGAACGATTTTGAGTCTTTTCGACAAGGGTGCAATCATCGCTTTGGAATACGGTATCGAAGGTTTTGCAACTCCGAGACATCTTGTAAAAGAAGACGGTTCTCAGTGCAAAGTAGACGAGAAACTTCCGTTTAAGGTTCTCGAATTTTCTAAGGCTGCAAAACGTATCATCCTTTCTCACACAAGAGTTTGGGAAGATCCGAAACCGAGACAGAAACGCGAAAACAGCAAAGATAAAGAAGTTAAGAATATTATCAGCGATAATTCTAACAAATTTATGGATATGCTTGACAGCGATGCTGCAAAGGCCTTGAAAGAAAAATTCGACGGTAAGGCAGAATAAAAATGTTGTTTAACTGATAAATAATAATCAACTATGGACGAGAAACAATTTGAAGTGGTAAAAAGAGACAACTACACCGTAATAAGCGTGTTAGTTGAAAAATTGGATACACATATTGCCCCTGCCGTTAAATCTGAATTGGTTTTGGTGGCCGGTAACGGAGAGAAGAACATAATAATAGATTTAAAAAAGGCACGCTATTGTGACAGTTCAGGGTTGAGTGCAATATTGGTTGCTAACAGACTTTGCAAAAATGCGGGTGGCACTTTTGTTTTGACGGGATTGCAAACCGCAGTTGAAAGACTAATATCAATTTCGCAACTTGACACCGTACTTAATATTACCGAAGACGTTGACAAGGCTGTGGAATTTATCAAGTCAAAAAACGAAGAGAAATAAATTGCAATCATAAGTAAAAAGATGAGACTGGCTATTTTGTCAGTCTCATTTTTTTTGTTAAGCAATTAACAGACATAACAATAACTACAAATAATATGCTTTCAAAAATTAATTTCATCGGCATTTGTTTGATACTAATCACCGTTATTTTCGGTAATAAATTTGCCCCCGGACGGTATTGCGCTTATTATGAAAAAGATACGATTGCAGAATTCGGACCAACACTTTCCGATGAAAACGGAAAATTCTACAATGCATCAATTGTAGGCACTTTCAGCGATGAAAGAGCAGCATTAAAACAGGAATACCCGACAGATTATCGTTATGTCATCATCAACTCTTGGTCAAACATTATTGACAAAACCGTTGCGGGAATCGCTGCGGTTTTGTTAATTGTGAATGTTGTATTTTTTATGCGCAGAAAATTTTATTAACATTAATAAAAAATCCGTTTTTATTATTAATTTTGCGACAAATAATAAAAACGATGATTCTACAACAATCACAACAAGCAAAGGCTTTTATAACGTATTGGCAAGACAAAGGCGACGAAAAACAAGAAACTTCGCGCTTTTGGATTGACTTGTTGCGCAATGTCCTGAACATTCAAGAGCCGGAAAAATTCATAGAGTTTGAAAAAAAAGTCAAACTTGCGCATACCTCGTTTGTTGATGCTTATATTCCTAAAACAAAAGTTTTGATTGAGCAAAAAAGTTCGGACGTTGACCTTCATAAAGAATATCAACAGTCTGACGGTAAAATGCTTACGCCGTTTCAGCAAGCCAAACGTTATGCAGATGAAATGCCGTGTTCAATAAAGCCGCGTTGGATTGTTGTCTGTAATTTTCAGGAGTTTTTGGTTTATGATTTGGAACAGCCACAAGCCGAACCTGAACAGATTTTTTTGAAAGATTTTGAAAAAGAGATTTACAGATTACAATTTTTAGTCGACGAAAATGCGCACCGCCTGACCCGTGAAGAAGAAATTTCGTTGAAAGCGGGCGAACTTGTGGGAAAACTTTACGATGCACTTTTAAAAGAATACATAAACCCGGATGCACAATCATTGATTTCTCTTAATATATTGTGTGTCAGGATTGTATTCTGCCTTTACGCCGAGGATGCAGGATTGTTTAAAAAACGCACGAGTTTTGAAGATTACATTAAAAGTTTTAATCTTGCCGATTTGCGTGACGGAATGATAAAACTTTTCAAAGCCTTAAACACAGAGATAAAAGACCGCGATAAATACGATAAAAAATTAGAACCTTTTCCGTATGCTGACGGCGGATTGTTTATGGCGGAAGATATTGAAATCCCGAATTTTACGCAAGAAATTGTTGATGTTTTAATCAATCATTGTGCGCCGTTTAATTGGAGCGAGATTTCGCCGACAATTTTCGGGGCATTGTTTGAATCGACGTTAAACCCCGTTACAAGGCGCGAGGGCGGAATGCACTACACGTCAATTGCCAACATTCATAAACTTATTGACCCGCTTTTTATGGATGAATTGACGGAAGAATACAATGACATTATCAACGAAAAATGTTCTCTCACCGCTAAAAAACAAAAACTTTTTGCGTTTCAGCATAAGTTGGCAAATCTTAAATTTCTTGATCCAGCCTGCGGTAGCGGTAACTTTTTGACGGAAACTTATTTGTCATTGCGCCGTTTAGAAAACAAAATCATTGCTTTTATTAATGACGGCGAAAGGACTATCGGTTACGACGAGTTTATTATGGTAAAAATCAATCAGTTTTACGGAATTGAAATAAATGATTTTGCCGTAACGGTAGCCAAAACCGCCCTTTGGATTGCAGAGAGTCAGATGACAACCGAAACAGAAAAAATTCTCGGTCAAAACATTAACTTTTTGCCGCTAAAAAGCAATTCAAATATTATTGAAGGCAATGCACTTAAAATAAATTGGAAAACGTTAAAACCCGAAGATACAAGCATTTATTCGTTGCCTAACACGTTGTTTTTCGGTGCTATGGACGATACATCAAGATACAAACATTACGATTATATCATCGGAAATCCGCCGTTTGTGGGTGCGAGAATGATGTCGCCGGAACAAAAAAGCGAATTAGTGTCAAATTTCGGAAATATAAAAGACGTTCAGGATTTGGACTACGTAACTTGTTGGTACAAAAAGGCTGCGGCATTGATAAAAAAGACAAAAATTCAAGCAGCATTTGTTTCAACAAACTCAATTTGTCAGGGTTCGCAAGTTCCGATTTTGTGGAGTGTTTTGTTCAAACAGTTTGACATCAAAATCAACTTTGCTTACCGCACTTTCAAATGGATAAGCGAAAGTTCTGATATGGCGGCTGTTCATTGCGTAATTGTAGGTTTTGCAAATTTTAACAGGAACGAAAAACTTTTGTTTGATTCAGGAAACAAACCGCGCAAAGTTAAAAATATTAGTCCGTATCTTACTGATTCTCCTAATATTTATGTTGAAGCAAGGAAAGATGTGCTTTGTTTCGGCATCCCAAAAATCAATATGGGAAATATGGCGCGGGACGGCGGTCATTTTTTCCTTTCAGAACAAGAAAAAGACGATGTTATAAAAAAATATCCCGAACTAAAAAAATGGATTCGTCCGGTTGTCGGTGCGGAAGAATTTATCAATAATAAAAAACGTTTTTGTTTTTGGCTCAACGGAATAACGCCCGAAGAAGTCAAAAATAACAAAATTCTTAAAGAAAGGGTTGAGGCTGTAAAAAAATTCCGGTTGTCATCAGAGGCAAAAACCACGCAAGGTTATGCCAAAAATCCGTACATTTGGGCGCAAATAGTACAACCTACAACCAATTTTATTGTTATACCCGTTGTGTCGTCAGAAAAACGTCTCTATGTTCCGATAGGATTTTTAACTCCCGACCATATACCGACAACACAGGTTCAAATTATTCCCGGTGCTGGGTTATATCATTTTGGCATTTTAACATCATCGGTTCACATGGCTTGGATGCGGTATGTCTGCGGACGGTTGAAATCGGATTACCGTTACAGCAAAGAAATTGTTTATAACAATTTCCCTTGGCCAGAAATTTCAGACAAGCAGAAACTTAAAATAGAAAAAACTGCGCAGAAAATTCTTGACGTGCGTGCTAAATATCCCGGCAATTCTTTTGCTGCGCTTTATGATGATATACTTATGCCGCCAGATCTCCGCAAAGCCCACCATGACAATGACCATGCCGTTTTGGAGGCTTACGGTTTCGACAAAAATATCACCGAAGACGAAATTGTTGAAAAACTTTTTGAATTGTATTTAAAATTACTAAAAAAATCATGACAAAAGACGAGGCTAAAAAGTTCTTTATGGACAGAAAAAACCTCTCGCTTATAATGAGCGACGAGGAAATCACAAAAGCACACGAATTTTGCGAAGGTTACAAAGACTTTATGTCAAAGGCTAAAACCGAGCGCGAAATCAATGTTTATGCAATCGAAAAAGCCGAAAAAGCAGGTTTTAAACGCTTTAATTTCGGCGACAAAGTAAAACAAGGCGACAAAATTTATTTCGACAACCGTGGCAAAGCCGTTATCCTTGCCGTTATTGGCGAAAACCTTGAAGACGGTGTTAATCTTACCGCCGCTCACATCGATTCTCCGAGGCTCGATTTAAAGGAAAATCCCCTCTACGAACAGGAAGAACTCGCCTTCTTCAAAACGCATTATTACGGCGGAATAAAAAAATATCAGTGGACGGCAATCCCGCTTTCGCTTCACGGTGTTATCATCAAAAAAGACGGCGAAAAAGTTATAGTTAACATCGGCGAAGACGAAAACGACCCCGTATTTTTAGTAACGGATTTGTTGCCGCACTTGGCTCAAAACCAAATGAAACGCCCCGCTAACGAGATTATCAAAGGCGAAGAATTGAACATTCTCATCGGCTCTTACTGCGTTAAAGGCGAAGACATTTCTAACCGTGTTAAAACCAACATTCTCAGCATTTTGAACGAGAAATACGGCATAGTTGAAGGCGATTTCTTGAACTCGGAACTCGAAGCCGTACCCGCTTTAAAACCCAAAGACGTAGGCTTTGACCGTTCAATGATTGGCGCATACGGACACGATGACAAAGTCTGCGCTTATCCCGAACTTATGGCTATTCTTGATGTTAAAAACCCGAAAAAAACCGCAATCGCCATTCTCACCGACAAGGAAGAAACCGGCTCTGACGGAAACACGGGTCTTAGTTCAAGTTATTTAAAATACTTTATTGAAGATTTAGCGGCAACTTTGGGCGCAAATCCGAGAAAAGTTTTCTCAAATTCTAAGTGTCTTTCGGCGGACGTTAATTCGGCTTACGACCCGACATTCCCCGATGTTTTTGAAAAAGCAAATTCGTCGTTCATAAATTACGGCGTTGTCGTAACTAAATTTACGGGTTCAAGAGGAAAATACGGCACATCTGACGCAAATGCAGAATTTACGGCAGAAATTCATCATCTCTTTGACAAAGAAGGTGTTGCTTGGCAAAACGGTGAACTCGGCAAAGTTGACCTCGGCGGCGGCGGAACGGTTGCGCTTTATATGGCAAATCTCAACATCGACACCATTGATGTCGGCGTTCCCGTTCTCTCAATGCATGCGCCTTACGAAACAGTTTCAAAATTGGATACTTATATGGCATACAAAGCATTTTACGTATTCCAGAAATAATATAACTACGAAAAACACTGAAAACGCGAAAAGCACGAAAACTTTTCGTGTTTTTAGTGCTTTTCGTAGTTTTTTATTTTCAAATAAATAACTCTTCCATCGTTACTACGTCCTTTACTTGACCGCTATATTTGCCGCCGGAAATGCCATACGGGGCGATGAAAGTTAGCAGAAGACCGATGTTTGCGCCGGTTTCGGTCTTGAAATTTGATAAACGGACACGTAGTTTCATATCTTCATCTTTTGTAATTGTGTACGGCGCATCGCAAAACTTTATTTCACAAATGTTTGCCATACGGTCGGCACGCTCGATAGCAAGGTCGATTTGAGATTTCGGCTCGGTAAAAGTGCTGCGCCATGAGTAATGCTCAGTGTGAATTTTTGCGATACCCAATGCGTTTTTTATCTGGTTGATATGCAGGAAACAAACCCTTTCAAAAGCAAGTCCTTGCCATGAAGCGACGGCAGTTGTTTTGGAGATATTTGTCCAATAATTTTCGTCGGAAGTTTCACGACGGCAAAATTTTGAATAAAACATCGTGAACATATCGCAGACTTGATAAATATGTTGGTTGTCGCGGATTTTTTTGCCGCGTGTGCGAGAATGACTTATGAAGTCGCAATTTTCTAAGTCGCTGAGAATTAATGTAAGCCGTGCGCCGGAAGGAATTTTTGTTTTCGCTGCGATTTCTTCTCGTGTAAGCCCGCCGGGTGCTAAGGCAAGTGTTTCAATCACTTGCAAATACGGTTCAGCATTTTTGAATAGCGATTTAAACAGCCTCCCGAACTCGTTTTGCAACTGTGCCGACTGTCCGAAAAACAAACTGTCAATGTTTTGTGCAACGCTTTTGGTGTTGTCTAAAAGGCTAAGATAATAAGGCACGCCGCCGATTGCCATATAAAGTTGACAAATCGAAAACCTGTCGTAATCAAAACCGTATTCTTCTAAGTATTTTTCTGTTTCACCGAGGGTGAACTGTCTTAAATACATTTCGTGCGTAATTCTGTTATGAAGACCGCCGTGGTTATCAATTATGTTGTTGATAATCCACGATGTTGACGAGCCGCAAACAATGAGCATTATGCTGTTTTGGTCAACCGCCCACGTGTTCCAAAAATGGTCTAATGCGCCAACAAACCCTGATTTTGGCGTGTCGAGACACGGAATTTCATCAATAAAGACAATGCAACGTCTGCCACGACGGATTTTCTTTTCCAATAATTGGCGTAACATAAAAAATGCGTCCTGCCAATTTTCAGGCGTTTTTGCCTCTGTCATTCCGGCGTTGACAAGCCCTTCGCGAAAATTATTGAATTGTACGGACTTAGGCGCATCGATAGTTCCCGACATATAAAAATCGAACTTACCAGCAAAATGTTTTTTTATCAAAAACGTTTTGCCGACACGTCTGCGACCGTAAATAGCCACAAATTCTGCCTTTTTTGACTTAAAATATTTGTCAAGAATTTTTGTTTCTTCTTGTCTTCCAATGAGTTTGTCCATATTCACCAAGTTTTGTTTTGCATTGCAAATATATAAATAATCTGCCAAACACGCAAATTTTTGTTGTCTTTGGCAGATTATCGGGCGATAATCTGCCAACAACGTGATTTTTTGTTGTGTTTGGCAGATTATTTTTTTTTAGGAAAAGTCTTTTAAATATTTTATTTTTGTAACCTGAAAATATAATATTTAACATTAAAAAAACAGCATGAAAAAAATCTTTTTACTAATTGCACTTTTCTTCTGTTTTTCGGGCGTAAAAGCAGAGATAAAACTGCCCAAAATTATCGGCTCTGATATGGTGATTCAGCAAAATGCCGACGTAAGATTTTGGGGCAAGGCGACGAAAAATGCCAAAGTTGAAGTTTCAGTCTCTTGGGACTCGCAAAAGTTTAACACTCAGGCGGATAAGGACGGAAAATTTTTCCTGACCGTCAACACAAAAAACTTTACTTTTGAGCCGCAGACGATAAAGTTTACCGATTTGAGCGACAAAAAAAGCGTTGAACTTTCCAACATTCTCATCGGTGAAGTCTGGCTTGCTTCGGGACAGTCTAATATGCAAATGCCGCTGAAAGGTTTTCCGGGCTGCAACATCGAAGACGGTTTTGAAGAAATTATGTTTTCGGGCAGTCAAGCCGACAGAGTGAGGTTTTTCACCGTGCCGTTAAAACATTCTTACAATTTGGAAGAAGCCGTTGAGGCTGAATGGACACTGCCTTCTGCTAAAACTTCGACGGAATATTCAGCCGTTGCGTGGCATTATGCAAAAGCGTTGAGTTATGCTTTGGGCTGTCCCGTCGGAATAGTCAGCGCGGCTTACGGCGGAACGTTGGTCGAGAGTTGGATGAATAAGCAACTTCTTGAACAACACGGCGTTTCAACAAAAAAAGAAGACATCGAAAACGTTGAATGGGAGTACGAAAAAATACTTTTGCCGTATAACGCGATGTTTTGGCCTATACATCAGTTCACTTATAAAGGTGTGATTTGGTATCAGGGCTGCTCTAACGTCGGCAAACATCAGACTTATTATCAGCGGTTAAAAGATATGATTTCGCTTTGGCGGTCTGACATCGGGTTGGGCGACATTCCTTTCTTTATGGTCGAAATTGCGCCTTACGATTACGGCAGCGGCGACGCACCGTTTTTGCGTGAAGTTCAGTTAAAAGTGGCGAAAGAGGTGAAAAATTCAGGGCTTGTTACGACCTCAGATTTGGTTTTGCCGCAAGAGCGTCATAACATTCACCCGAGACAGAAAAAGGCAGTCGGTCAAAGACTTGCAGCGTTAGCACTGAACAAAACTTACGGTATGGAAACTTTCATTTCATCAGGACCGACTTTCAAAGAAATGATTGTTGAAAAAAACGAGGCTTTTATCGGTTTTGACAATCTTCAAATGGGGCTTTGCAGCAACTATATGATTGAAGGTTTTGAAGTCGCTGGTGAGGACAAAAAATTTTATCCTGCTGACAAAGTTTGGCTTCGTTGGCAGACAAATCACGTAGCGGTTTCGAGCGAAAAAGTTGAAAAACCGGTTGCCGTAAGATATTGTTTCAAAGATTTTTATACAGGAAAATTGCTTTACGGCGGCGGAATGATTCCCGCTTATCCTTTTAGAACCGACAACTGGGACGATGTAAAATAAAACGAAAAACGCCGGACATTTGCCGGCGTTTTTTTTAATGTATTAATGAAAATTTCTTTCCTATCGGGAAACCTTTTTTATTCGAGTAGACTATGCGGCTTTTTTTCTGATAGTCTTTTTCGAGAACGGGCATTGTTGTTTCTTCTGACGAGAGTTCGGCATCGTTGCTTTTTGCTGCTGCGTTAAGGTTATCCAATTCTTCATAAATCGAATTTTCACTCTTAAATTCAGGAACTATGCGTTTCATCATTGCGACGATTTTCATGTTGTCGCGACAATCTGCGAGCGCAATCAAATCGTTAATTTGTTCTGAAACAATCGAAAAATCGTACTCTCTGACTTTTGCAACCATAATTTGCGAGTGTGTTGTCGGAAGCGTTTTTTCTTTGTCGTTAAGCACCTCTTCGTAGAGTTTTTCGCCCGGACGAAGACCCGTATATGCAATCTGAATGTCTTTTCCCAAACTCAACCCTGAAAGTTTTATCATCTTCTTTGCCAAGTCAATGATTTTAACGGATTTTCCCATATCGAAGACGAAGATTTCACCGCCGTTGCCTAAGGTTCCCGCTTGCAAAACAAGTTGACAAGCCTCTGGAATCGTCATAAAAAACCTCGTGATTTCGGGGTGTGTAACCGTTACGGGACCGCCTTTTTCGATTTGAGCCTTAAATCTCGGTATAACGCTGCCGTTGCTGCCCAAGACGTTACCGAAACGTGTCGTGATAAATTTCGTCTGAAACATCGAATTAAGCGACTGCGTATAAATTTCGCAAATTCTTTTTGAACAGCCCATTACGTTTGTCGGGTTAACAGCCTTGTCGGTCGAAACCATAACAAACTTCTGAACGTTGTATTTTACGGAAAAGTCCGCCAAATATTTCGTGCCTTTCACGTTGTTTGAAATCGCTTGCGAAGGATTGTTTTCCATCATCGGCACGTGTTTGTAAGCCGCTGCGTGATAAACGACTTCCGGACGGTATTTTTCAAAAGTTTCGGTCAAACGTATTTTGTCGGTGATGTCGCCGATAACGATTTCAAAATTCTCAAAATTGAGTTTTTCTCTTAATTCCAATTCCAAATCGTAAAGCGGTGATTCGGCTTGGTCAAAAACGATGATTCTTTTCGGATTAAATCTCGTTAACTGTCTTACGATTTCGCTGCCGATACTGCCTGCCGCACCCGTTACGAGGACGGTCTTGTTAAGGATTTCCATACGGATTTTGTCGTCTTCTAACTGTATCGGGTCGCGTTCCAACAAATCTTCGATTCTGATATTTTTGATTTGTTTGAAACTGAGTTCTCCGTTAATCCAGTTGTTGACAGTTGGAGTTGACATCACCTTAATATTGTGATTAAGACAAAGTTCTATAATTGTGTTTTTCTTATATTTGCTCGGACAATCGTTAGCAAAAATAAGACTTTTAACGTTGTGTTTTTCAATGATTTCCTCTAATGCTGAGGTTTTGTAAATCTTAACGCCGTCAATGCTTTTGCCCTTGAATCTGTCGTCAGAATCAATAAAAGCAACAACTTTATAATTACTGCCGGCATCGCGGTCGAGAGTGCGTTTTGTGGTCAATGCCGACTCGCTTGCACCGTAAATGACAACGTTTTCGAGCATCGAATCCATGTCCAAGTTGCGGTGTTCCAAGTAAAGGGATTTTACCACAAATCTTGAAATAATCATCGTTGCCATGGCAATAATGCAATCCAAAATCGCGATTGAGAGAGGTATTCTCGGCAACTCGAAACTATACGAGAGTAACACCGATACCATAAATGCAACAATACTTCCCGAAATAATCGTGATTGATATGCGCATTGCATCTTTCGTACTCGTATAGCGTACAAGTCCCGAATAGGTTTTTGAAATCACGAAACTCAAAATTCTTACCGGTAAAATAGTAAAAAGCGTAATGGTAAAACTTTGGCTAATGATTTCTACTAAATCAAAATTGAATCTTAACAAGTAACTTGCTAAAACTGAGAAAGACACTATCAATGTGTCAATAAGAAACACAACCCAACGCGGGGTCTGCATCTTGGAAAGTAAGAATTTAAACATAATTTTATCAAATAATTTGTTGTAGTTTGGTTTTATTGTTTTTCGGGTGCAAAATTATCGCAAAATTTTATATTTTGTGTAAAGATAAAGTGAATTTTGAATCTTGTTTGATGTTAAAAAAACTTAAAAGCGGGCTTTAACAATTTTTACGAAAAAAAATATAACAACCGACAAAAAAAATCCGTCTAATAAAATGTAAGTTTAACACATAAAAGTTGAGAATATGAAAAAGATTTTTTTAACGGCTTTGGTTGCCGTTTTGATGACAATGTTTAGTGAAAATGCCTCTGCACAATGGGGCGATTTGTTTTCAGGTTCGGGCAACAGCGGCAAAGCGGAACTTTCGACCGACAAAAAAGCCGCTTTGAAATGGGAAGTTACCGAGTATAATTTCGGCGACATTAAACAAAACGAACCTAAAACCATTGTTTACACTTTTACAAATACGGGCGACAAACCCGTTTTCATAACAAATGCTGAGGCTTCATGCGGTTGTACGAAACTCGAATATCAAAAATCACCCGTTATGCCCGGAAAAACCGGCACTATTTCAACGGTTTTTGACGCTAAGGAATTGGGTACTTTCAACAAATCGGTTACCGTTTACACTTCGTTGGACGCACCCGACAACGTTTTTGAACTCCGTCTTAACGGTAACGTGGTGAAATAATTGTTAAAAAAATGATTAGTGATTTAAAAATTTCTTAAAATATTCTAAAAAACAGGGAAATATATCTTTTTTACTTTTGCAGAAATTTTTAAATCACTAAATCATTGTGGAAAACGTATTCAAACCCAAGTTTTTTTCCGTCTTAAAGCACGGATATACAAAACAGATGTTCAAAGCCGACTTGTTAGCCGGCATAATAGTAGGAATTGTGGCTTTGCCGCTTGCAATTGCTTTTGCGGTAGCCTCCGGTGTCAGTCCCGAAAAAGGTCTTATAACCGCCATTGTAGCAGGCTTTTTCATTTCGTTTTTAGGCGGCAGCCGCGTTCAAATCGGCGGTCCGACGGGTGCTTTTATCGTCGTTGTGGCGGGCATAGTTCATAATTACGGGCTTTCGGGTCTGATGATTTCCACGATGATGGCGGGCGTTTTGCTCGTTTTGTTCGGACTCTTAAAAATGGGCAGCGTTATCAAATTTATACCGCACCCTCTGGTAGTCGGCTTTACTTCGGGTATTGCGCTGACGATTTTTTCAACACAAATAAAAGATGCTTTTGGTCTTACAATCAGCGGCGAAATGCCTGCGGATTTTATCGGCAAATGGGGCGTAATGCTTGCTAATATGGGCTCCGTAAACTTTTACGCTTTGGCTCTTACGGTTGCAACGATTTTGATTTCAGTGCTTTTTGTTAAAGTCTCTTCAAAAATTCCGGGTTCGTTTGTTGCGATAATTGTCGTAACGACGGCGGCATACGTCTTGAACCTGCCCGTAACAACAATCGGCAGTGTTTTCGGCGAAATTCCTTCAACTTTTAAAATCGAATTTTCTGGTTTTGATTTTTCCAACATTCAGAGTTATATAATGCCGGCGGTAACGATAGCCGTTTTGGGTGCGGTAGAGTCGCTTTTGTCGGCGGTTGTGGCTGACGGTATGATTGGCGGCAATCACCGCAGTAATACCGAACTTATCGCTCAGGGTATCGCTAACATCGCTTCTCCGCTTTTCGGCGGCATACCGGCGACGGGTGCTATCGCGAGAACGGCGACAAACGTTAAAAATGGCGGTAGAACTCCTGTTGCGGGCATTGTTCATACCGTTACGCTCCTTATAATAATGTTGGCGTTAGGCGGACTTGCAGAATTGATTCCGATGTCATGTTTGGCTGGCGTTTTGATTGTCGTTAGTTACAACATGAGCGAATGGAGATCTTTTGTTTCGATTTGCAAAGGCTCAAAATATGACATGACGATTTTACTCGTAACGTTCTTCCTTACCGTTTTGGTGGATTTGACGGCTGCAATCGAGGTCGGAATCGTTTTGGCTGCATTGCTTTTTATGCAAAGAATGGCTTCTCAAAGCGAGGTTATCAGCGTTCAGAGAAATTCGGGCGACCCGTTGGAGAATTATTCTTATTTGCCTGAGGGAATTGAGGTTTACGAAATCAGCGGACCTTTCTTCTTTGGTGCTGCTAAAAAATACCGTGAAACTCTCCGTCAGTTCGGCAACGATGCAAAAGTTTTGATTATCCGTATGCGCCACGTTCCTTTTATGGACGCAACGGGTGCGAGAAATTTCAGTGCGGTGCTTGACGATTTGAATGAAATCAACGTAAAAGTTGTTCTTTCAGGCGTTAACGAATCCGTCTTCCAAGAACTTAACAAAACCGGTCTTATTGAAAAACTCAATCCTCAAAACGTATGCTCAAACTTTGAGTTAGCATCAGAGAGAGCAAAAGTCGTTTTAAAGGAATTGAATTAATTATTCTTATATAAATCCTGTGTGCTTTTTACGCTTTCGACCTTGATTTCTGGGTCGTAAAGCGTAAAATTGCTTTTAAGCCGTTTCCCTTCAATTACATAATCCTGAATAAAGCGCCAAACATCTTCCAAATTTCTTTCGACAAAAAAGTTGACTTCATGTCCTAACCCTCTGTAACGGTAAGCGTAATACGGGTAATTGTTTTTTTCAAACTTTTTGACGAGTTTTTTCGTGCCTGCGAAGTGCCATTTCAAAAGGTTTATTTGCTTGTAAGTTACCACTTTGTCGGCTGTTCCGTGCAGAAACATTGTTGGCGAAGGCGCACTTTTACGGTAACGGATTCGTCCGTTTTGAGAAAAAATCGCACCCGCAAAAGCCACAACGCCTTTATAACGGAAATTCTCATCAATAATGCCTTTTTTGACATAACCGTTGCGCATTTTGTAGTCTGTCTGCAAAACGGTTATTGCCCCCGCCGAAGAACCGATAATGACTGTATTTTCAGCATTTACACCCGTTAAAGCGGAATTTTTCAGCAGAAAATCCGTCGCTGAAAGCAGGTCTTCAACAGCCATATCAATAGCCTTGATTAGCGGCTTGAAATTCAACGCACCGGGCTGTCCGGCGTTTTTTAGTCCGAGCCTGTAATCAATACATACAACGTTGAAGCCCAAAGAGTTGAACATGTTTATAAACGGTAAAAACGCAGTGTCGTTTCTTTGTCCCATTATAAAACCGCCGCCGAAAACATAAATCAAAAGCGGCTTGTCAGAGTCCGCATTTTCGGCTTTATAAACGTCAAGAAAAAGTTTTTGACCGTCTTTTTCAGCAAACTGAAACGTCTTTTGCCCAAAGGTTACAAAAGGCAAAAATGTTAATAAAAAAAGTAAAAGGTTTTTCATATTTTTCTGCTATTTTTAATATTCCATTCCTATAATCCACAAAGGCAGTTTTTTCCCGACAGGGATTTCCATATTGTCTGCAAGTACGTATGAATCAGGCACTCCTGCGATTTGGTCAAAGGTTTTGTCTTTGCCGCCGACTTCAAAAACAATTTTGCCGTCCACTAAAAAATCACCTTGTGTTTTACCGTATTCCACCGTATGATGACTTGATAGTTGATTGACAACAAAACATTCGCGCAATGTACCGATATTTTGCTTAGAACCGATGGAATAAAGCATATTGGTATTGTGAATGTAAATTTTATCGGGTTTTTGCATTTTTGTTACCGACTTATTGTCTGAATAAAGAAGATGCAAAAGTTCTGCCCTCTGCATACTTGACAAATAACTCAAAATTGTCGATTTATTAAGCCCTAAATACGCAGAAAGTTTAGCAATATTAACCTCGTATGGCAAATTGTCGGACAAATACAGCAACAAGGCTTTCAATTTTCGTGTGTAAGCGGGTTCAACGCCGCAAAACTGTGTCATCTCCTGTTCTATTATGAAACTGATGACGTTTTCAAGACGGCTGTAATATTCGGTTTCGTTGCCGTCATAAAACGGATAATAACCGACCCGCAAATACTCCTCAAACAGCGGTTGCGGACTACAAAGGTTACAAACTTTTTGACAAATATCGTCAGCATTTTCCAAAATTTCGCGCAAACTATACCTCGGCAATTCTATTTTGTGGTAAAAATGCAGAAATTCTCTAAACGAAAGTCCTGTCATATTGTAACTTAGTACGCGCCTTGACAAATCCGCATCAGCATTCAAAATCTGAATCAGCGACGAACCCGTAAAAGTAATTTTCATATCAGGCCATAAGTCAATGATTTCTTTGATTTCACGACTCCAAGTAGGATATTTGTGTACCTCGTCAAGAAAGAGATGTCGTCCGCCGCTGAGATGGAATTTTTCAGCAAGTTCCAACAGAGAATGATTAGTGAAATACATTCCGTCCATAACGCAATACAATGATTCTCCGGCATTTATGCCGTATTTTTGTTTAATGTACTGCCGCATAAGAGTTGTTTTACCAACACCTCTTGAACCTCGGATTGCCACAAGTTGTTTGTCCCAATCAACGGTTTGCATCATTTGACGGACAATTTTCATTTCGACTTGCGAAATTAAAATTTTGTGTTTTTTGAAAAGGGTTTCCATAGTATGAATTTTTATTTCCGCACAAAGATAAAAAAGGTTACTCAGACGACCAAATTTTAATAAAAATCGGTTAATGGAGTAACCGATTTTATACAGTCTTAAATAATACCTCCAAATCCATTGTTAAAAAATCCTCCACTGGAAGTCCGCCCGAACCGATGACAAGTTTTCTGAACGGTTTATATGAATCTTCAAAAACTTTTAAGCCGCTATTCGTTGTCCGCCTTCCCGTCTTAACTTCCAGAGCAACAGTTCTTTGACGTCGCCGCAATACAAAATCAACTTCGTCCTGCTTGTTTCTCCAATAATAAACCGTATAGCCGTAAATCGCAGCATTTGCCACCAAATACGCCCCGATTGCCGATTCAACATATCTACCCCAAATTTTGGAATCTTGAATAGCCTCAGAAAAATCCTCCTCCATATAAACATTCCTCAACGCATTGTTATAAACCTGAAATTTCGGAATCGAATTATATTTTCTGGCATCGTCAACGGCATATTTTTGCAGACCCGCCAAAAGTCCGCACTCGTCCAAAAGGTGTAAATATCCGGCAAGTGTCGTAACGTTTCCTGCATCAACGAGTTGACCTTGAACTTTTGTCAACGACAGCAATTCGCCGCTGTACGAAGCCCCGAGTTCAAAAAGTTGTCGCAAAAGTTGCGGTTTCTGAATTTGCGAATCCATTATAACGTCCTTTGAGATAGAGGGTTCTATCATCGAATCTTTGATATAATCCCGCCAGCGTTTTTCGTCGCTGATAAATGCCGCCGCCCCCGGATAACCGCCGAAATAAACATATTGCTGCAAATTCCAGCCGAAACAATCACGCATTTCGCTAAAACTCCAATGCGGCAGTCTTATTAACTCAAACCGTCCCGCCAAAGATTCCGTTAACCCTTTCTGAATCAGAACTCTTGACGAGCCGAGCAAAACGACAAGCAAGTTTCTGTTTTCGTTAGAATCTCTGTCCCATTCGGCTTTGACGGTTTCGCTCCAATTCGGAATCTTTTGAATTTCGTCAATCACCAAAAGCCGTTTTTGTTGGTTTTGCGCTAACATTTTCATACGTTGCGTTTCCCAAATTTCTGACAGCCAGTTTTGCGAAACGTTTGTTATATCGTCAGCCGTGAAACTTGCGTATGGCAGTTCGCAATCTTCCAAAATCTGCCTAATCATAGTCGATTTTCCTACTTGTCGTGGTCCGACTACAACTTGAATCCTATATCTCGGCTCTTTTATCCGATTTGTAACTAATTGATAATAAGGTCTTTTATACATATTTTGACAAAATGTTCAATGCGTTGAAGAAAAATGTTCAGTCGATTGAACATTTTTCTTCAATCGACTGAACAAAATTACTCAATGCGTTGAACATTTCCAAATTTTTCTGCTATTTTACTTCAAATTTTTCTCTTTTTACTTCCTTTGAATTTCCTCCGAGCATGACTTCAAATTCGCCTTTTTCCAAAACGAAATCCAAATCAGAGTTGTAAAATTTCAGCAAATCGGGCGTGATTTCAAATTCCACTTCTTGACTTTCGCCTTTTTTAAGGGAAATACGTTTGAAGCCTTTCAACTCTTTTATCGGACGGCAAATCGAAGCGTAAATGTCGCGGATATAAAGTTGAACAATCTCGTCCCCATCATAATCGCCGGTGTTTTTAACCGTAACTTTTGCCGTAACGGTTTCGTTTTCTGAGATTTGAGACTTAGAAAGCGTTATGCCGGAATATTCAAACTTCGTATAACTTAGTCCGTAACCGAAAGGATACAATGCACCGTTAGAAACGTCCTGATAATCAGAATTAAAGATAATATATTCGGGATTGTCATCGGGAATCGGACGGCCTGAAATCAACGTATTATAATAAAGCGGTAACTGTCCGACGGATTTCGGCATCGAAACTGTCAGTTTTCCTGACGGCGATTTTTCACCGAAAAGTACGCTGCAAAGCGCGTCGCCGACCTCAGAGCCGAACCAAACATTCATAATCGCAGGAACGGTTTTGCTTTCCTCTGTCAAAACGGTTGCTCGACCGGCAAAATTTAGTAGAACAACCGGCTTTTTCAGTTTCAAAAGTTCGTTTAACAAGGCCTTTTGAGGTCTCGGCAATTCCAAGTCAGAACGAGATGTTCCCTCGCCGCTCATCCACGCACATTCGCCTAAGGCACAGATAATTACGTCTGATTTTTTCGCAACTGCAACCGCCTCTTTCAACGCTTTTTCGTCGTCAACTCTTAAAATCGGTTCCGTGCCGTGTCCTTTCTGAATGTTGTTTTGTGTTGTTTCGTTGTCCAACAAATTGCAGCCCTGAGCCGTCAACAAAGTCGCTGAACCGCTTAAATATTTTTCAAACGATTCTTTTAGCGTAGAATATTTTGAAAAATCCTGAGCCACTGACCACGTTCCCGCCATGTCAGAACGCGCTTCAACCAAAGGTCCGATTAAGGCAATCGTACCTGCTTTTTTGAGCGGCAAAACATTGTTTTCGTTTTTTAACATGACAAAACTTTCCTCCGTCAATTCTTTTGCAAACGCTTTATGTTCAGCGCAATACGTAACGCTGACAGGAATTTTGCCGTCGCAATATTTGTACGGATTGTCAAAAAGTCCTAATTTTTGTTTTGCCTCCAAAACTCTGCGGCACGCTTTATTTATATCATCTTCGCTGACAAGACCTTCTGCGATGGCTGTCTCCAAAGTGCCTAAAAATCCGCGTGTTACCATATCCATATCCGTTCCGGCTTTCAAGGCGCGGACAGAATTTTCTTTCAATTCGCCCAAACCGTGAGTTTGCATTTCGGCAATCGAAGCGTAATCCGTTACGACCATTCCGTCAAAGCCCCAGCGTTTGCGCAAAACGTCCGTCAAAAGCCATTTGTTAGCGGTCGCAGGAACTCCGTCAACGATGTTAAAACTTGACATCACCGTTGCAACACCCGCTTCAACGGCGGCTTTGTACGGGTCAAAATACTGATTGAACATTCTTAAACGGCTCATATCCACGGTGTTATAATCCAAGCCTGATTCGGCAGCACCGTAGAGCGCGAAATGTTTTACGCACGCCAAGATTTTGTCATCGGCTTTTAAATCATCGCCCTGATAGCCTCTGACCATTGCTTTTGCGATTTGAGAGCCGAGAAAAGGGTCTTCGCCGCTGCCTTCCGCCTGACGTCCCCAACGGGGATCAAGTGAGATGTCAACCATCGGTGAAAACGTCCAAGCGATACCGTTTGCAGCTGATTCTTTGGCGGCGATTGAGGCGGACTTTTCAATTTTTTCTAAGTCCCAAGTGCATGATAATCCGAGCGGTACGGGAAAAATCGTCTGATAACCGTGAACCACGTCCATACCGACCAAAAGCGGAATTTTAAGCCGTGATTTTTCAACGGCAACCGTTTGAAGTTCTTTGATTTTGTCAACGCTGATAACGTTAAAAACCGAGCCGATTTCACCGTCCATAATGGCTTTTCCACACTCGGTGTTTTGCGGCGAACCCGTGTTGATTTCGCCAGCAACCTGCTGATTCAACTGTCCGAGTTTTTCTTTTAACGTCATTTTTGACATTAAATCCGAAATAAAATCGTCTTGCTGCGACTGTTTTTCTGAACATGAAAACGCAGAAAAACATACAGCCGTAAGTAAAAGTTTAGAAAATTTCATATTTTAGTGTAATAATAAATTTTTGCGGCTAAGTTACAAAAAAAATCATTTTTCAACAAAAAGGTGTGTTAAAGTGCAAACAAAAACCGTAAAAAATTTGGACAATCAGGAAAAAATATGTAATATTGCGTCCGTTATGGGCGAATTGAATTTATCAGATATTACGCAAAGACTACCCGGTGTGTCCTCTGTTGAAGGTGCTAACCTTTATGAAAAATGCCGGCATATATTTCGATTGTGGAATTAAAAACGCCGCAATCAATTTTTAAAATAAAGTCACAAAAACGATGAAAGATATAAGGACATTACATAATGAGGCTATGGATTTGGCTATGAAAGGCGACATTGCTGCAACTAAAAATGATGACGGCAATGAGCCGCAGAATTATTATGCAATGGCTTTTGAAAAAGAGCAAGAGGCTGCCTTACTTGCTGATTTTCAGCGAAATCCTGAGCCGGGATTATCCATATTATATCGCAGTGCGGCAAGTTTGGCTTTGCAATGTGGAAAACTTCGTGAAGCGGAAAGACTTGTAGCCAAAGCCTTGAGCGGTAATCCTCCGTCAGAAATTGCAATAGAACTTCGGGATATTTTGCGGCAGATTTATGCAGAATCCGACAAAGCAAACGATATTTACGAAATTAAAATTCCTGAATCGCAACGTTCTAAAATCCAGACACTTATTCAGCAACTCGGTTTGTCAATCATTGCAATTCGCAAGTCGATTGGTCATGTCGCCATTTAACATCTCCGTTACGTCAAAAAACTTATTTGATATAATAAAGCACAGAAAGAATAACCTTGTGTATTTTTCTATACACGGGGTTATTTTTTTTGTTTTCATAAACTCACGCTTTTTGTTTATAAAAATCCGTTTTTTGTTTATAAAAAAACGTTTTTCGTATAAGCCTAATATTTTTTTATTGTATTTTGATTAAAAAGATAATAATTTGTTAATACAATTCCAAGAATACAATACAAAAATCATTTATACTTTTGTGCCGGAATTTTAAAAAAATAGCAAATTAAAAAAATGAAATTTTATTCAATGTTGACAGCCGCAGCGGTTTTGAGTTCGTTTTGCGGTACTGTAAAAGCACAAAACGACACGCTTGAAAATGTCGATTTAAACGAAATTAAAGTCCTTTCGACCCGTGTTCCGCTTTCGCAAAAGCAGACACCTCAGCAGGTTACGGTTTTGAAACGCGAAGAAATTCTTGCAATGCCGGTTTCTTCGGTTGAAGATTTGTTGAAATATGCGGCAAAAGTTGATGTTCGTCAGCGGGGCAGCGGCTCGCAGAGTGATATTTCGCTGCGCGGCGGCACGTTTGACCAAGTTACGATACTTCTTAACGGCGTTAATATTACTTCGCCGCACACGGGACATTTGAGTGCGGATTTCCCGATTTCAAAAGACGATATTAAGAGGATCGAAATTCTTGACGGTCCTTCGGCGAGAGTATTTTCTACGCAGTCGTTTTGTGGGACTATCAACATCGTAACTCTTGACGACGACCCCGATGAAACGGGTTATAAAACAGGTGTTAAAGGCACTGTAAACGCTTTTGCGGGCGATAACGGACATTTCGGCGTTAACGCTAATACTGCTTTTTCTCACAATGCAGGTTATGACACTTTCGGCAATCCTAACCGTCTGATTCATAACCTTTCGCTCGGTTATATTTCTGACGACGGCGATACTGAAAATTCCGCTTACAGTATCAAAAGAGCCTTTTACAGAGGTAGTTACCGTTCAAAAGACGTTAAAGCGGACATTCAGGCGGGCTATTCTTACAAACCTTTTGAAGCCAACACTTTTTACGGTGCGGCATCAAAAGACCAGTGGGAAAGCAACGAGCATTTTTTGATTTCGGCTTCTGCGGAGTTGACTGCCGGAAAGGTTCATCTTAATCCCGTTTTTGCCGCTGACCGTCGTTACGACCATTATCAATGGCATAAAAATTCTCATGCCGGCGAAAATTTTCACCTTTGTCAAGTGCGCTCGGCGGGGCTTAACGCTTGGGCAAAAAACCGTCTCGGACGTACAAGTATAGGTTTTGAAATGCGTTCGGAGCAGATTTATTCTACGAAACTCGGTGAAATGCTTGATTCAGCAAAGTTCCTGAAAACGCGCGGTACGGATTCCGAAAACGATATTTTTTACACACATCTCGGCGACAGAACAAACATTACCGTTACGGCAGAGCATGATTTTGTGTTTGATAAATTCACGGTTGCGGTGGCTTTTCCGGCGGTTTATAATACTTTCCTTGACGGAAAATGGCGTTGGTGTCCGGGGCTTGACGCATCTTACGTCCCGACGAAAAACTGGAAATTTTTCTTCAACGTTAACTCCGCCCTCCGTATGCCGACTTATACTGATTTGTATTATTCGGGTGCTAACATTCAGGGAACTTCCGACTTAAAACCTGAAAGAACAGTTGATTACGGTGGGGGCGTAAAATTCCGTCAACCGGGTTTTTCTTATGAACTCAGGCTTTTCGGTTCTGACAAAAAAGACATGATTGACTGGGTAATTTATGCTGACGAGCCTGACCAAAAAACTTACCGTTCGGGCAATTTTACGACTAAAACCTTCGGCGGAGAATTTGATTTCGCGTTTTTGCCGCAGGAGTTGTTGGAAAACTTTTTTGTTAAGCGAATTGATTGTCAGTACTCTTATATTGACTCTGATATTGAATATACAAAAAAAATCACCGCCTCAAAATACGCTCAGGAGTATTTGAAACACAAAGTCGCTTTGTCGGGCGTGTTCCAAATCATTAAACCGCTGAGTTTCAACGTTTCGTACCGTTATCAGTACCGCACCGGCGAAGGTAACGACCCCTATGCGCTGCTTGACTGCGGTCTTAAATTCTCTCAAAAACGCTTTGAAATTTACTCTGAAATGACAAACGTTCTTGATAAGGAATACACCGATTTTTCATTTATCGAGCAGAGCGGACGGCGGTTTATTGTCGGCATGAAAGTTAATTTTTAGCGGAGTTTTTTCGTTTTTTCGTTAAAAAAAGTTATATTTGCCCGCAAATTTAATAAAGATTAAAGAATATGAAAAAAATTACACTTTTGTTGACGGCGTTTTTGGCTTTTACCGTTTCGTTGTCAGCGCAGAAAAAGACCGTTCAAGTGCTTGCTTTGAATGATATGCACGCTTATCTTGACCGTGCGGCGGCATTAGGCGGTGTTATTGATAGTTTGCGGGCTTTAAATCCTGATTTATTGGTTCTTAGTGCGGGCGACAACCGTACGGGAAATCCCGTTAACGACATGTATGAAGAGCCGTCAAGACCGATGACGGAAGTGATGAATGTTTTCGGCGTTAACGCTTCGTCGCTCGGAAATCATGAATTTGACGCTAAAATTGCAGGCTTTAAAAAGCAGGCAGAACGCTCAAATTTTCCGTATCTTTGTGCTAACGTTACCGTGCCGGATTCTATGGGCTTTAAACTTGACCCGTACAAAATTTTTGACGTTAACGGCGTAAAAGTCGGTGTAATCGGCATTTTGCAAATCAATCAGAGAGGCATTCCCGATTGTTTGGCTGACAACGTAAAAGGTCTTACGTGGAGTAATCCTCAAAAAGCCGCCGAAAAATACGCTGATATTGTCAGAAAACAATGTGATATTGAAATTCTTCTTTCGCATAACGGTATTGATGAGGACAAAATTTCGGCTCAAAACATGCCTCAGTTGGACGCGATTATGGGCGGACATACACACACACTCGTTCCTGCTAACACTATCGTTAACGGCGTTTTGATTACTCAGAGCAAAAACAAAATGCAGTATTGTACTTTGGTGGATTTTGAGGTTGAAAACGGTAAAGTCGTTAAAAAATCTTCAAAAGTTATCAGCATTTTGGAAACAAAACAGAGCAATCAAAAAATTGCCGATATGGTTGCAAAGTATTCTGACAATCCTTTTTTGCAGGAGGTTATGGGTACGCTTGCAAAACCGATTAACAATTATATTTCGATGGGAGCGTTTGTTTCTGACGGTCAGCGTTACGGCACGAAATGTCAGATTGTGCTTCAAAACGGTGGCGGCGTGCGTTATTCTACCAAAGAGGCGGGCAATTTTACCCGTAAAGATGCCCTTATGCTTGACCCCTTCGGCAACAAAATGGTGGTTTTCAAACTCAGCGGTGCCGACATCAAACGTCTTATTACCGACTGCCGTGAAAACGACGAAATGATTGAATGTTATACCTCAGGCGTTAGTTACACGATGAAAGTTGACAAAAACGACCCGAAAAAAGTAAAATCATTGGACGTTTATTTAGAAAACGGTAAACCTCTGAAAAACAAAAAGTTGTATT
Organism: Bacteroidales bacterium; assembly: GCA_017417315.1. GTDB lineage: Bacteria > Bacteroidota > Bacteroidia > Bacteroidales > UBA3824 > UBA3824. The sequence goes on from JAFPZK010000046.1 coordinate 205,841, forward strand.
CTTTTGCATGTAACAATTACGTTGTCTCGATTACTTTCTTGAAAAACAAAGAAGGAAAAATCCTTGACAAAACTAGTTGCGACTGTCTGATTGAATATTTGAAAGACAAATCTCCGCTTGATTATTCAAAGGTGATGCGAACAAATATAATTGAAGAATAAAAAAAACGTTAATTTGTTTTTTTAGAAAAAACTTTTTGTTATATTTGCGAAAACATTTTAATACAGAAAAACCATGGAAAAAAATTATCAGAAAGTAAAAAATTATTTGTTGGATTTGGAATATTCCATCGATGCCGAGAGCGAGAGCAACGGCACTTTTATAATCAGCCGGGAAGAAGAAGGCATTAAAAATATGGCTATTGCTTGTGCCGACCCGATTTTGATTATGGAGCAGCCGCTTTTTGTTTTAAAGCACGAGACGGCTAACGTTTTGAAAGAGTTGTTGAAGAAAAATCGCGACATTGTTCACGGAGCCTTTGTTTTGGACGACGACAATAGGGTTTTGTTCCGCGACACGCTTCAAATCGAAAACCTTGATTTAAACGAGTTGGAAGGTTCATTGAACTCGCTTTCAATACTTTTGAGCGAATATGGTCAGAATTTGGTGGAATTTGCAAAATAAATTTGTTAACTATATAATAAAGTAGAAAAAATGCCGGTAGTACATTTAAATACTGAAAATTTTCAGAAAGCGTTGTCTTCGAGCAGCGTTGTAGTTGTAGATCTTTGGGCTGAATGGTGCGGACCTTGCCGTTCAATGATTCCGATTGTTGACAAAGTAGGTGCTGAGTATGAAGGTAAAGCGTTGGTTGCAAAAGTCAACGTTGACGAAAATCCTGAAATTTCCGCGCAATATTCAGTAAGAAGCATTCCGACGTTTTTGTTTTTCAAAGGCGGGGAATTAAAAGATAAACACGTAGGAACGATGTCTGAATCAGTTTTGAAAAGCAAAATTGATTCATTATTGTAATAAAAAAACGGGGCTGTAAGTTTTTTACAGTCCCGTTTTTTTATTAACATCAACCTATTTTATTTCAATTGCTTTTTTGGTGTTCTGAATCTCGCATTTCGGAATTTCGAGTTTCAAGATTCCGTCAGTGTAAGAGCCTCCGATTTTTTGAGCGTCAACGCCTTCGGGCAGTGTGAACGACCTTGAAAAACTGCTGAAACTATACTCGCGGCGATAAACTTTCGGCTCGTTTTTGTCTTTGTTGTCGTTGTTGTTTTCAGAGTTTTCTGTTTTTTCGGTTTTTTTCTGAACCGAAATCGTAAGAAGATTTTTATCTACGTTAACGGAAAAATCTTCTTTTTTGTAGCCCGGAGCGGCCATCTCAATAATGAAACCGTCGTTTTTTTCACTGATGTTTACCGGCGGAACACCGTTCATTCTGTTGTTGTCAATCTGAAACAAATTGTTTCCGAACCAGTCAATGTCATCATTGTTGAAAAATCTCTGTAACATAATAACCTCCTTGTTTAAAAAGTTTTTATTAATCATTTTTTTATTATTTTCTTTATTATTTTCTTTTTGTTTGTTTAATGTTTTCACTTAGGGTATATTCAATTTGAGTGCCAATGCCGAAAAATGTGATTTTTACTGACAAAATGACAGAAAGTTGACAAATTTTCACTGACAATTTGTCAAAATGGAAAATTTGTCATTTATTTTTAGTAATTTTGCGGCAAATTTTTATAAAATATGATTGGTTTAGAGGAAAAGTTGTTTAGAGTTTCTTCTAATGCGGAGTTTGAGAAAACGGCGTTGGAAGTGTTTGAATTTCAAAGGGTTAATAATCCTGTTTATAAAAAATATCTTGAATTTTTGGGAAAACGCGGCACGGGGGAGGTTTCTTCTTTGGAGAAAATTCCTTTTATGCCAGTAGAATTTTTTAAACTTTTTAGCGTTAAGACAACGGATTTTTCTTCGGAGGCGGTTTTTACTTCTTCTGGCACAACGGGAAAAAACGTCTCGAAACATCATGTAAAAAAACTTGCACTTTATTATAAATCATTGAGTTACGGTTTTGAAAAGTTTTACGGCGACATAAAAGATTATAAAATTCTTGCGCTTTTGCCGTCGTATTTGGAGCGTAAAGGTTCGTCTTTGGTCTTGATGGTAGAACGTCTTATGGAACTTTCTACAAACGGTACGGAAGGATTTTATCTTTATGATTTTGAGGGACTTGATAGAAAAATTGAAGAAGTTTTGGCAAAGACGGACAAAAAAATTCTTTTAATCGGAGTTACGTTTGCGCTTTTGGATTATGCCGAAAAATTCAAGAAAAACTACGGCGACCGCCTTATTATTATGGAGACCGGCGGCATGAAAGGGCGCAGAAAAGAACTCGTCAGAGAGGAGGTGCATGAAATTCTTTGTAACGGTTTCGGTGTTACAACCGTACATTCAGAATACGGCATGACGGAACTACTCTCGCAGGCATATTCCTCTGGTTCAGGTATTTATAAAGAAACTTCAACGATGAAAATAATTATTCGCGATGCCATGAATCCCTTTGAGACTGTTAAGGCGGAGACAACGGGCGGCATTAACGTTATTGATTTGGCAAACCTTTATTCTTGCAGTTTTATTCAAACTCAGGATTTGGGTATAAAACATTCAGACGGCAGTTTTGAGGTTCGCGGCAGGTTTGACAATTCTGATGTACGAGGCTGTAATTTGATGTACGCGGGCTGAAAAATATATTTTTTTTGTTGAAAAAAATGTTGTACTTTTGCGCAAAATATGAAAACAATGGCGGCTATACAAGAGGAATGTAATAATTGCTTTTTTAAGCAAGGGCTTTGCAAGGGACTTTCGGAAGACGAGTTCCGTTCCATTTTTGAACAGACAAAGCAGTATGTTTATAAAAAAGGTGATGTAATTTTAAGACAGGGCGCAAAATGCAGCGAACTGATTTTTTTGACCAAAGGCATCGTGAAGTTTGTCAGCGACAGCAACGGCAGGGAACTTATCATTGCCATTGACAAGGCTCAGACTTTGCTCGGTCTTGCCAATATATTAAACGAAGACGTTAACCTGTTTTCGATTGTTGCCGTTGAGGAGTGCAAAGGCTGCGCGATTAACCTCAACAGATTCAAACTTTACGCTCTTTCCAACCGCAAGTTCATGTTTGAAATCATGAGCCTTTCCACTCAGATGTTCAGGGACGCTATTTTCAACTTTATTTCGGTTGCCAGAAAACAGAGTAATGGACGTATAGCCGATGTGTTGCTTTATCTTTCTCAAAAGATTTATCAAAGTAAGGCTTTTTCATTAGGACTTTCAAGACAAGAACTTGCTGATTATGCTGGTTGTTCTAAGGAACAACTTATCCATACTTTGCGCACTTTTACTGCTGACAAAATCATTTGGGTTTCGGGCAAAAAAATTGAAATTCTCGACGAGAACAAACTTATGACAATCAGCAGGGTAGGATAGGGGAGCGGTTAAAAATTGCCGCCCCATTCGTATGAAAGTTTAATCATATACGAGGCTTGTGTTTTTATCGTCGTGAATTGTCGGTGTCCGTCAACTATTTCTAAAAAATGCCACGGCTGGTCGAGTTTTACATATTCTGCTCCGACGGATATGTTGAATTTCCAAAGCCTTAAACCCGCAGACGGACTATAATAAAATCCTGAATAATTGTTGTATTCGTCATCAGTTGCCGCATAACCTATCCGACATTCTATAAAAGGTGTAACTTTTTTCTTTAAGCAATCGTATCTGAAATCAAAAAATAGCGGTAATACGAGTGCAAAATTCGGCTCTGTTGAGTATGTTCCGAAATACCAATAATCGGCGTATGCCTGCTCTGCGACACCCATGCCGGCGTAAAATTGCGGTATAAACTGCCAGCCGAGCGAACATGAAAAATCAATTACGTCGCAGGTATAATCGTTAACCGCTTTTTGAAGTCCGAACTCCGCAAAAAGCCGCCAACCTCTCGTTAAAATAGGAGATAGTAAAGGATTTTTTCTTTTGGTTTTTACCGCCTCTGACGGTTTTTGTATCTCAAAATCGACATCAGGGTATACATATTTTTTGTCTTCTGATGGAGAAGATATTATTTCAACATCTTCGTCAATTTGAGAAAATGCTGAAAACCAAGAAGTTAAAAATAATATAACAAACCAAAAGCGTTTCATAATTTCATTTTGGCAAATATAATGAAAAAAAACTGAATTTAACAAAAAATTTAATAAAAAAAATTTTGTCATAAAACTAAAAAAACGTAAATTTGCGCCGCTTATTAAATGGTTTAAAATGATTAAGATAACTTTTCCTGATAATTCCGTAAAGGAATTTGAAAACGGTTCTACACCGCTTGATATTGCTAAATCGCTGAGTAACAGTTTGGCAAAAGAAGTATTATCGGCATCGTTCAACGGTTTGGAATGGGATGCTACCCGTCCGATTAACGAGGACGGAAAACTTGTTTTTTATAAATGGGACGACGAACAGGGTAAACACACTTTCCGTCATTCGGCTGCGCATTTGATGGCTGAGGCTTTGGAACAACTTTACCCCGGCACAAAATTCGGTATCGGTCCGGCTCTTGAAAACGGTTTTTATTACGACGTTGAACTCCCTGACGGAAAAGTTATTACGGACGAAGATTTTCCGGCAATCGAAAAGAAAATGATGGAAATCGCCCGTGGAAACCATCCTTACGAAAGAAAGGAAATTTCTAAACAGGAGGCTCTTGACTTTTTCAACAAAAAAGGAGACAATTATAAAGCCGAATTGATTTCGGAATTAGAAGACGGCAAAATCACCGCTTATTGTCAAGACGGTTATACCGACCTTTGCAGGGGACCGCATTTGCCGAATACAGGTCTTATTAAAGCCGTGAAAATCACTTCGATAGCAGGTGCTTATTGGAGAGGTAACGAAAACAACAAAATGCTTACCCGCGTCTACGGTGTGGCTTTTCCGAAACAAAAAATGTTGGACGAATATCTCGTTTTGTTGGAAGAGGCTAAAAAACGCGACCACAGAAAAATCGGAAAAGATATGGAACTTTTCGCTTTTTCACCGAAAGTTGGTCAGGGTTTGCCGCTTTGGTTGCCTAAGGGTACGGTTTTGAGAGAAACTTTGACGAGATTTTTGGCAAAAATTCAGAAAAAATACGGTTATTTGCAGGTTATCACTCCGCATATCGGTCAGAAAGAACTTTATGTAACGAGCGGACACTATGCAAAATATGGTAAAGATTCGTTCCAGCCGATTCACACTCCGAGCGAGGACGAAGAATTTTTGTTGAAACCGATGAACTGCCCTCACCACTGCGAAATCTACCGTTTGAAACCGCGCAGTTATAAAGATTTGCCTTTGCGTTTGGCTGAGTTCGGTACGGTTTACCGTTACGAGCAATCCGGTGAGTTACACGGACTTACAAGGGTTAGAAGTTTCACACAAGACGATGCACACCTTTTTGTAAGGGCTGACCAAATCAAAGAAGAATTTTGTAAGGTAATCGACATTATTCTTTACATTTTCAAGATTCTTCACTTTAAAGAATACACTGCTCAGGTATCGCTCCGCGACCCGAACAACAAAGATAAATATATCGGTACTGACGAACATTGGGATATGGCAGAAAAAGCCATCATTGAGGCGGCTACCGAAAAAGGTTTGCCCACTACGGTTGAAACCGGTGAGGCTGCTTTTTATGGTCCTAAACTCGACTTTATGGTCAAAGACGCTTTGGGAAGAAAATGGCAACTCGGTACGATTCAGGTCGATTACAATTTGCCGGAGCGTTTCGGCTTGGAATACACCGGCGCAGACGACAAAAAACATCGTCCGATTATGATTCACCGCGCACCTTTCGGCTCTTTGGAGAGGTTTGTGGCTGTCTTAATCGAAAACACCGAAGGTAAATTTCCGTTGTGGCTGACACCTACTCAGGCTGTTGTATTGCCTATTTCGGAGAAATTTAACGAATACGCTCAAAAAGTTTCAGAAATCTTGAACGATAAGGATATTCGCTGCGAGGTTGATGACAGAAACGAAAAAATCGGCAGAAAAATCCGCGATAACGAAACCAAACACGTACCTTTTATGTTGATTGTCGGCGAAAAAGAAGCCGCCGAAAACAAAGTTTCGGTTCGTAAACAAGGTAAAACCGATTTGGGCGCAATGACGATTGACGAATTTAAAGCGTTTATACAAGGCGAAGTTGACAAAGAACTTCACCCCGAAGAATAACAATTATTTTTTAACTAAACTATTGGGAGGACAATATTATCGCTAAGACGAACAACAACGAGCCTGCATACAGAATCAACGGTGCAATCAAGGCTGAAACCGTAAGGCTTGTGGGCGACAACATCGAAGAAAACAATCTTGTGTTGTCAAGAAGGGATGCGCTTAAAATGGCGGACGAAATGGGCTTGGATTTGGTGGAAATTTCACCGGATGCAAAGCCGCCTGTTTGTAGAATTATTGATTATCAGAAGTTTCTGTATCAAATGAAGAAACGTCTGAAAGAACAGAAAGCCAAACAGCAGCAATCTGAGGTCAAAGAATTGAGATTCGGACCCCAGACGGATGAGCATGATTTGGAGTTTAAGTTCAATCACGCTAAAAAATTTCTAACAGACGGTGATAAAGTAAGGGCATACGTCTTTTTCAGAGGCCGGCAAATATTGTTCAAGGAGCAGGGCGAAGAATTGCTTTTGAATTTTGCCGACAGGCTCAAAGATTACGGCAAACTCGACCAGAAACCGTATCTCGAAGGCAAAAAGATGACGATTCTTATTTCGCCGCTCAGCAAGAAGAAATAGAAAAATCCGTGCGTATAAAGAAAATTAAATACGCTAACTTTTAAATAATTTTAAAAAAATGCCAAAAGTAAAAACTAATTGTGCTGCAAAGAAGAGGTTCAAACTCACAGCATCAGGTAAAATCAAAAGAAAACATGCCTTCCACAGCCATATTTTGACTAAGAAGGAAACTAAAAGAAAGAAGAATTTGGTTAAATTCGGCGTTGTCGAAAAAGCAAACCAGCAGGCTATCAAAGAACTTTTAGTAATGAAATAGTCTGAAAACGTTTAGGTAAATTAATATTAGTAGTTTAACCCGTCCCCGGGCTGTAAAAATGTTAAGACACCTTGCGGGTGCGCCTGTGGACAAAAAATTGATTAGAAAAAAATGCCAAGATCAGTAAATGTAGTTGCTTCGCGCAACAGAAGAAAAAAAATCCTCAAACTTACAAGAGGTTATTTCGGTGCAAGAAAGAACGTTTATACGATTGCTAAAAACACGTATGAAAAAGGTCTTCTTCACGCATACATTCAGCGTAAAAATAAAAAACGCAATTTCCGTGCTTTGTGGATTGCACGTATCAATGCAGCAGTAAGAGGTTACAATATGTCATACTCTGAATTTATCGGTAAAGTCGCTAAAAAAGACATCAAACTTAACCGTAAGGTTTTGGCGGATTTGGCGATGAACAACCCGAAAGCATTCGAGGCTGTCGTAAACTCCGTAAAATAGTTCGAAATTACATTTAAAATAACATACGTACGGATTTTTATTGTAGAGACGTTGCCAGCAACGTCTCTACATTTTTAAAAACAAAACGAATTATGAAAATAGCATTAATCGGCTACGGCAAAATGGGGCATGAAATCGAAAAAATCGCCAAGGAACGCGGTCATGAAGTCGTTTTAACACTTGACACTTTGATTAACCCCCAAGATTTTACAAAAGAAAACCTTCAAAAAGCGGAAGTAGTAATAGAATTTACCCGTCCTGATGCCGCTTTTGAAAACTACAAAAAATGTTTTGAGGCGGGAGTTCCCGTAGTTTCAGGCACAACGGGCTGGCTCGACAAAATGCCCGAAGTAGAAAAAATGTGCAAAGAAAACGGCAAGACATTTTTCTATTCGTCAAATTATTCTATCGGCGTAAACATATTTTTCCGCTTAAATAAATTTTTGGCGAAAATTATGGACGGTTTCGACAATTACGACGTAAATATGGTGGAAACTCATCATATTCACAAACTTGACAAACCGAGCGGAACGGCAATCACTTTGGCAGAAGGTATTTTGGAGAATTTTCACCGCAAAAACGGCTGGACTCTCGAAGCAAAAGATGCTAAGGAGAAAGTCTTGATAAATTCGGTTCGCGAAGGCGAAGTCCCCGGAACTCATAGCATTAAATATTATTCTGATATTGACGATATTGAAATCATACATACTGCACATTCAAGAAAAGGTCTGGCACTCGGAGCGGTTCTTGCTGCCGAGTTCTTAAAAGGCAAGCCCTCAGGCTTTTACGGTATGGACGATATGTTGAAATTTTAATTTTTAAGTACCTGTATGAAGAAATTGTTTGCTAACAAATGGGTAAAGTTTGCTTTAACGGCAATTATTTATCTTCTGTTCGTGATTTGGACGGAAAATTATTGGCTTTTGTTAGGTTATGTTGTCATTTTCGACATTTTTATAACGCAGAAAGTTCACTGGGCTTTTTGGAAAAAGAAAGGTGTTGAAAAACAGACTAAAACCGTGGAATGGATTGACGCTCTGATATTTGCAATTATTGCTGCAACTATTATCAGATTGTTTTTCATTGAAGCGTTTACGATTCCGACCTCCTCGATGGAAAAATCGCTTTTAGTGGGCGATTATTTGTTTGTAAGCAAGTTCAATTACGGTCCTAAAATGCCGAATACGCCTTTGTCAGTGCCGTTTACGCACAACACGATGCCGTTTTCGCAAACTACAAAGTCGTATTTGGATTGGATAAAATGGCCTTATCACCGTTTGGCGGGTTTGACAACGGTTAAAAATAATGATGTCGTGGTCTTTAATTTTCCCGAAGGCGACACGGTTTGTCTTAATCAACAGGCAAGAAGTTATTATCAATTAATCCGCGATTACGGCAGGGATAATGTCGTAAACGACAGAGTAAGAGATAGTTATGGACAGGTTCATGCGGGATATTTCGGCAAGATAGTAAGCCGTCCGGTTGACAAAAGAGAAAACTACATAAAACGTTGTGTGGCTATTGCCGGTGATTCGTTGCAAGTAGTTGACGGTCAGGTATTTGTTAACGGCAAACCGCAAGAAGAAATCGGTGACAAACAATTTAAATATCTTGTCGTAACCGACGGCACGATGATAAATCCGAGGTTTTTGGAAGAACTTGAAATTTCAAAAGAAGACATTGAGGCTTCAAGACTTTTTGACCCGTCAATAGCGGAGTTTATGCCTGAGGTTCAAGGTGTTAACGTCAACAATATGTTTGTTTATCCGCTTGTAAAAGAAAATGTTGAAAGGATAAAAGCATTACCGTGTGTAAAGTCGGTAACGAGAATTGTTAAGCCGAAAGGATTTTATGAAGCGTATATTTTCCCTCACGACGAAAAATACCGTTGGAATGAGGACAATTTCGGACCTCTTTATGTTCCGAAAAAAGGCGCGACGATTCAGTTGACTTTGGATAATTTGCCGCTTTATCGCAGAATTATAGAAACTTACGAAGAAAACAAGGTTTTTGTTTCTAACGGTCAGATTTTGATTAATAATCAGCCTGCTACGGAATATACTTTCAAAATGGACTATTATTTTATGATGGGAGATTCCCGGCACAACTCGGCTGATTCACGTTTTTGGGGTTTTGTTCCCGAAGACCATGTTGTCGGAAAAGCATTATTTATTTGGTTTTCAACTGATAAAGATAAATCTTTCTTGTCTTCAATCCGTTGGAGCAGAGTGTTTATGGGGATAAAATGAAATTTTATTACGGTTGGTTTTTACCGTTTGTTTTGGCGTTTATCATTTCGTCGCTTTTGTATGTCGCTTTTCGAGACAATGTGTGTATTGTACGAAGCGGCGGAATGATGCCTACTATCGTTAAAGGCGAAATTCTTTTGGTGAAAAATGCCGGAAAAATTCAAAAAAATGATATTCTTTTGATTGACAATCCTATCAGACGGGACAATAAGAAAGACATACATACTGTAAAACGTTGTGTCGGTCTTCCGGGTGATACGGTTGAAATCAAAGCCAAAAAACTATTTATAAACGGTGAGTTGCAAAGAACGGATTTTTGTCAGTTTGACAGAAAATTCTGTTTTTTTTCAATAAATGAATTAAAGACGGCTGCTCGTAGGTATAATATTTTTCCTGTAAACAACACCGATATGACACAAACCGTAGCCGTACCCGAAAGCCTTTTTAAAAAAATTAGAAAAGAAAACATCATAAAAAACTTTTCTGATAATGTTTTGCCTGATGATTTGGCGGATAGAAGTCTGTATCCGTTTTCCCGGCTTTATAATTGGAACAGAGATTTTTACGGACCGCTTGTTGTCCCAAAAAAAGGTCTTACGTTAAAACTTTCTATCAAGAGTTTGATTTTATATAGATTCTTGATTGAAAAATTTGAGGGTGTAAAGATTGTTGTTCAGGATAATAAATTCTATATTGACGGCAAGCCCGTTTTAACTTACACTTTCAAACACGATTATTATTTTGTTTTGAATGATTATAGAGACGATGTTTCTGATTCGCGGACTTTCGGTCTCGTACAACGCGATTTGGTTTTAGGTAAATACTTTTATAGCGTAATTTTTTGAATGATTTTTTTTTGATTGTGATTTTTTTTTTTTACATTTGACCTTTAAATCTTTTAAGAATATGGCTTCATACAAATTATATTGTGCTACCTCGTCCGTTGTTTTAACGGATTTTGAAAGCGAAGAGTTTAAGCAATTAACTGAAATTCAGTATTATGACAATTTTATAAAGGATTGTCTTGACGGTGAGAAAAAAGGCGATTTCGTAATTTACGGAAACGCTTCGAAATTGCTTGAAGCAATGAAAACTACTTTTAAGTTTATAGAAGCGGCGGGCGGTTATGTGCTTAATAATCTTGCTCAAAGTCTTGTCATTTACCGTAACGGTCTTTGGGACTTGCCGAAAGGCAAAGTAGAAGAGGGCGAAGACGTAGAAAATGCCGCCGTCAGGGAAGTTATGGAAGAAACGGGACTCGAAAAAACTCCCGTTATCGAAAGAAAACTTCTTGATACTTATCACTTTTACCGTTGGGGTAACGAAACGGAAATAACCTTTAAGAAAACTTATTGGTTTTTAATGACTTATAGCGGTTCGTCTTATAGAACAAAGCCTCAAACCGAAGAAGGAATTACGCAGTGTATTTGGGCTGACGACGGTATGATTGATGAAATGTTGAATAAAACTCACAGAAACTTAAAAGTATTGTTTGAATTTAAAAAAGACGGACGGATATGAAATTTCTTAACATCGTATTTATAACGGTTACGGCTTTTTTGCTTTCATGCTCTTCGAATAGCGATAAAGCCAATACAATTACCGCTCAAAAAATTATGAAAAAAATTTCTGACGGTAAAAACTTGATTATCAAAGATAAAACCGTTAAAGGCTTTTTGGATTTTACCAAAGCACAAAAAGTTGACAATAAACTGCCTCTTTCTACGGTTTACATTGATAACGAACTTATTTTCATAAATTGTACTTTTGAAGACAGTGTTACGGCATTTTTTTCAGCAGGCAATATGGTGAAAACCGTTTTTGAAAAAAACGTTACTTTTTATGATTGTAAGTTTATCAAAGGTGCAGACTTTACGCAGGCGGATTTTTCAAAAGATTTTAATTTTGAATTGTCTAACGTAAAAGGTAGAGCATCGTTTGACGGCGTAGATTTTTCGAAAGGCGCGGTTTTTGCTTCTGCAAATTTTCAAGACGACTGTTCTTTTATTAATTGCAGGTTTTCTGGCAGAACGACCTTTTATAAAAGTGTCTTCAAAAAAACGGTGATTTGGCAAAAATCTGTTTTTTATGCGCCGGTATCGTTTTGGGACGCGCGTTTTTACGGATATTTTGAATTTTCGGACATAAAAGCATACGAAAAACCTGATTTTATGAATGCAAAATTTTCAGACCGTGCGGTTTTCTGCAACTCATTATACAACTGCGGCTTGAAAATAGACAGCACTCAGTTTGAGCATAAAGAAAAACTCGAACAAAACGGTAACAAGATTATGCAGTCAAATGTATTAAACGATATTTTTAATCAATAAAACTTCAATAACCGATGAAAAAAACTAAACTCTTTACGGCTCTTTTGTCTGCGGGTTTGCTGACGGGAGCATCGGGATTAACCTCGTGTGAAGACAAAGACGGGGACGGCTCTATTATTGACGATATACTTAGCGGTCTTGCTACTGTATTTTTCGGCGGCAACGAGTATGCAACAAATTCCGGCGACAATTATTTTGGCTGGTTTGCTCAGGACGAAGATACTGAACATCAGGCGCAGGACATTTTGTTGTCAACGACAAAAACCTCTGAAAAACTCTCTACTCAGGGGTTACCTAAAATGGTTGACCTGACGGATAATCTTCCGCCTATCGGCAATCAAGGACAGTATGGTACTTGTGTTGCTTGGGCTGTGGCTTACAACTGTCGTACGTTTTTGTATTCAAAACAAAAAAATCTTTCGAAATCGCAGTTGAAAAACTCTTCTAACCAGTTTAGTCCGAAAGACTTATTCTGGTCTATTGAAAACGATTACAAAGGTTCGGGCTGTAACGGAACAAACTTTGAATACGCTTTTGACGTTATGATTACGCGCGGTGTTGCAACTCAGAGCGACGTGCCTTACACTAACCTTGGAAACTGTTCTTACAACCGTTCAGCAGGAAGCAGTACGGCGGGAAAATACAAAATCAAATCTTTCCGTCAGATTAAGGTTGACAAAACCACAATCAAAGAGTATCTTGCTAACGGACAGTTAGTTGTCTTCGGCGCACAACTCGGCGACGAATTTATGAATGCCAATTCTTCGAGCGTGCTTTATTCGCAGACTTACGGTTATACGGGTCAGCACGCATATCACGCTATGGTATGTTCGGGTTATGACGATACCAAAGGCTCTAATGGTGCTTTCAGAGTTGTTAACTCTTGGGGTGAAAATTGGGGTGATGACGGTTACATTTGGGTTGATGAAAACTTTTTCGTAGGCGGCGGTTTTGCATATTGTGCTTACGTGGCATACAACATCAACGACACCGAAATTGACGACAACACCAATCAAGTTGACGATAACAGCAAAGCAAGCGGCGATGATTTGGTTGCATCTTCTATTAAAGACAATGACGTAACGGTTGCTGACCTTGACGGTTACGATTTAGATGCGTCAGAAAAGCAGGATATTGCTTCCGACCCGACTTGGAGACAATCAGTTTACAACGTTTATAATGCCGGACAGACGACAATTACTGCTGACAACAATTGGGCAATCTGCCTTTTGTATTACAACGCTTATAATGCTAACGATTACGGCATAATTTTCTTGGATTATTACACCGACCAAATCGGCAGTGCAGAAACATACAATTCTAATTGGAACAAAGATGAAGCCTCAAAATATCTCGGCGTTTCGGCACAAGGGTATTCTTGGAATCATTATGACATACCTTCCGGATATAGTGTAGCACAGGTTGTAAATTCAGACCAAAAAGAATTTACTTGGACGTATAAAATGCCTGAAATTACGGGCGATTATTATTTGATTCTTTTTGCTGACGCTTTTGACGGTATTGACGAGAGCAACGAAGACAACAACTATGCTTATTGGGGTGATAGCAACGGCAATCCTATTCATTACACCAACGGCGTTCCGTCAGAAAATTCGATTTCAAAAATCAAACAAGGCTCTAATTTGCACTCTGTTGTAACTTCGGCTAACGTCAACGCTTATTCAACCGACGAAATCGCGGCAATGATTCGCGCACACAAGAAATCGGGCGAACTTTCTAAGAAAGCCGCTGCATGGAAAGCAGGAAGAACGGTTTTGCCCAAAAAGTAGAACATTTTAAAAAAAAAAGATAAAAAATATGAAAAGAAAACATTTGATTTTAACCGTTATTTTCGCATTATCGGCGATGCTTGTAATGCCGTCTTGCGAAGTGTTGCTTCAAGGTATGAACGGCGGTAGTACAACTACCAACAACACTAACAACACTAATAATAACAACAACGGACAGAAAACTAATACGAATACCAACGGCGGCACGACTTCGTTAGGCAAAAAGACTAACGGAGGTTCTTCAAGCAGTTCTTCGGGCGGTACTTCGTTAGGCAAAAAATAACGTAAAAAAAACGGTCTAAAAAGACCGTTTTTTTTATTCTACCCTGATTCCAATCATTGTCATATCATCTACTTGCATTCTGCCGTTGCGCCATGCGGTTATGGTGTTATGAAGTATGGCGCATTGTTTGCCGAGCGGCTCTTCTGAAAAACCGATTAACATATTAAGAAGGTTTTTCCCTAAAAATTTACGTCCGAAACCATCAGCATCACCGCCTAACTGGTCTTGAATACCGTCAGAATACATATAAACCATATCGCCGTGTTCAATGTCGGTAGTGAGTGTCTGAAATTGTTCTTCTTTTACGTAACGTCCTACCGGCATAGTGTCGCCTTTTAATTTTATGGCTTTGCCTTTGCGGATAATGTATGCCGTTTGATTAGCGATTGCGTAACGCAGTTCCATTTTCTCGAAGTCAAAGCAACAAACCGTCATATCCATACCGTCGTCAACGGTTTTGTCAACCTCGGAAATAAGTGTCGTCTTGATAAAAGTCCTCATTCTGTCAAGAACGCTGCCCGGATTTTCGGCATCTTTTTCTGTTGCCATAAATTCTTTCAGAGACGAAATGCCGAGCATCGACAAAAATCCGCCCGGAATGCCGTGTCCCGTACAATCGGCGGTTATCATTACCGAAAATCTGCCGCATTTTACTGCTCTGTAAAAGTCGCCGCTGACAATATCCCTCGGACGGTAATACACGAAATTGTCTTTGAAAACCGCATTTACGTCTTTTGGTGAAGAAATTACTGCACCTTGTATGCGTTTAGCGTATTCAATAGAATTTATGAGTTTTTTGTTGACGTTTTCCACTTCGAGCCATTGTCCGGTGATGATGTTTTTTTGTGTTTCTATTTCGGATTTTTGAACCTCAATTTCAGCCTTTTGACCCTCTATTTCTGTCTTTTGAGCGGCAAGAATACGGTTTTTTAGCATAAGGGTGTTGTTGGCTTTGCGCTTGATTTTCAACATTCTTAAAATGTAAACAACGAGTATCGTTATCAGAATTACTACTCCGCTTAGCGAAATAACTATTATCCACAGAAGTCTTTTTTCGGCTTCTATCCGCTTTTGTTCCAAACGCTCGTGTATGACCGCTTGTTCGGCATGAAAATTTGCGATACTTGTTACCGTGCTGTCGCTGATATATTCAATGTGGTTTTCGTACATTTTGGCTTGATATTCAAACGCGCTTTTGTAGTCGCCGAGTTTTTCATAAATATGTGTCATCTCGGTGTTGTAAATTTCTGAGGCTTTTGAATTGTGGTCTGCACCCAAAAATTTTTTTATTGAAATCATTTCGTCAAGAGCCTCTTGGTATTGCTGTTTATATACGAGGTAGTCAACGTAAGTGTAACAAAGCAGTATATGATTTGCAAAATCGCTTTGGTCTAAAAAATAATTGCCGACTTTTTTCAAATAAAAATAGCAATAATCAGCCAACTGTTCATCGCCTTTTTCCTGAGCCTCTTGCAAGTAAACTTGGGCGAGCGAGTTGTATGAAAAGTTCAAAAACGAGAGATAATAATTATCTGTTATTTTTTTGGAAGATAGTATTCCGATTGCTTGTTTGAGGTATTGTTCGGCTAATTTTATGCTGTCCCTGATGTTGATGTAGCCTAAATAATAATAATCCAAACCGAGATTAAGCGTATCGCCAGCCATGGAATCTAAAAAAACGGCTTTGTTGAAATAGGTTTCCGCCATTTCTCTCAGCCTTATTTTCAAACTTGCCGACCCTGCATTTCTGAAAACGGTTGTCAGCCCTGAGGTGTCGCAACGTCCGGAGAAAAGTTTTTCTGCCTCGTTGAAATAGTAAAACGTGCTGTCTTTTAGTTTCAAATTGCTGTAACACTGAGCCATTAATACGTAGGAGTTTGCTAAGCGGGAACTGTCTTTGCAGGATTTGTAAATTTGACAAGCGTTATTTATGTGCGGGATAGCCTGTCTTGATTCGCTTTTGTACCAATATGCCCTTGCGATTTTGAAAGAAGCACTTGCTATTATGTTTTTTTTGCTTTTCGGACAGTATTTGAGTGAGTTAAGCAAATATTTTATTTGCATATCATAATTATCCGAATATAATGCGGCATTGTAATAATATATCGCCGTAATGCTGTCGGGAGTGTTTACGTCTATAAGTTTCAGATAATCAGACGGTTTACGAGTGCGGTCTTTCTGTGCTGAAACTGTTGGTACACATACGGCGAATAGAAATATAAAACAAGTCAAAAACTTGAATATCAGTGTTTTATTGATAGTATGATTTTTTTTTGTCATTTTTTTTAAGTCAGTTATTATTCCACAAATATAACAAAAAGAAAACCTTTTTTATAATGTTACGAAAAAGTTAACGTAAAGTTTAAGAAAAAAGGATAATTTTGTATTCTAAAAATAGAGATTATGCTTGTATTGAAACTTTTTTGGGAGTTTTTTAAAATCGGAGCGTTTACTTTCGGGGGCGGTTACGCTATGATTTCGATGGTTAAAACCGCGCTTGTTGACAAACGTAAGTGGCTCAGCGAGGACGAATTTTGGGAATGTATTACATTAGCGCAGTCGTTGCCGGGGGTTTTTGCAATTAATATGGCATTGTATACCGGTTTTAAGATTTGCGGTAAAAGCGGTGCGGCTTTGGCGATGGCTGGTGCGGCATTGCCGTCGGTGATAATTATTGTGCTTATTGCATCTTTTATTCAGAATATCAACGGGTTGAAAACCGTTAAAGATATTTTTGCGGGGATAAGACCGTGTGTTATAGCCCTGATTTTGGTTCCGGGTTTAACGATGTTGAAAAAAGCAAAACTTGATAAGAGGACGTTTTGGATTCCGATTTTAGCATGTTTAGCGGTGTGTTTGCTTGGTATTTCGCCGGTTTATCTGATAATCGTGGCAATTATAGCCGGAATAATTTTAGCAAAATATGCTCTTCGTAATTCATAATTCATAATTCATAATTGAGATGGTTTTTTTGCAACTTTTTTGGGTGTTTTTCAAAATAGGATTGTTCGGCTTCGGCGGCGGTTATACGATGGTCTCGATGATAAGAATGGAGGTCGTTGACGGTTACGGTTGGATGACGGCGGGTGAATATGCCGATTTGTTGGCTATGTCTCAAATGACACCGGGACCTATTTCTATAAATACGGCGACGTTTGTTGGTTTTACGCAGGGCGGAATTTTAGGTTCGGTGATTGCGACTTTGTCGTTGTGTTTACCGTCAATAATCTTGATGTCGTTTGTTATAGCATTGTTTTTCAAGCACAAAGAGTCGCCTTACGTTAAAAAGCCAATGGCGGTGATGACACCGGTAGTTGCCGGTTTGATAATTTCAGCGGCGGTGATGATGTGCGACAAAGAGAGTTTTACATCGGTTTTGAGTTACGTGATTTTCGGTGTAACGGTTGTGGCGCATTATTTTTTCAAAGTCAACCCGATTCTGCTGATTATATTGTCAGGCATAGCGGGTTGGCTTTGGGGACTTTGTTAATCATTACCAATGTTGTTCATAAAATCATCATTATTCTTATGGTCTTTCCACATTTGTTTCGCTACCGTTTTGAAAATCCAAACGATTAAAGCGATGATTAGTATTGATTCTATCATTTTTTTCGCAATTTTTTTTTATTTTGTAACTTTGTCGAATGCTTCAACAAATCTGTCGATTTCTTTTTTCGTGATACAGAGTGGCGGAATAAGACGGATTGTGTTAACACCGCCTGAAAATCCCGTGAAAATATGCTCGTCAAAAAGCAGACGGTTACGAATTTCAGAAGCGTCTGCAACGGTTTCGATTCCGACCATAAGACCTTTTCCGCGAAGGTCTTTGATTGCTTTATGACCTTTTAATTTACCGAAAAGATATTCGCCCATTTTAGCGGCGTTGTCTACGTAATTGTTTTTCATCATGACCTCTACGGTTGCAAGGGCAGCCGCGCAGCCGAGATGATTACCGCCGAAAGTTGTGCCTAACATACCGAATTTTGCCGGAATTTCAGGATTAATCATAATTGCGCCGACGGGAAAACCGTTTGCAATGCCTTTTGCCATCGAAATAATATCGGCTTTGACACCTGAATGTTGATGAGCGTAAAATTTACCCGTGCGTCCGTAACCTGACTGAATTTCGTCGATGATAAGGAGCGAACCGTTTTTAGAGCAAAGTTCACGGAGTTGTTTTAAGAAGTCTGTTGACGGGATTTTAACACCGCCTACGCCTTGAATACCTTCGATGATAACGGCTGCAACGTCAGAGTCCATTACGGCTTTAACGGATTCAATATCATTGAGTTCTGCCCAAAGAACCTTGTCGGTTTTGTTGATTGGGGCTTGAATAGCGGGACTATCCGTTACGGCAACTGCGAGAGATGTTCTGCCGTGAAAAGCCTTTCTAAAAGCGATTACTTTGCTGCGGTTGGTGTAAAACGAAGCGAGTTTCAAAGCGTTTTCGTTAGCCTCTGCGCCGGAATTTACGAGAAAAAGTTTGTAATCACTATAACCGCTGATTTTCTGCAATTTCTGCGCTAATTCTTCTTGAAAAGGTATACGCACCGAATTGGAATAGAAACCGATTTTGTTGAGTTGAGCGGTAACGGCTTTAACATAGTCTTCTTGGCAGTGTCCGATGCTTATAACACCGTGTCCGCCGTACAAATCCAAATATTTTTTGCCCTCGGTGTCAGTGAGTTCCAAACCCTTGGCACTTTCGATGGCTATCGGATATAATTTAAAAACTTCAAATGTGTTCATTGCTGTTTTTTTATATTAAGTTATCGTTTTTTCGTTGCGGCAAAGATATATTTTTTTTCATAAAAACGCAAAAAATAATTATTTCGGGAAAATTGCAAAAATCATTCCCACCACATCACAAATCCGTATTTCCACTCCTTGTTCCCGTCAATCGTGTATTGCGGCAACGTCGGCTGACCCCAAGTGTCAACGCCGCCTACGCCGTGGAGGTTGAGGTCTATATTGAGGTTGACGAAACGGCCTCGGGTGATTTCGTGCGGATGGGCGGCGGATTCCAAATCCTCCTCGCCGTAGTTCCACGCACGGATGCAGAGCGGTTGGATGCCACTGATTATGAAATTATTGTCGTGAAACTTAAATGATATGTGGCGCACGTCGCAGCGGTTGCCATTGTCCTGAGGCTTTACGTAGTCGGTCATAAAATCGTTGAAGGGCATCTTGTAATTGCCGACAAATGAACCGCGCTTGCGGTCGGGATAATTTTCCCAAGGCCCGCGTCCAAAGTACGAAACTTCGTCGCAAACGCCATTCACCCTCATCCGCATCCCAAATTTTGGCATAGACGAAATTGTGTCGTTTTGGGGCAGGTAGTCCACATTGACCTTTACCTTGCCGTCGGAGGTTATTGTATATGAAAGCGTATATTTTGCACCTACCGAAAGCGTTGACACAGAGGTAATTACGACACAATCTTTGCGTTTTTCGATTGTCAACGGCATAGACTGCCTGCTGCTGCCGACGTTGCGCCAAAAACCAAGACGCCTTTTGAACCCTGCCGCAGCCTGATTGTCGTTTTCGGGCTTCCAAAAATACGGTTCGAGCGCGGCTGCCAAAAACTCCTCGCCGCCTGAACTTTTCCAACTCTCCAAAGTACCGCTGTTTGAGATTGTAATGGATTGATTCTCAGTGTTGACGACGATGCCTGACGCAGTTTTCTTTACCTTGATTGCACCCTTCGGATTCATAGTTGGGATAGTCCATTGGTCAAGCAGTTTGAATTGTTCTTTGGCTACGACATAACCCTTCTTTTGCCAAATATTGTCTGATTTCAGGCAGGCAAACACATTGATGAACACCTCGCCATTGGCACCTGACATTTGATTCAAATTGGTGAATTTCAATGTATTGCCGCTAAGGAACAATTTGCCTTCGCCGATGGTCGCCCCGTCGGTGACAAGTTCGTATGTATAGTCGTATTCGTCGATGTCGGTGAAACAATCGCGGTTGATGATTTCAAACGAGACGCCTTCACTTTTGTTGTTGGATTTCATTACAAAAGTCAAAGGCTGATAGACGTATTTCACTTCGTAATAATGCGGATGCGGAGTGCGGTCGGGGGCAAGGAGTCCGTTTATATTAAAATTCCTGTCGTTGGGCTTGTCGCCAAAGTCGCCTCCGTATGCCCAAAATTCGTCGCTATTGAGTTGCAAATCAGATGAATGGCGCAGCGGGTCGCCGTTGATAGGCTTGGCGATTCCTTGGTCAACCCAATCCCAAATCGCCGCGCCCGCAATGCTCGAATCGGCGTAAATCACGTCCCAATACTCCTGAAAATTGCCCATCGAATTGCCCATTGCGTGTGCGTACTCGCGGGCGATGAGCGGTTTTTGGGTCTCCTTTTCCGCCTCGCGTTTCAGGACTTCGGGCGTGGGGTAGCCAAAATCGTGGAGCGCGGAATACATCGGGTGGCAGTCGTAAAAAGGCAGCCGGGTGCTGTCCAACGCCACCACGGTATCGTACATTGCCTGAATGTTGGGACCGATGCCGCCCTCGTTGCCAAGGCTCCAAAGGATGACGCAAGGGTGGTTTTTGTCGCGTTGGACGAGCGATATTGCCCTGTCAACGTGAGCGTTGCGCCATTCGGGGTCGTTGCCCATCTCCTTGTTGGCATAGCCGTAGCCGTGGCTCTCCTGATTAGCCTCGTCCATCACATAAATGCCGTAACGGTCGCAAAGTTCGTAGAGATACGGGTCATCGGGATAGTGCGACGTGCGCAAGAAATTGATGTTGCACTGTTTCATCAGGCGGATGTCGGTTTCGTAAGTCGCCTTGTCAACAAAACGCCCTGTGCGGGGGTGGTGGTCGTGACGGTTTACGCCACGGAGTTTTACGTTTTTGCCGTTGATTTTGAACACCTCGCCCACGGTCTCCACTTTTTTGATTCCGAAATGATAATCAAAATTCTCAATCTCCTTGCCGTCAGATGCCAACACCTTGACACTCAGCGGATAAAGGTTTGGTTTTTCTGCCGACCACAAAAGCGGATTTTTGATTTCGTAAGGGATTTTTATAGTAACGGTGTCACCCGGCAGAAGTTTTGGGATTTCTTTTTTAACAATTTGATTATCAATGCAGAACTCCGCTGATATTTTCTCGGTTTTGTTGCCCTTGTTGCACACCGAAATCTCCGCCACAATGTCTGCCTTGTCGTTATTGTAACTGCTAACAACTTTATAATCAGCAATATGCACCAACGGACGCACCCACAGTTGCACGCTCCTGAAAATTCCCGAAAGCCGCCACATATCTTGGTCTTCGAGGTACGAGCCGTCGCTCCAACGATAGACCTCAACGGCGAGACGGTTTTGACCCTCGCGCAGAAATTTGGTAACGTCAAACTCGGCGGGCGACATCGAATTTTGGCTGTAACCCACCATCTTGCCGTTGACCCAAACATAAAACGCCGAATGTACGCCGCCAAAATGTAGTATCAGATTTTTGCCGCTGATCATTTCGTCGTCAACGTCCAAAAATGTAACGTAAGAGCCGACGGGATTTCGGTTTTCGTAGGCTGTCCAATCCTTTGGTGGTTCGGAAGTTACGCTCGGACGGTTGCGCACAAAAGGGTAATTGATGTTGATGTAAATCGGCGTTCCGAAATTCTGCGTCTGCCAATTGCCCGGCACGGTGATTTCGTCCCAATTGCTCACGTCATAATCAACGTTTTGAAACCCTTTTGGACGCTCGTCGGGATTCTTTGACCAATGGAATTTCCACTGTCCGTCGAGGCTGACAATCTCCTTGCAGTCATTCTCCTTCGACGGCAACTGCAATGTTGAATGATACGGCAACTTATTGATACCGAGTACTTTCGGATTCTCCCAATCGGGTGTCTGCGCGTATGCCGATACGCAGAGGAATAATGCAATGATAACGAGGATTCTTTTCATAATTATAATGTTATTTAGGTAGCGCAAATTAACAAAATAATCCTCAAATGAACAAGCGGCAGGATGGAAATAGTCTATATTGTGCTATTGAATGACGAGAAAGTAGCATAATTATTATTTATCTTTTTTTTGCAATTCCCAAAAAATCAATTATCTTTGCCACAACAATAAAATGGAATCATTATGGGCATTTATCTCAATCCAAACAACGCCGGCTTCAAAGAAACGTTGGCCGGCAAAATATACGTTGACAAGACGTTGATGATAAGCGAGTTAAATAAGTTTATCGGCACGCCTGACAAATATATCTGCGTATCACGCCCGCGACGGTTCGGCAAGACCATCGCCACAAAAATGCTGTGCGCCTACTATTCCAAGGGTTGCGATTCGAGAGAGATGTTCAGCAAATTGAAGATTTCAAAGGCGAAGAATTACGAACAGTATCTCAACAAACTGAATTTCATCAAGATAGACGTTGCGAGCGAGTATCAGAACGCCAACGAAAAAGAAAATATGTTGGTAGAACTGACGGATTTTGTGCGTTCCGAGTTTGTTGCGCAGTTTCCTCAAATTAAGTTCGACCCAAAAGACACCATTGCCAAATGTATACTTCGCGTTTATGCCGCCACAGGCGAGACTTTTGTAATAATTCTTGACGAATACGACTGCCTTGTGCGCAATCAATTCGGGACACACTTGTTCGCCGACTATTTGGAGTTTTTGAACGGACTTTTTAAAAGCGAGACTTTGAGCAATGCCATTTCGCTTGCGTACATTACGGGAATTCTGCCCGTGGTGAGGGACAGGGTGCAGAGCAAACTCAACAATTTCCGTGAATACACAATTCTTAAAGCCTATAATCTTGCTGAATTTGTGGGATTTACTGAAAAAGAAGTCAAGCCGTTGTGCAGGAAATATAAAGTTGATTTTACCAAATTGAAAAAAGAATATGATGGTTATTCTCTCAACGGATTAGAAATTTACAACCCTGAATCGGTGGTTATGTGTATGGAGACGGGCGATTTTGACAATTTTTGGGGCAGGACGTCCACCTACGCCGTCATCACCGACCGCCTGAAACACAATTACAAGGGAGCAAAAGACGACGTAATCAAGATGATTGCGGGCGAAGAGATCAAAGTGGATGTTGGAGCCTATCTCAACACAATGACCGATTTCGTTACTAAGGATGATGTTTTTACGTATCTGATTCATCTCGGTTACTTGGCTTACGACAATGTTAAATGCACTTGCAGAATCCCAAACATTGAGGTCCGCAAAGAATGGCACAGGGCAATGGCGGCTATGCCCGACTATTCCAAGACCGACGAAATCATCAAGGCTTCGGAGGAACTTTTGGAACAGACGTTCTTGAAAAATGCCGACACCGTTGCCCAAGCCCTCAACGACAGCCACATTCACGTAACCTCCAACCGCAATTTCAACAACGAAAACGCCCTCGCCGCCGCCGTTTACATCGCATACGTCCACGCGCTCAATTTTTACAATTGTTTCAAGGAGTTGACAACGGGAAAAGGCTTTGCTGATTTGGTCTATGTTCCAATCAACAAGGAAGTTGAGCATCCTGCATTGATATTCGAATTGAAGCACAACAAATCGACAGGCAACGCCCTTCAACAAATCAAAAACAAACAATATTTTGAGGCATTGAACAACTACCAAGGCAACATCCTTTTCGTCGCCATCAATTACGACGACGACAAAAAGCACCAATGCGAGATTACCGAGTGGGTGAAGTGAGGGGGATGAACTTTTCATATCCTCACCTTACCGCTGAGCAACGCCTGCATCATACCCTGCTTTACGGCTTGGTATTTTTGGCGTTTGGCTTCGAGAGCGGCGATTTCCGCGTCCATTCCGCTTAATATCTTCGATATGGCACGCTGCTCGGAAAGGGAAGGGGGAAGAAGAATTTCAAGATTTTCAACTTCTTTTCTATCAAGTCTTGGAACACTTGAACTTCTAACTGCCGATTTAATTTCAGATTGCCTATAAACTAATTCAAAATATAGGAATGTTTTATCCAAATTGTTGAATCTTGTAAAATATGCGCAATCATCAGCCGCCCAATAATTTACATTACAACAACCTACTAAGCCAGCAGAACCGCCTACAATAACAAATGGCGTATTGGCTTCAACATTATATTTGTTAAAAAAGCCAAGTGGGTAATTTGTGTTTTGAAACACAGGGTATTTATAATGTGCTGATAACGATTCTCTTGTAACACGAACACCTCTTTTTATCTCGCACACCTCCCCCAATCTTTTCCTTGTCCACTTCTCGTTAAAATTCAGTAATCTTGTCTTACCTGAAAGGAGGTTGTGCATTGCGCCTTGTTTGATGCAACGTTTCTTATCGATAAGAGCGTCGAGCGACTTCAAAAGCGAATCCACCGAAGTCAAGGCAGAGGCTATGCGGCGCTGCTCAGGGAGCGGGGGAAGGGGAAGAAGGAATGATTTGATTTGTGCAATATTCAAACCCGGCTGACCTGACCGCGCTGATTCTTGTAAAACCCAATTTTTATAATTTGCACTATTAGTCTGATAAAATACATATTTAGCAAAAGCCTTACTAATATTTGTTTTCATTAAAAAGCCTGCAAATATTAATTTACCATCTTTATTATCATATAAATATGTTTTTCCTACACTCGCTCCTGTTCGAGCAATAAGTAAATCATTTTCTTTAACAATATGATTGTCAGAATAAAAAGCGGGTGAAACTAATGGCATAGGATTGTATTGCCTAGAATCCTCATCAATATCAGTAATCCTAATATACTTATCCTTGCCATTAAAGGTAATGGCTTCTGCGCTAACTCCATAAGCATAATCTGAACCAATCTCCCCTAACGCTTTTACATTCCAATCGTCAGGGATAGGACCGATTTCAGAGGGTTTGAAAGAAGTGGTTTTCATAATATAAAATCTGATTTATTATAAAATTTGTTCGTTTGGTCAGAGGAATTTATTCCGACATTTATTCCGACATTTATTCCGACATTTATTCCGACATTTGGCTCAATGCCTTTATTTTTTGTCAAGAACAACCCAAATGCCTGCTTTATTACTTCCCTCGTGTCGGATTATTCCTGCCTTCTGCATCACCGCCAAATCACGCTCAACTGAACGTTGTGTTACCGCCAAAGTTTCCGACATTTGTTTGCCTGTGACGTATGGATTTGACCGAATGGCAGTGATAATAAATTTCTGACGTTCTGATAGTTTGGTTTCCGACATATTTCCGACATTTACTCCTTCATTTACTCCTACACGGTTTGCCATCGTGATGATGTTGCCCTCTATCAAATCTTGGGTGATAAGGTCGCTCTCGTCGGTATGGAAACGTCCTATCTTGAATTTTGCAGCCGGAAAGAACTGCTCCACGTGCTTGCCAAAAAGAAGGATGGCGGCGTTTTTGAGTTCGCCGTTTTTGGTGTACAAGCCCAAATTGCGCAGTACGTCTTCGGTAGAAGCGTCTGCCTCCTGCTCATTAGTACGTCCCGCCTTGATGCTGCGACGCAGAAAAAAATCAATGGCACTGCGGTCAATATCGTCGATGGTAGCACCATATACAGGAATATCGTCCCAAGAGTGTCCCATCTTTTCCATAATAAACTGTTGGAGTGCAGTGCCTTTCAACTCCTGCTTGGTGGAGCCGCTGCGATAGTGGTATGTCCCCTTATATGCGATAGGCATATTGCTCGGCGAAACTACTATCTCGATATACTCTTTATCGTTTTCAATGAGAAGGTTTACGTCTGCCACAATGCCCAAATAATTGACAATTTTGTTAGGTATGTCCTCCATCAATTTTTTGGATTCAGACAAGCCAATTATTTCCTTATTGTCGTTTACGCCGATATATATACGACCGCCTTGCGCGTTGGCAAAGCCGCAAATCCATTTGAGGTATTCGTCGCGCCAAGTTTCTTTATATTCTATGTTCTGACTTTCGCTTAACATAATCTGTGCTGTTTTTCTCACCCTGCAAAGTTAAACATTTTTGTCGGAATTGTCAAATCTCCCCTAACGCTTTTACATTCCAATCGTCAGGGATAGGGCCGATTTCAGAGGGTTTGAAAGATGTGGTTTTCATAGGGTTAGAGGTTAGAGGTTAGTAATGCTTTGAGTTCTTCTTTTTGCGGCAATACAGTTTGGTACTTGCTTGCAAAAATCTGAGTATTGTCTTCGGATAGTGTTATTTCCACAAGGGCATCGTGAGTCAAACTGCCTTTTAAGTTCTCGAATACTCCAATTGG
The DNA here is from genome assembly GCA_017417315.1 of Bacteroidales bacterium. GTDB lineage: Bacteria > Bacteroidota > Bacteroidia > Bacteroidales > UBA3824 > UBA3824. The sequence goes on from JAFPZK010000046.1 coordinate 232,203, forward strand.
AATTACGAGCTTCTATCTCATAAAAACTTCTCTCATCGGGGTTGTCGATACGCATCAGGAAAAGATAATGCGACCAACTGAGGGTGAAAGAGAATTTCTCAGACAGTGTCTGAGGAATCTTGGAATAGACTTTGTAAAACTTGCGCATCTGTTCCAAATTTGTGTATGAAAACCCCTTTCCAAACTGAGCGGTAAGTTTTTTTGCTATATTTTTGAGAACTTTTTGACCGTATTCAGCCCTAAGTTCACCCTTTTGTTCAACTTCCACAATTATCCTTCCAACTTCGTAATAGGTATATGCCATTGCCGTATTAACAACGGAAACAACTTTTTTACGTGAGCTTTCAATTATGTCGGCAATTTTAGCAAACAGTGTCTGCGAAATATCTGCCGGTGTATTTTTAAGTGTTTCTTCCATTGTATTCAATTTTTTTCTCACCCTGCAAAGTTAAACATTTTTGCTGAGATTGTCAAATCCCGAATCCCATCTGCTGCAAATATCCTGTTACCTCCTGCTCGTATTTCTGCACGTCGGCGGAGATTTCTGAGAGGGTGCGGGCGTAGCGGGCGGCAAGGGCGGAGACGTCGGCGGCAATGGACTGCGTAAGGTGCTGCATCTCGTTGTTGCACAGAGAGAGAATCGAGGCAAGCCATTTTTTCTCCACCACAAGGGGCTTGATGTCGGCTTCGGTGAGCGTGGCGTATTTTTTCACGACGGAAGCGGTGAGTTGCTTTTGAAGGTTTTTGAGCGCGGACGACTGCTCTTTTTTGCGTTTTACGAGGGCTTTGTAATTGGTGTCGTTGCGGTACTCCTCGTCTTCGGCAAGTTCCTCCTCGATGGTCTGCATCTGCGCGGCGGTGTCGTCGAGGGCGGCTTGTGCGTTGTCGATGGCGAGTGTCTCTTTTTCAAAAAACTCCTTCAAGATGATGTCAACGGGCAGAAGGTCGCAAACGATGTCTTTGTAAGTGCCGTTCTTTTTGGCGGGGACGATGTTTAGCGGCAGTGTGAAACCGTCGTTGGAAACCATATAACAATCGTCCTGCATAGTGTCCGCCCAATAGTTCATCAGATGGTCGTAGATGTCGTAAGTCGAGACGAGGCTCTTGTCTTTTTTGGCAATCTCCAACAGCGAGCCGCTCCACTGTGCGATGAGTTTCTTAGGGGTCGCGCCTTTGCCGAGGTCGTACATTTGGGGTTTTACGAGGGCTGTCCATTCGTTGAGCGAGAGTTGGAACATTTGGAACTGACGGATGAAACTCTCATCGTTTTTCACCGTTTCGGCAATTTGTTCGATGGGTACACGCAATGTAGAGACGATGTGCTCATCGTCTCTACCGTCGGACGGTGCAAACAGATTGTCCCTCAGCGTATTGCAAACGTCCCAAATATCCTGCATACGGTCGATGTCACTGTTTGGGATTCCGCCTTTGAGGTGCGATTCGATGTCTTGAACAATCTCGGTGTCAATGGGCTGAATATATCGCGGAATGTTGAGGTTGTAGTCGTTGGCTTCAATCTCCTTCCACGAAACGAATTTTGCGTAGTGCGGCACGTCCTGCCCTGAGTTCCAAACGTCCACGATGCGGCGGATGTCTTGTTCGCGGAGGCGGTTTTTTGCGCCGTCCTTCATATATCCGTCCTTGGCGTCGATGAAGAAGATGCCTTGGCGTGTGGCGGAGTTTTTCTTGTCGATGACGATGATGGAGGCGGGTATGCCTGTGCCGAAAAATATGTTGGCGGGCAGTCCGATGATTCCTTTGATGATGTGCCTGTTGATGAGGTCTTTGCGGATTTCATACTCGGCGTTGCCACGGAAAAGCACGCCGTGCGGCAGTATGCACGCGCCGCGCCCTGTCTCGGTCTTCATTGAGCCGATAAGATGCAGAAGGAAAGCGTAGTCGCCGCATTTGGCGGGGGGCAGAAGGTCCGCCGTCCAACGGTTGTAAATGTCGTTTTCGCCGCCCGACAGCCAATTTTTCTGACTGAAAGGCGGATTGGCAACGCAGATGTCGAAAGTTTCGAGGCTGCCCATCTTAACGTTCTTGGGATTGTTGAGTGTGTCGCCAATCTTGATGTCGGCGTTGTCGATACCGTGAAGGAACATATTGAGTACGGCGAGCGATGCTGTGGCGTTGTCTTTTTCCTGACCGTATAGTTTTGCCCTGCCCTTGGCGGTTTCTGCCAAAGCCCTGAGAAGCAACGAACCCGAACCGCAAGTGGGGTCGTAGATGGTGGTGTTGGCTGCGCTGAACTCCTCCAAATGCAGAATCTTGGCAATAACGCGGCTCACCTCGGCGGGGGTATAGAACTGCCCTTTGCTCTTACCGCTTTCGGCGGCGAAGTTTTTCATTAGGTACTCGTAAGCGTCGCCGAGAAGGTCGTCGTCGGCAGCGCGGTTTTTGCTGAAATCGAGGTTGTCGTTTTCAAAAACGGCAATCAGGTTGCTCAGAGTGCTTATCATCTGTTTGCCCTCGCCAAATTTTACGGGGTCGTTGAAATTGGGCAGGGCAAGGTTGCCGATAAAGGCGTTGTTGGCGGTCTTTATTTGTTCGAGTTTCTTATTGATTTTTCGCCGATGTCCTTGTCTTGTTTCAGGGAGATAAAATCGTCGAAATAACAATCGTCGGGGATTGTGAGAATCTCGTCGCCGTCCTTAGCCTTGTCTGACAGGAATTTAACAAACAGGATTATCAACACGTAATCCTTGTATTGGCTTGCGTCCATACTGCCTCGGAGAGCGTTGGCAAAAGGCGACTTGATTTTTTTGCTACGCATAGAAGAAAAAAATTGGAAACAATAATAATTATTGTTATTTTTGCCATTGTTATGAAATATTCAGACCTATATAAAGAACTATGCAACACATTCGATGTCAACGATATAGCCTATATTACACATCGGATGCGGTCGCCTTATGAATATAAGAGTACAGAAAGAAAGTCAATATCAACGCCTCTTGCTCATACATTCGATTTTGCAAGTGTTGAAAACATTGAATATGATGTTCCCTTTCCTCCCAAAAAGGAATACGATTTTACATTTATCGATTTGTTTGCAGGCATAGGAGGAATTCGATTGGGTTTTGAGCGCAATGGTGGCAAATGCGTATTTTCTTCCGAGTTTGACAAGGATGCTTGTAATACGTATCAGGCCAATTTCGGCGAATATCCATTTGGCGACATTACAAAAATCAATGCTAACGACATTCCTGACTTCGACATCCTGTTAGGCGGATTTCCGTGTCAAGCGTTTTCGATTATTGGAAAAAAAGAAGGCTTTGCAAACGAAACGTGCGGTACATTGTTTTTTGACATTGAGCGTATTTTGAAGGCTAAACAACCACGTGCTTTTATGCTCGAAAACGTGCGAAATCTTACTGCACACGACGGAGGTCGCACGTTCAAAGTGATACGCACTCATTTGGAAGCATTGGGATACAATGTTTATGCAAAAGTACTTAATGCACTTGATTACGGTGTTCCTCAAAAAAGAGAACGCATAATCATAGTAGGATTCAAAGAGGACGTTTTTTTTACGTACCCCGAACCCGTCAACGTTAATTATCGTAAATCATTAGATTCAATTTTAGAAAAAGATGTGGCGGACAAGTATTATGTTTCTGACAAAATTCGGGAATCACGTTTGACACGCATTAAAGATAAAAGTTATCCGAAACCATATATTTCGCACGAAAATATGGCGGGCAGCATAACGCCGCACCCATATTCATCCGCATTGAGGGCAGGAGCATCCGCCAACTACATTTTGATTAACGACGAACGCAGGCCAACAGAGCGGGAAATGCTTAGAATCCAAGGATTTCCCGATGAATTAAAATTGTTTCGAGTTATAGTGTCGTAAAACATCAATGTGGAAATTCGGTTGCGGTTCCTGTAATCGAGGCCGTAGCCAAAGCAATGTTGAACGCAATTAACGCTTACGAAAAATATGAAAAAAGAAAACACGCTTAGTCAAGCAAAGTCCGCACTTGATGTCGTCATCAAAAAATCACGAGTCCACTTGTACAAACCAATCCAAATCGCTGAAATTTTGTACAGGGACAGAGTTTTCGGTGACATAGATTTGTCGGATTTGGAAACATACCGCAATAAAAGCAAACGTTGGCGCGATGATATATCATTGGCTTTACTCGGCAGGACTTGCACGAGTTCGGCACGATTTCAAGACGATTTGTTTAATGAAAATGCGATGCCGCCAAAATTGTTGGCTGTATTGGGTAAAGAAAACCGTAAGACCAAAGGAGCGATAGAAGCATACATTTATAGTCAGTTTGTCAACAAGCACCAACAATTGGACAAAGCCCTTGACATTTGCCTTAATGCGACAAAAGAAACGTTTGATTTGCAATCGTTTATCAACGCCTTTTGGTCTGAGCCGGGGTTGAAACGAAGTATCGACAAAGTTTATGAAATAGTGGTATATTCATTGTTTTCCTCATTGGTGGAAACCTTGGAAATGAAAGTTTCTGTATTTGTCAATGCTGATTTCATTGATATGCTTGCCGATTTCGAGGATTTTGCAAAAAGTATTATGTGTTTGGACATTAACACGTTGACGGCTACTAACGATGCCAAGATTTACCGTGTTGGCGTTACCAATGCTGCCGACAGAGGGTTGGATATGTATTCAAATTGGGGTCCGGCAATTCAAATCAAGCCCATTTTAGGCGACAAACTTCTGCACACAATTTCCGAGGAAATATCACACGAATTTCCGTCGGTTGGAAATATGCCCGACGTGTTGGTCAAAAGGGGGTATTTTTCAATGAGAATAATTAAATATGGTATTCGTTCAACTGTTTTTGTATGTTTTCCCACTTGGGAAAATTGCGGTCTAAAATAAGTTTAAACTTGTCGGAATGAGTGCGTTCGATAAGGTGCGCCATTTCGTGCACCACGATATACTCAATGCAGAGCAAGTCTTTTTTGGCGAGTTCGAGGTTAAAGAGAAGTCTTTTGGTCTTGGGCGTGCAACTTCCCCATTTGGAGGTCATAAGGCGGATTTCCCAACTTTCGGGACTTACGCCGAGGTTGTGCCGCCATTTTTCGATAAAATTTTCGATATGCGGTTTCAGTTCTGCCCTGTACCACTCAAAAAGCACGTTTTGGATATGTTCGGGTTTGGCGTTTTCGCGGACAAAGACCTCCAAATAATCGCCGTTGCGCTCCACGTGTTGAAGGGCGGTGTTGGTTCTCACCACTTTGAGTCTGTACAACGCACCGAAATAGTAATGCGCCTCGCCCGAAACATATTCGCGCTCCGACTGCCGTTCAAACGATGTAGCCACTTCCTGTTTCTCCATTATCCACGCCATCTTTCTCATAGCGTAAGACCTAACCTGCGCATCGGAATAGCCTTCCGGCGCGGAGATATGCACCCTGCCGTCGGGCGGATATACTGCCAAGTGGATGTTTTTGATGGGCTTGCGTTCTACTTGTATGTCGATGCCGTTGACGTTCATTTTGATTGAAACTTTTTACGGCAAAGATAAGAAAAGATTTGGAGGTGGGAAAAGAAATTTTTACCTTTGCCTTCGGCACTATAAGATTATCGCCTTCTGTGCGTTTAAGTTCGTATTAATTGTAGACGCATCCATTGTAGATTTTGCAAATGCGATTTTGTTATTACCTTAAAAAAAAATTATCACTGATTTACAACAAATCAGTGATAATTTTTTTCTTTTTTTTAAAATCCTGACGGTTTCAACCTCAATCCTTGTTTTTCGTCTAAACCGAACATAAGATTCATGTTTTCAACTGCCTGACCGACTGCGCCTTTGATGAGGTTGTCGATAACGCTTTGAACAAGAAGTTGGTCGCCTTCTTTCTTGATTGAAACGATGCACTTGTTGGTATTAACCACCTGTTTCAAATACAAATTGCCTTCGTAAAAATGCGTAAAAGGCTCGTTTTCATAACATTTGCGGTAAATCTCTTTAACCTCGTCTTCACTCTTATCGCATGTAAACCAAACACTTGCGATGATTCCGCGTGCAAAGTCGCCACGATAAGGAATAAAATGAATCGGACGTTGAAGTTCCGGCATCAAAAGGTCTTTCGTCTGATTGATTTCCGCCAAATGTTGGTGCGTAAAGGCTTTATAAACCGACATATTGTCAGTTCTCCAAGAGAAATGACTTGTGGCTGAAAGTTTTACGCCCGCGCCCGTACTGCCCGTTACAGCCGAAACTTGAATGTCGCTCTGAATAATTTTCGCTTTCAAAGCCGGTACTAACGCCAACTGAATCGACGTTGCAAAACAACCCGGATTAGCAAGACGGCTGCATTTTTTGATTTTTTCGCGGTTGATTTCGGGAAGTCCGTAAACAAATCCCGTATCGCCGACTCTGAACTCATTTGTCATGTCAATTATTTTGACATCTGACGGAAAATTGTATTCCGCCAACAACTTACCCGTTTCGCCGTGTGCCGTGCAGAAAAACACAACGTCTGCTTTTTCGGTTGGTTGCTCGGCAAATTTGAGTTCCGTGTCACCGAACAAATCCGCATGAACATCATAAACGGGTTTGCCGAAATTACTTCTACTTACCGCCCAAACAATCTCTACGTCATGGTGATAAGTCAAAATTCTTAAAATTTCGCCGCCGGTATATCCTGCCGCGCCGATAATTCCTACTTTTATCATTTTTTTTAAACGAATTATATTAATATCCTTATTTTGCTGCTCCGGTTTCGCTGTTCGGAACTGTTAATTGCGGTTCGTCGGTTTCGCCGTGAATCGTGATAATCACTTGATAAGCCTTTTCGCCGGTTTCGCTTTCCGTCAGCGGGCAAAGCAAAGTTGACAATGTTTTAACGGCTTCGGTGTTTGCCATACGAATCATTTTTGTGGTGTCGCAAGTTTTAAGAGCGTGTTTTTCAGCATCTTGCAAGGCTTCTTTCATGTCGTTTTTGTTTTCCCAGTTGATGAGGGATTTTGTTTCGCTGACGATGTGAAGGCTGTCAGAGGGAATACTGAGCGACTGCATTGTTGCTGACGGCAAGTCGATTCTGACGATGGTTGAATCCACTTTTATATTGGCTTTTGACAAATCTACCGCAAAGGCTAATGTTGCCGAATATTTTATGGTGAAACTTTTTGTTCCCATTTTGTCGAACCAACTGACACCGGTTTTGTAACTTTCTTCGCGGGTGATTTGACCGTCCAACTGATATTTAGCGGAGGTTAATTCGCTGCAAGTTTCGAGTTTTTCTTTCAAGATTTCCTCGTTGATTTTTACCTCTTCCTTTAAGAATTTGCCCATTTTAGACAAATAAATACATGCGCCGCAGCCTAACGCAATGCCGAGGATTAAACCGAATAAAAATTTTTTCATAATAGTTTAATAATTTAAAGTTTTGGCAAATATATATAAAATTTTGTTTAGCGAGCAAAAATGTTTTGCTTTTTTATTTTTTTCGTCTATATTTGCAAAGTCCCTTGAAAAAGTGGCACGAACATACAAAAAGTCCCTTGAAAAAGTGGCGTGAAAGTACAAAAAGTCGTTTGAAAAAGTGAAATGATATGCTAAAACGTAAAGTAATTCAACAACTTAGCCAGTGGAAGAAAACTGCGGGCAAAAAGCCGTTAATAATCAAAGGTTGCCGTCAGTGCGGTAAAACCTTTGCTGTCAGAAAGTTTGCCGATGACAATTACAAAAATGTCATCTATCTTAATTTTATCGAAAACCCTGATTTGTCGATTGCATTTGAGGGTCAGATGAATGTTGACGATATTATTCTCAACCTTTCGTCAATGATAAAAGGCGTTATTTTTGAACCTCAACAGACGTGTATTATTTTTGACGAAATTCAAGACTGTCCCAAGGCTCGGACGGCTTTGAAATTTTTTCATCTTGACGGACGATTTGACGTTATTGCTACCGGCGCTTTGCTTGGTGTTAAGGGTTATGGCGACAAAAACGGACAAAAAGCCTCCGTGCCTGTCGGTTATGAAACCATTATAAATATGTTTCCGCTTGATTTTGAGGAGTTTTTGTGGGCTAACGGCATTTCTGAACAAATTATTTCAAAACTTCAAGAATGTCTTGACAACGTTGTCCCTGTGCCGGAAGCCATTCATCAGAGAATGAAAAAACTTTTGCTTCAATACGTTGTAACGGGTGGAATGCCGGAAGCGGTTAATGCACTTGTTAACACGCATGACCTTAATCAAGTGCTTAATATTCAGCGGACTATCATTAGCGAATACGAAGATGACATGATAAAATATGCTGACAGTAGCATTAAACCGCGCATTCGTGAATGTTTTGAATCGATTCCGCGCCAACTGAGCAAAGAAAATAAGAAATTTCAGTATTCGTTAATCCGCAAAAACGCCAAAGCCTCGCATTATGAAAACAGTCTTCAATGGATAGAGGACGCTGGGATTATTTGTCGTTGCAGGAACTTGGAAATCACGGAGTTACCATTGGATGGAAATGTTGAAAACGACGTTTTTAAAATTTATATGGCTGATACGGGATTGTTTGTTTCGATGTTGGAAGACGGTACGCAGTCGGATATTCTTCAAGGCAATCTTCTTGGTTATAAAGGTGCTGTTTTTGAGAATCTTATAGCGGATATTTTTTGTAAAATGCAGCGGAAATTGTATTATTTCCGTAAAGATTCGGGGCTTGAAGTTGATTTTGTAATGCGTTACAAGGGCGAATGTACGCTTGTTGAAGTGAAGGCAGTTAGCGGCAACACAAAAAGTACGAAAACGATTCTTTCGCATTACGAAAAATATCATGTAAAATCCGCCATCAAACTTGGCGATTACAACATCGGTTTTAAAGACAATATTCTGACATTACCGCATTATTTGGCGTTTTTGTTGAGGGAATATTAAATAAAATTGTGTTGCGTAATAATTCAGCAACTTAGCCACATCTTTTCTCCGTTACGTTTTCTGTACCAAAGTGTTATGAAAATTGCAAGTAGAATTGTTAAAATTCTGCCTGAATTTGCAGCGATGTTTCCGACTGAATTGTTAACGCCGTCAATTGGAAACATTCCCCAAATGGTATTCATAAAAATGTGCATTATCATCGGGACGTAGAGGTTGAAATTCCAAGCAGTATAAAGCCATGAATAAAGCACGCTGGCAAAACCCGTTACACCGAACACGAGTAGACACGACAATAAGCTGTCAGCCTGATAAAAATGTCCGATAGTGAAAACCACAGCCGTCGGCAGTGCTGCTGCCCAAAAATTCCAATTACAAAACCTGAACAACATTCCGAACAAAAATCCCCTGTATACTGCTTCTTCAACAACTCCTGCCGTAAATGCTTTTGCGATAAAAGTGTCAAAAGAATACTCAAACCGTCCAAAAATAATGCCGCACAATAACATCGGCAACACACATACCACGCTAAAAATCAACGCTTTAACTATTCCTTCTGACAATCCCCATGCTTTCAGAATGTTTTGTTTGCCGCTGATTATCCATATTGACGGAACGAGTATTATGCAGCCTAATAAAAATTTAGCCAATTTCAGCCATGTGTCAGGACA
>JAFPZK010000047.1 GCA_017417315.1 Bacteroidales bacterium
CAATTCTCTATGTTTTTTTATAATTTTGCGTGAAAACTAAACGATAAAAACCAATGAAAAAAACAAGCATAATTCTATTAATCGTATTTTTAATTATAGGTTGCAGGGAAAACAACGGAATTTACCAACAACTTGTAAAGGTAGATTCTTTGCTTCACAAAAATCTTGTTGATTCCGCAAATAGTATATTAAAAGAGATTGAACCGAAATCAAAAGAAGATTCTGCGTATTTCTTTGTTTTAAGAGCGCAATGCGATTACCGTCTTCACATAGTAACAAATGATTTTAATAAAATAAATTATTGTATAAAATATTACGAAAAACATTCCGACAATATAAAATTAGCAAACGCTTATTATTATAAGGCATTGATATTCGCACAAAAAGATTCACTTCCGCAAGAGGTATTTCTCTTATTGAAAAAATCCGAACAATTAGCAGAAAAAACCTCAGATAACGATTTAAAAAATAAAATATGTTCTGCACTTGCATACGTAAATTATATAAAAAATCAACCTGAAGAAACATTGAAATATGCCCAAAAGGAATATTTTTATGCAAAAAAACTAAATTGCCGCCGTGATATTGCATACGCTTTAATCAGATTGACAATAGCACATAATGCTTTAAACCAAAACGATAGTGCAGAGTATTACATCATGCAATGCAAGGCACTTGCAAAAGATGTAGATAATAACGATAAAGCATTTATTTACACACTTTTAGGCTGTTGTTTTAAAGATGAAAATTCCGAGGCGGCTTTAAAATATTTTTATACATCGCTAAAATACAAAAAACTTCCGAAAACATACAAAAACTTATCAGAAATATACTACGCAAAAAATGACACTCAAAATTGGAAAAAATATTGTGATTCCGCTTTAATAGATGCTATGTATGATGAAAAAATCGAAATTCTTTCAAATATTGCGCAAAAAAATTACGATAATAAAAATTTTGCAGCATACAAACAGACAAACGACGAAATAATAAAAACTATGCAAGATTTGTACAATCATGAAAAAGAAAACTACACTCTTGAAGTTCAGAAAAAATTTGATTTTGAAAAACAAAAATCAGAATTTGATAAAAAAATATTGCTTTTAGTAGGTGCAATTTCCATATTAATTGCGTTATGCTCTGTTATTTATTTACTATACAGGCAAAAACTGCATAATATACAAAAATTGGAAAATGATAATGCAGAATTATACGCTAAGCAGGAAGAATTAAACTCTCTGATAAACAATTATAACGAGCAAATAGCATTTTTGAAAAAGCAAAAAAACGAACTAACAAGCGAAAGTGATAACTGGTCAAGCGTAGTACTTGAATATGAAAATATGATTGTACAATTAGAAAACAAAATCAACGTTCTCAACAAACAAAATATGCAACTTTTGGAAATCGGAGAAAAGATTTTTAAAACTATGGAAAACAATCAGTCAATTTCCGGTTTCAAAGAGAATTGGGCAAATTGTGTTTTTTATTTTGAATTTACATATCCTGACAAAACAACAATTTTTACCCCGTACTCAAACCTGAATATAGGAAACAAAATTTTTATTATTGCAGACGAAAATCTCAAAAAAAATGATAACGACCTTTCAAAAATTTTCGATATTTCCGAAAGCACCGTCCGCAGCCGCAGAACAAAAATGAAAGAAAAACTAAAATAATTTTCTCTCCCGTATTTTATTTTTTATCGTACTTCCATATTTTTTCACAATATAGAAAACAATCAGCAGCCAAAATACAGCCACAGAAATTCTCGCAATTACTATAAGCATAGTCCTGTTTTGAGGAACATATTCAAGTTCTACAATATGACTTCCCGAAGATAATTCAACACCGCAAAAGCCGACATCACATTTTTTTATTTGAGAAGCCATGCCGTCTACTTTTACTGTCCACGCCGCATCATACGGAATGGTCAAAACCATAAATTTATCAGATTTTAAGTTAATGTTGCCCTTCATATAATAATGCTTAAACTCCGTAAGATTAAGCGATTCTTCATGCTTTAATTTCATATCTTTTTTGAAATCTTCAAGCGATAATGCATCAATAGAAAGTTCCGGACTATTCGGCGAGAGTTCAGTGTATTTGCTTAAATCTATTTCCTCATCGGAAGGTACAAAACAATTAAGCAACGAATACAACTGTTTAGCATTTTCGTGACAAATAGTATAAATATACGAACTTATCACCCTCGCAATTCCGCCCTGAAAATGCTCATTAACGTATTCGTCAATTTCTTTCAAAGAAGCAAAACTTCTGCCGACCATATCTCTGACACCGTTAACATATACAATCAAAGCATCTTGCGGATAGCCGTTGCGCTGCAAATTTTCAATCACAAAATTAGCAGTCTGATGTGTAACAGAAAAAGTTACGAGCGAATCAAAATTCTCCCTCGAAATATACTTGTCAAGCGCAAAACCTATCGGCATAACATAACCGTTTTTCAAAAGCAAATGCTTCTTAAACTTCTTTACCGTATCGGCAAGCATAAACATCGTAGGCGTTGTGTTTGCAGAATCTTGCTGTCTGATAATCAAATATTTAGACGACATAAACGCATAAATAAACGGCATTTGCGGAATACCCCTAATCCATCTTGTATCGGTTTCAAGATACGGAGACACTGCACAAATAGAGCGTAAAAATTTTACATATTCAGGCTGGTTGAAAGAGTTATATACCCTCGTTGTAAAATAGTCCAAAATTTTGTTACAATTCAGCGACGAATGTATTGCAATGCCCGGAGTATAACTTACCTCCGTGCGGTAAAATTTGGTTGTGTCGTTTTTTCTCATATCGTCCAACACCTCACCTATTCCGTCATCATAACCCGCAAGATTCAATTCCAAGTCGGTAAAACTTACCGTTGCCCTGCCGTCAAAAGCGGAATATGTCAAAACCGTTACTTCAAATAACACAAGCAAAAGTATAAGTGTTTTAAGCGTTTGCCTATTAATGTAATTTATAAAACAGAAAAGCAAAACATAAACCACGGCAACTATTGCGCAGAAAAACAAAATTTCCGTTTTTTGAACCATAAAACTTTCCGCACCCGTACAAACGCCCCAAACCAAAAGTGCAAAAAACAAAAGAGTACCGATTAAAAGCGGAAAATTAATGTACTTTTTAGCAATTATCAGCGAAAGCGACTGCGCCGAAACCAAAATCATCGTGAAAGTAAAGAAGAAGTCGATTCCGTAACGGTAATAGTCGCCGGCGTAAAGCACGATTGAACGTCTAAGCGGCGGAAACAAAATCACCGCAATCCAAAACAACAACAAACCCGCATACGCCAATTGTTTTCTACGAGAAAGAAACTGAAAAATCTGCGGAAAAATCAAAAGGGTTATCAAACCCGAATAAATTGCCGGTGCTTCCAAATAATTGTCCCATTCAGAAAAACCGAAATCGTTGCCAGGAATATTGTTAGCCAAAAGTCTCAAAATCGTTACGGCATACATTTCAGCGGAAAGAAAAATGTTAGAACTTGCCGACTTGCCGTATGCTACATCTTCCATACGCGGCGTGTTGAGTTGGACGTCAAGCACGGCGATAATTTGGGGCAGACAAATTAAAAGTGCAAGTACACCCGCCAAGAAAACCCAAAGACAAGTTTTAAAAATTCTCTTAAAGTCAGCCTTGACAACCGCAAATCTAAAAACCATGTAAACCGCTAAGAAAAACGAATGCAAATATAAGAAGTACGGCTGCGTTGCAAACGCCACCGCTGCAATAATAAACCAAATAGGATTTTTCTGTTGAAAAAGTTTTTCAAAAGCAAAAAGATAAAGTGCCGTATAAAAACCGAACGTGTCAAGATTCCACGGCGCAAGTACGATTATAGAACTTGAAAACGCAGCCAAGATTCCGCCGAAAATTGCGGAAAACTTATTGACGTTCAACATTCTGAGCCAGAAAAACGTAAAAATTCCCGTTCCGAGGATAGAAAAAAAGAATTTTGAATAGAAATAATGCGCAACAGAAAGACTCATTCCGCTCATTCCTAAGCCAAACAGCCATGAAAACAATAAACTGAATACATACGAAAACATACTCAGCGGGTCATACATAGCGTAACCGACGGAAGAATTGCCCGCACCGTCATAAAAATTATACGGAGAACCGTTCAAACGCCCGCCTGCAACCCAGTTAGGCAAATAAGAGGTATAACTATCTGATGCCAAGCCGGTAAAAATAAACATATCGTCAAGGCTGAAAAAGTTCCAAAGACATATAAGTGAAACAGTTAAAATCAACAACGACAACACCAAAGCCGGTCTGCGGTTAATAAAATCCGAAAAAATATTTTTCATTGAACTATCCATTATTTTACTTTTTTTACTCCTGAGGATATTTTACCAAAAACTCACTTATCCTGCTGACAATCTTCTCTATGTGGAACGGTTTAGAAAAATAATCGTCCATGCCAACGTTGAGGCATTGTTCTCTGTCGCCGGAAAGTGTGTTAGCAGTAACGGCAATAATCGGAATATGACGAATTTCATTTGCATTTTTCTCAATCTGACGTATAGCCTTTGTCGTAGCATAACCGTCAAGAACGGGCATTTGAATATCCATCAAAATAATATCGTATTGTTTTTGATGAAAAAGGCTCAGACATTCTTTGCCGTTGAAAGCAACGTCTACCTCTCCGACGTATTTCTCCAAGGCAAGCATCATAACTTTTTGATTGATAGGATTATCTTCACAAATCAAAATATTTGCCTGCGAAAGTTTTTTCACTTTTGACGAAACATAAAAAACACCGCTATGAGTATGATTTTTTTTCACCGCACCGCCTTCAACCTCATCAAGACATATATTGAAATACAACAACGAACTATCCTCACCAAAATCATATTTCATATTTCCGCCGAGAGATTTTACAAGTTTTTCAATAAGGTTGATATATCCCGGAGTACTATCGTCAGAGAATTGCAACGTATCCGAAACCGAAATGTCGAAACGGTATTTTACCGGCACGGCAGGAATCCGTACTTTGCATATATTAACGGAAACGTTAACGGAATGTTTGCCGAAAGCATGACGTTTGAAAAAATCAAAAACGCTTAAAAACAACCGCCTAATCACAACCGTATCTGCATTAAAGAGCGGTAAAGCCTCTTCCGTTTTTATTTTGACCGCAACACCAAAAGTAAATTCTGCACTCGTTGTTATCAATTCTTCCAAATCACAAACCTCTTTTTCTCCTTTTTCGTTGCCGGCGTTAACATTTTCGGGAATAGCAATAAGTTCCATAACATCGACAATATTTTGGACAGAAGCAGTAATACTGTCCAAAAATTTTTTCTGAGTCTCAGAAATTTCTTTCGACAAAACCGTAACTATGCCGATTATATTACTTAGAGAAGTGCGGATATTGTGGGTATATTTTCTTAAAAAATCGTCTTTTAACACAATTTCGTTCGTAATAGATTTTTTTTCTGTCGCAAAACTATCCAATACATCACGCAAAACATACTTAAATATCATCGTAGCGGCAATAAATAAATACGACAAAAACATATATGCTATCATAAACGGCAGAGCAAGAGCATATTCATTGTCAGAAACACCCCTAAAATACAAGTAAAGAACCAAAGCCATAAAAGCCGACCCGAAAACAAAAGAATAAAATCTTCTCAATACGGAAGCAGACAAGGGGAAAAAAAGCAATGACAAAAGCATAATCGCTTCATTCTTCGGGTTAACATAATTCAAAACACCGAAAACAATTAAACCGACAATTATATTAACAATAGATAACGTCTTGTAATTAAATCTGTTGACCACAAAAGCTAAAATTACAAACGCCCCTATCGAACAATACTCAAAAACAGCCGTAAAATTTATCCCTTCGTTGATAACTTCGAAAAAAGACAATAACAAAATAAAAAACGCCAAAAAAACGTCAAGACCCTTCATAACCAAGGTTCTGAGTTTAATATGGGCATTTTCCATATCATTATAGTCGATATTTATAAAACTGTTCGGCATAGCAACAAACGTTTTTTTTGTTAATTACTAACTAACATAAAAATCTATGCCTAAAATTGTGGCATCGTCAGCGAGTTTGTCGTTATCCTTATTTATGTTCAAATCGGAAATAATTCCCGAAACTGCCTCGCTTACGGTTTTCGCAGTAACTGTTCTGTTTTCAATCACACGTTGACCATAATATTCCTCACCGTCTTTTTCGATTTCGCAAACACCGTCGGTATAACACAAAATCCTCGTATCAGAAGTCAAAATTATAGTATCTTCCTTTAATTCAGGGTCGTCAATCATACCTACGCCCTGACCGCCGACTGAAAGAAAAGACATTTGCTTTTTAGCAAAATCATACATAACGGGCGGATTATGTCCGGCGTTAACGTACTTTAATTCGTGAGAAACAAAATTATAACGCGCTAAAAATACGGTTATAAATTTTTCATAGTTTGAATTTTTGATTACAATTTCGTTTAATTCCCTTATCAAATCCGGCAAATAATGAATTCTGCCTACAAGTGCTTGAAGGCTCGCTTGAAAATTGCTCATAACCATAGCCGCCGAAATACCCTTGCCCGTAACGTCAGCAATACAGAAATAAATTTCGTCGGTATTTCCGGGGTCAGTGTAAGCATAATCGTAAAAATCACCGCCGACTTGATAATGAGACAAATAAAACGCTTTCAAAGAAAGCCGCTTTTCTTGTTTTAAAATACTCTCCTCAGGAAACAAAAAGGTCTGAATTCTCGAAGCATATTCCATCTCTTTTTTCATTTCCTGCATTCTGCGGTTCTCGATTGTAGAAACGATTATCATCGCTAAGGTCTGAACAAAATGCAAGTTTCTAATAGAAGATGCAATTCCCTCTTCTTCACCGCCGGAGTCGCCGACAACAACGTATGCAATAGGCTCTTCTTCCTTTATAATCGGAATAATAAAGTCAAAATCCTTGAAAACACTATCGTCGGAGTCAATAAAAGTAATAGAATTAAAATCACTAAGGTCGGTAGCAACGTTTATTCTTTCATAATCGAAATCCTCGTTGCAAGAGTTTATTTCCACGCTCCAACTTCTGCCGTGTTTTACAAAAAGGAGAAGTTTGTTGAGTTTAAGGTTTTCATACAGAATCTTTTTGAAAGACTCTAAGAGACCGTCTTTCGACAAGTTGTTAGTAATGTCTTTCATTACCCACAACAAGATATTTAATTTGTCTGCCGATGTCAGGTTCTTTGCCATAATGATTCCGTATTTTTATAAGTTAAAAGGGGCTGTTAAAAAAAACAACCCCGTAATAAAAAAATATCTTCTCTTAGTTTGCTCTTTCAACGTAAGAGCGGTCGCGTGTGTCGATTTTGATTCTGTCGCCTTGATTAACAAACAACGGAACTCTAATCTCTGCACCCGATTCTACCGTAGCGGGTTTTGTTGCGTTAGTTGCAGTGTTACCTTTAACACCCGGCTCAGTATAAGTAACTTCCATTACCACAAAAGGAGGAAGTTCTACCGTCAAAACGGTGTCTGTTTCTTCCTGAATTACAATGTCAACCTCCTGACCGTCAAGATAAAGGTCGGGGTTTTCAATATGGCTCAAAGGAACGGTTATCTGCTCGAAAGTTTCCTGCTGCATGAAAACGAAATCATCGCCTTCTTTATAAAGATACTGATAAGGACGGCGTATAATCTTTGTAATATCGATTTCATGTCCCGAAGAAAATGTGTTTTCCAAAACCCTGCCGTTAGTAAGGCTTTTCAAACGGGTACGTACAAAAGCCGGACCTTTACCCGGTTTAACGTGTTGGAAACTTACAACCGTGTAAATATCATGGTTGAAATTGATGCACAAGCCGTTTTTTAAATCTGCTGTTGTTGCCATTTACTTTTTTCTAATATTTTATGTTTAAAACTTGGCGGCAAAGATAAAAATAATTTCCGTATTTTACAAAAAAAATTACTTTTTCTCATTCTTTTTGCTGTCAACGGTAAGCGTTGCGTGCGGAACGGCTTTCAAACGCTCTTTCGGTATGAGTTCGCCCGTTATACGGTCAATGCCGTAAGTCTTGTTTTCGATACGGATTAAGGCGTTTTCGAGATTCTTAATATATTTCTCGGTGCGGGCGGCCATCAAAGAAGCACTCTCCGTAGCCTGATTCTGCTGACCGTCCTCAGGGTCGGAAGTGTTGGAAATCACGGCGTTGCCGTCCGTATCTTTGAGTTGACGGCTGTATTCGTCGTATGTGCTTTTTGCCTTTTCAAGTTTTTCTAAAATCAATCCCTTAAATTCTTCCAATTCCTCATCGGAATATCTTTTTTTAGTTTCACACTCTTTTACCATATCTTTATTAAATTAAAAAATTAGTCCTTATGTGTTTAACGTTAATAATCAGATTTTTATGGTTATCATTTAAATAAAGGCTTGACGACTTGAAACTACACCGTCAAGCCTTTAAAAACTATCAGCAAAAATCGTACTAAAAATTATAACTTCGTAATTTTGACCTTAGTTTTAACAGTCTCGTCAAGGTCTAATTTTTGAACATTCTCCCCGTCGAGGCTTGTTAATAATACTAAATCTTTTGTCAAAGTTTGTGTACAAATGTAATCTTTGAAATCTTTCAGCGCACCCTGTATTTCAGGCGTTTCCACGATTTCAACTTTGATTTTGTCCGTAACGTCAAAGCCCGAATCCTTGCGGATATTCTGAATACGGTTTATCAACTCCCTTGCATAACCCTCATTTTTGAGTTCGGGGGTTATGTTGATGTCAAGCGCAACCGTAAGTCTGCCTTCGCTCGCTACCAAACGTCCCGGAATATCCTCAGAAGTAATTTCCGTTTCGCTTGTCAAAATGTTTACAGTTGTATTATTTATGTCAATATCAATACTACCTTTGTCTTCAAAACTTGCTATTTCTTCCTGACTGAGATTTGCAAGTCTGTCAGCAACGGCTTTCATATTTTTCCCGAGTTTCTTGCCTAACTGTTTGAAGTCCGCTTTAACCTTCTTGGTCAAAATGCCTGCCGTCTGATGCAAGTATTCTAATTCTTTAACATTTACTTCGGTGAGAATCAGATTTTTAACGGCATTTAATTGAACCTCCGCTTTATCATTCAAAATCGGAATCATAATCTTCTGCAACGGCTGACGAACTTTTATATTCGCCTTACGGCGGAGTGCCAAGACCATTGAAGAAACTTTTTGTGCCACGTCCATTCTCTCTTCCAACTCCTTATCTATCGCTTTATCGTTGTAAACCGGATAGTTAACGATGTGAACAGAGCCTTCAAAACGTCCCGATACTTCATTTAAATCTCTGAAAATTCTGTCAGCATAGAACGGCGCAATCGGAGCCATGAGTTGTGAAACTTTTTCCAAACAAGTGTACAACGTCTGGTATGCAGAAATTTTATCGTCGTTGTATTCGCCGCCCCAGAAACGTTTTCTGTTCAAACGGACGTACCAGTTAGAAAGATTTTCAGTAACAAAATCCTGAATCATTCGACCCGCCTTCGTCATATCAAACGCTTGGAAACAGTTATCAACGTCTTTTATTAACGAATTTAACAAAGACAAAATCCAACGGTCAATCTCCGGGCGTTTTTCGATGTCGATGTCTTTTTCAGCATATTTAAAGCCGTCAACATTTGCGTAAAGCGCGAAGAATGAATACGTATTATAAAGTGTGCCGAAGAATTTACGTTTAATCTCGTCTACGCCGTCAATATCGAATTTGAGGTTTTCCCACGGAGAAGCATTCGTCAACATATACCAACGCACGGGGTCAGCACCGAATTTTTCAATCGTTGAGAACGGTTCAACACTGTTGCCGCGTGATTTTGACATTTTTTCGCCTTTCTTGTCAAGAACCAAACCGTTAGAAACGACATTCTTGAAGCAAATCTTGTCAAAAACCATAGTCGAAATAGCGTGCAACGTAAAGAACCAGCCGCGTGTCTGGTCAACACCCTCGGCAATGAAATCCGCCGGATAAACTTTTTCGAACTTTTCCTTATTCTCGAAGGGATAATGCAACTGAGCATACGGCATTGCGCCTGAATCAAACCAAACGTCAATCAAATCGCTTTCGCGTTTCATCGGTTTGCCCGACGGCGAAACCAAAATCACTTGGTCGATATACGGTTTGTGCGGGTCAATTTTGTCATAATTTTCCTTAGAATAATCGCCAACAACGAAATCTTTATACGGATTTTCCGTCATAAAGCCTTTTTTGATTGACTCGTTGATTCCGTTAATCAACTCTTCAAACGAGCCGATACAAACTTCTTCTTTTCCGTCTTCCGTTCTCCAAATCGGAAGCGGCGTTCCCCAATAACGTGAACGCGATAAGTTCCAGTCAATCAGGTTTTCAAGCCACTGACCGAAACGTCCCGAACCCGTTGAAGGCGGTTGCCAATTAATGGTTTTGTTGAGTTCAATCAACCTGTCTTTAACCGCCGTCGTGCGGATAAACCAAGAGTCAAGCGGATAATAAAGAATCGGCTTGTTAGTTCTCCAACAATGCGGATATGAGTGAGTTACCTTTTCGGATTTGAATAATTTGCCTTCGTATTTGAGTTTGACAACAATGTCAACATCAACGTCTGTGTTGCCGGTTTCGTCGTATGCTTTTTTAACGACTTTGCCTGAAAATTCACCTAAGCCGTCAACGAGTTTACCTTGTTTGTCAACCAAAGTGAGCGAACCGATTCCGGCTTGTTTTGCAACACGGAAGTCGTCAGCACCGAAACTCGGCGCAATGTGAACGATACCCGCACCGTCAGAAGTCGTAACGTAATCGCCCGGAATAACTCTGAAGGCATCGCCGTCAGTCGGCTGAACGTAAGGCAAAAGTTGTTCGTAACGTATTCCGCATAACTCGCTGCCGATGAACTCTTTAACTACTTCGTAAGGAACGTCTTTACCTTCTTTGTAGTCCTCGAATTTAAGGTCTTTGTTTTTTTCGGGGAAATAACTGTGGAGCAAATCTTTCGCCAAGATGATTGACACTTTTTTGTCCGTGAACTGATTGATTGTCTTAACCTTAACGTAAACGATTTTCGGTCCGACAGCCAAAGCGGTATTAGAGAAAAGTGTCCAAGGCGTTGTTGTCCAAGCCATAAAACGGACATCTTCGTCATCTGAATCGAAAATCTTTTTGGCTTCGTCAGTGTTGTTAATAGCCTTGAAAAGTACCGTTGCGGTTGTGTCTTTTGTATCGCGGTAACAGCCGGGCATGTTAAGTTCGTGCGAACTCAGACCCGTGCCTGCTGCGGGCGAATACGGCTGAACGGTATAGCCTTTATATAAAAGTCCTTTGTTGTAAAGTTGTTTTAACAGCCACCAAAGGGTTTCGATGTAATCGCTTGTGTAAGTGATGTAAGGGTGTTGCATATCGACCCAGTAACCGATTTTTTCGGTGATGTCCTCCCATTCTTCGGTGAACTGCATAACGGCTTTGCGGCAGGTTTTGTTGTATTCTTCGACGGAGATTTTTTTGCCGATGTCCTCTTTTGTGATTCCGAGGGCTTTTTCAACGCCGAGTTCAACGGGTAAGCCGTGAGTGTCCCAGCCGGCTTTACGGTCAACGCGGTAACCTTTTGCGGAAAAATATCTTAAAACTGAATCTTTGATAGTACGCGCCAAAACGTGGTGGATTCCGGGTTTGCCGTTAGCAGAGGGCGGTCCCTCGTAGAAAATGAATGACGGTGCACCCTCACGGGTTTTCAAACTTTGTTCAAAAGTATGCTCTGTTTGCCAAGTTTTTAAGACCTCGGCATTGATTTCGGGCAGATTGAACTGTTTGTATTCTGCAAATTTCTTATTCATCGTTTTTTAAAAAATTAATTTTTTGCAAAATTAATTCAAAGTAAGAAAATTGCAAAATTTTTTTTTAAAATGGCATAAAACTATATACTGACATTCGTTGGGAACTTATAATTTCAACGCCTTTTTAACCATTTCAACCGAAATTTTAAGTTTTTCGGCAATTTGCTCCGACGATGCGCCAAATTCAGAAAACATTTGAATCGATGAAATCAATTGACTATCTTTTTCCTGCAATTGACTTTGCTGCTCTTGCAATTGACTGTCTTTTTCTTGTAATTGTTGACGGCTTTCCTGTAATTTTTGTTGACTTTGTTCTACTAAAATATGTAATGCCTCGTTTTCGTCAGTTACGTATTTTACATTTTGAAAATGGATTGACATCTCGTCTTCAATGGTCATTACCTTTCTAACCTTTGGGTCGGAAACTGCATATTGTAAGGGTCGTGCCAATTCTTTAAACTCCTCCGAACGATGCTCAAAATCGTCAAATTCAAGCAGTTGGTCTGATTCGGAAGATACATAATCTTGACAGAAAATTTCCAACAACTGTTCAACTTTGGTTTTCGCGTTACGTTTCAAATATGGAATCTGAACAATTATCGTGTCA
>JAFPZK010000048.1 GCA_017417315.1 Bacteroidales bacterium
CAAGGGAACATGCTTGAATCAAGTTTCTGTTCTACAATTTTGTTTTCGTAGAGAAATTTTTCTATGTTCTCGAATGGAATCGCGAGTTCAACGGTATTATTGAGAGTTCGTCTTACAATGCCATTTTTTTGCCTTTTGCATACGTTGTTTCTTCGGACACTTATATCATAGCCGAGAAATCTGGCTTTTTGTGCTGAATGAGTAATTTTGGTTTTTTCGTCGCTCAACTCAAGCTTTAGCTTATCTCGAAGATAGGTTTTTATAAGCTCGTTTAGTTTCTCGCAATCCGAACGACTGCCGCATACACCAATGATAAAGTCATCAGTGTACCTGACATATGCAATCTTTTTGTCTGTCGTATCCTTGCGAGGAAGTTTGCGTAGCTGAACTTTTAGTTGTCTAATCTTCTTCAATACGTTTTTTTTCTCTTTTGGGTCTGTAAGTGTTACGTACAATTTTTTCTGAAACAAAATTTCGCGGAGCTTTTTTCCGTATACGAAAGTGCCGTTCAAACGTTTTGCGGGTTTGTCAAACTTTTATTTTATCTCTTCTATTTTCTTATCCAACTCGTTTGGGTAAATATTTGCAAGGATTGGAGATAAGATACCACCTTGCGGCGTCCCACTGTATGTTTTGTGGTATCTCCAGCTTTTGATGTAACCCGCTTTAAGGAATTTTGCGATTAATCCTATCAGTTTGCTGTCTTTTATTTTTTCAGATAATAGTTTGAGAACTATAGAATGGTCTATGCTGTCGAAAAATTCCTTGAGGTCGCCCTCTATGAACCATTTTATCCCATTGAAATACCTGCTCATTTGTTTCAGTGCCGTAGGGCAACTTCTTTTCCCTCTAAAACCATGAGAAAAATTGCTGAAATTTGGCTCGTATATTGCTTCAAGAATTTGCCTGATTGCGTCTTGAACAAGTTTATCTTTGAACGTCGGAAGTCCTAAAGGGCGTTTCTTCCCGTTTTTCTTTGGAATGTTGATTCTTTTAACAGGATTAGGCTTGTACGTTTGATTTTTTAAACTCTCAATTATTTCGTGAATGTATTCCACGCTAAACGGTGTCAGCATTTATTCCATTTGTTGCCGCGCCGTTATTTCGATAAAGATTTTTATACGCTTCAATGTAAATATCTTGCCTTAACAAATATCTGTAGAGACGTGTGTAGACACCGTTTGGGTGGTCACTTGAATTTTTTATCATTCGTTTCAAAATTTCAGATGTCGGATTCATTGAGGTTTCTCCTCCCTTTCATCCTTCCTTTTGAATCGTGTAAACTGCGTCCCTTCGCCATGTAAAAGTCATTCACTTTCTCGGACTACTATGGACGCTCCGTTACCTTATGAATTTCGTTCACTTAGGTAATCCCCAGTTAGTATCATTACTGCTTATGTTCGGATTGTCGGTTTCGCTTTCGACCTTTTAATACGAGTTCTCTCGCTTGTGCCGAATTTTTTTCTAGCCACTTCAACGTCTCTGCAATGTAACGTTGAATAAATTCGGTATAAGTATCAGATTATTTTCCTATATCCCTTTGGAATGGACACTCAAGTCTTGCGTTCACTAAACCCAAGTTAAACCTCATATCCGATTGCTATCGCGATTCAGTCGTACCTTATAATCTTTAGGCAACTTATCGCTTTTCTGCCGTGCTATGTTCCCGTGTCAGTTTTCACCTTTCGGTTAAG
>JAFPZK010000049.1 GCA_017417315.1 Bacteroidales bacterium
CAACATGTTAAATTATAAAACTAAGCCATTCAGTAAAATCAGAATCGAAAAAGTTTGTAGTACACAAACATGAAAACGCAAATTACTAATTTGCTGTTATACAATGAAAAATATCTTAATGATGGCAAAGTCGGGTTAAAAATTATGAACAAACTATTCATCGGCAGAGAAAAAGAACAACAGCAATTAAGGGAATACATCGAGTCGCCTCAGTCGGAATTTATCACAGTCTACGGACGCAGACGTGTCGGCAAAACCTTTCTGATTCAAAAGGTTATCGGTGATAATTACGCCTTTTATTCTACGGGTATGAACAACGTTTCGATGCGAACACAGTTGGCAAATTTTATGCAGACAATCCGCGAAAAAAATCCTGAAATTCCCGTCGCAAAAACTTGGCTTGACGCATTCATCGCATTGGAAAAGTTCTTAGACAAGTTACCCGAAAGCAAAAAAATCATTTTCATTGACGAAATGCCATGGTTCGACACGCCGCGTTCTAATTTTATCAGCGGTCTGGAACATTTTTGGAACTCGTGGGCTTCTTGGCGCGATGACATAAAACTCATCGTCTGCGGCAGCGCAACTTCATGGATTATCAACAACCTTATAAAAAACAGAGGCGGACTTCACAACCGCGTTACGCACAAAATTCTGCTAAAACCGTTCTCTTTGAAAGAATGTCAAACGTATTTTGACGCACGCAATTTCAGATTGTCAATAAAACAGATAGCCGAATGTTATATGGTTTTGGGCGGAGTGCCATTTTACCTTTCTAAAATGGACAAAGGCGAAAGCGTAGCACAAAATATCGACCGTCTGATTTTTTCTCAAGACGGCGAACTTCACGACGAATTTCAAACGCTTTACAATTCGCTTTATAAAAACGCCGCTAACCATATCAAAATTGTAACCGCCTTAGCCTCAAAAGGTAAAGGTCTTACTCGCAAAGAAATCATCAACCTAACAAAACTGCCTGACAACGGTAAATATTGACCGCGCTGACAAAACCGTCAACATTTGTGAAATGAAGTTTTACAACAAGCCTTACGCCATGACCGCCCGCGACGAAGAAGACATTGAGCGCAAAATATCAACTTTTATAGAAACCGTCGGCGGAGACAAAACCGTTATTCTCACAATGATAACCGTCAAAGGCATTGAAAAAAACGAACATTCAGGGTGCGTACAAAAAGAAATAAGATTGGAAGATTTGTTTTGTTAAGGAAATAAATTCTCCAATTTTAAAAATTTTCTTATTATTTTTGTATGAATGAAACAAAAAAACTATCTTTGCAAACGATTTTAATCCTAAAAAAGCGGATTAAAACGGACATTTTTTTATTAACACATTAATTATAAGATAATTAGAGTAATTTTTATGAATGATTATACAATCAACAGCGACCAACTCGCTGAACTCATAGTGGCAGGAATTAAAGAAAAAAAAGGTGAAAATATCGTTAAACTCGATTTAAGAAACCTTGATTCTTCGGTTTGTGATTCTTTTATCATCGCTCAGGCCGACAACCCAAGACAAGTACTCGCAATAGCCGACGGCGTGGAAGATTACGTGTTTGAACATATCAAACAATGGTCGTATCACCGCGAAGGCAGAGAAAACGCAGAATGGGTACTCCTCGATTATATCGACGTCGTGGTACATATTTTCCTCGAAGAAAAACGCGGTTTCTACAAACTCGAAAAACTTTGGGCGGACGCAAAACGTACCGATTATCCCGACGAACAATAATTTTGCTAAGAAAAAAATTATACCCGAAAGAATATAATGAACGAAAATATTTTCAGACCGAGACCAAACAATAACCCTAACAGAAACAATGTAATATACTGGGTTATCGGTGCGGTAATTCTGCTGATAGGATTAATGCAATTTGCTGATTTTAAGGGCAGTCCCCAGACTATTTATTGGGACGACCTTAAAACAATGATTGCTAACAAAGACGTTTTAAGAATAGTCGTAGTCAACAAAGAAAAGGCTCTTATTACACTTAAAGAAGACAGGTACGCCTCTGATAAATACAGTTATCTGAGAACCAATAAAATACCGGCAAAAGGTCCGCATTTTATGCACGCAATCTCCTCGCCGGAGAGTTTTCAGGCAAGGCTGATGGAAGCACAAAAAGATGTCCCCGAAGACAAAAGACTGCTCTTTGACAGCGAAACAAGAATTGATTATTTTACCGAGGTTTTAGGTTGGGTTTTGCCGCTGTTGTTGCTTGTTGGCGTATGGGCTTTTATGTTCAAACGCATGGGCGGCGCAGGCGGTATTTTCAACGTCGGAAAGTCTAAGGCGAAGGTTTTTGACAAAGACGCTAACAAAATGAAAATCAATTTCAGTTACGTTGCCGGCTTAAAAGAGGCAAAACAAGAGGTAACCGAAATTGTCGATTTCTTAAAAAATCCCGACAAATACACCAAACTCGGCGGAAAAATTCCTAAGGGCGCACTTCTTGTCGGCCCTCCGGGTACGGGAAAAACCCTTCTCGCAAAGGCAGTTGCAGGCGAGGCTGACGTGCCGTTTTTCTCAATGTCAGGCTCTGACTTCGTGGAAATGTTCGTCGGCGTTGGCGCATCAAGAGTCCGCGACTTGTTTAATCAGGCTAAACAAAAAGCACCGTGTATCGTCTTTATCGACGAAATTGACGCAATAGGCCGCGCAAGAGGCAAAAACGCTAACTTCTCCTCAAACGACGAAAGAGAAAACACTCTTAATCAACTTCTTACGGAGATGGACGGTTTTGAAACCAACACGGGAATCATCATGATTGCCGCAACTAACAGAGCCGAAATCCTTGACCCCGCATTAATGCGTGCAGGAAGGTTTGACCGTCAGATTATCATCGACTTGCCGGACTTGAACGAAAGAAGCGAAATTTTCAACGTTCATTTAAAGCCGATAAAAGTTGACCCGAATATGGATTTGAACTTTTTGGCAAAACAAACTCCGGGCTTTTCGGGTGCTGACATCGCTAACGTCTGCAACGAAGCCGCCCTCATCGCCGCCCGTCATAACAAAGAAATCGTTGACAAACAGGATTTCTTGGACGCAATTGACAGAATTATCGGCGGTTTGGAAAAGAAAAGTTCTTTGATAACATCTTCCGAAAAAAAGACAATCGCTTATCACGAGGCAGGACACGCAACCGTTTCATGGCTGTTGGAAAACGCTCACCCGCTTATAAAAGTAACGATTGTGCCGCGCGGAAAGGCTCTCGGAGCGGCATGGTATTTGCCCGAAGAACGTCAAATTACAACTAAGGAACAAATGCTTGACGAAATGTGTTCTCTCGTGGGCGGAAGGGCAAGCGAAGAAATCAATTTCGGCAAAATTTCGACCGGCGCATTAAACGACCTCGAAAGAGTTACAAAATACGCTTATTCAATGGTGTCGTTTTACGGTATGAGCGAAAAAGTCGGAAACGTAAGTTTTTACAGTTCGACCGACGACTACACTTTCCAAAAACCGTACAGCGAAAAAACCGCCGAAACAATCGACTCAGAAGCAAAAGCGTTAATAGATTATTGTTACGACAGAGCCAAAAAAATCTTGGAAGAAAACAAGGAAAAAGTCGTTGAATTAGCGGAACTTCTTTTGGAAAGAGAAGTTATTTTTACCGAAGACGTGGAAAGAATTTTCGGCAAAAGAAAATTCGCTTCAAAAGAACTTGAAGAGGCTTTGTACGCGACAAAAATTCAGACACCGCCTCCGCACAAAACCCTGCAACCGGCAGAAGAAAACAAAGAGGCTCAGCCGGTAGAAAACAAGCAACAAAAAGAAGCAGAAGAAAAACAAGACGAAGCACAACTCGCTGAAAATAAAGATAATTGTTAACTTAAAATATTTTAGAATATGGATTGGGTAAAAATATATTCGTTTGACACTCAGTATCAAGCGGAACTTACAAAGGGACTTTTGGAACAAAACGATGTTAAGTCTGTGGTTATCAACGCCAAAGACAGTTTGTTCCTCATCGGCGAATACGAACTATATGTTCAACAAGAAGATGAAAAAAAGGCTAACGCAATCGTTGACGAGTACAAAGGTCTTACTAAAATCGACTCCTTTATTATGAGAGGTCCGATTGAAAGACTAAAAGACGTTTTGGAAGACGCAGGCATAAACTCGGTTATCAAAACTTCAAAAAATCCGCGTTACGTGCTTGACAACTACGAACTTTACGTCAACAACGAAGACACTCAGGCTGCCCTCCCCTATTTAACCGGTGAAAAATTAGAAGGCTGGCAGTTGATAAAAACTTGTTTCAGAACACGTCAGGCGAGATTCCGCGTGGAACTCCTAAATGAAGTTCAAATTCCGTGCATCGTTATCAAAAAACGCGACGTTAATTTCATGAAACAGGAAATCAACATCTACGTTAAGAACGAAGATGCTGAGGCTGCTCGTCAGAGGGTTCAAAACCTTGAAGGTTGGACAAAAATTCAGGAACTCGAACAACTTTCTACCGCCGAGTTCAACGAAACGCATCTCGGCAAACAAGGCGTAAGATGCATTATCGAGAAAAAAAGCGGGAAATACGTTCTGTTCGTAGAAAACGATAACCAAGAAAAAGCAATCGAAATCGTAAAATCGTTAGCCTCTTGGAAACTACTCGAAACTTATACCGACACGGTAGAGGCCGATTATGCTGCGGCATTGTTGGAAAATTCGGGTATTCAGGCGGTTACGGTAGCAAGAACGGATTTGAGTCTTATGGTTGACATAGACCTTTACGTAGAAGAGTTTAAACTCGACGAGGCTGCCGAAATTCTTAAAAACATTTCAGCAACGGAAAATGAGTAAATTAATGCCGAGAATTATCACAGGCGCGGTTTTTTTAGTCATGATAATTCTCTCCGTAACAATAAGTCCGTGGATTTTTGCCGCTCTGTTCGGATTTTTTACCGTTATGGGTATAAACGAGTTTTATAAAATGAGCGGTATGTTGGGCTTTACGCCGCAAAAAGTAACGGGAATAATTATAGGCATTTTCACGTTTGCATTATTATTTTCGTTAGCATGCGGAATATTGCCGACAAAAACACTTTTCGTTCTGCCGGTGTTGATGTTGTCAATACCGATTATAGAACTTTTCCGTCAAAAACCGACCCCGACCTCAGATTGGGCGCAGACGTTGTTTGCCCCGATGTATATCGCTTTGCCGTTCGGACTTTTGAGCAATATGCTGTTTTTGCCGGAAACGCACGATTTTTCACCGAAAATAATTTTGAGTTTTTTCGCGTTCGTATGGATTTCTGACACGGGTGCTTTTTGCGTGGGTTCGCTGCTTGGAAAACACAAGTTGATAGAAAAAATTTCGCCTAAAAAAACCATCGAAGGTCTTTTGGGTGGAGTGGCTTTTACGCTTTTGACCTCAATACCGATTTATCATTGGGTAGGCGTTTTTTCTCAGTCGCAATGGTTGATAATAAGTTTGTTAACGGTTATTTTCTCAACCCTCGGCGACCTCGTGGAATCAATGATTAAACGAAATACGGGCGTAAAAGATTCAGGAAAAATACTCCCCGGACACGGCGGAATTTTGGACAGGTTCGACAGCACTTTTCTTGCCGTACCGCCGGTTTGGTTGTACATAGTTTCGATAACATAAAAAAAAACATAAAATGATTAATAAAGAAGGTTATATGACGATTTTAGTGGTAGTCGTGGCATTAGTTATAATAAATGTCTTATACTATCACTTTTTCGGGAATTATAAATGGCCCGGATATATTCTGCAAGCAGGAAGTGTTTTTCTTTTAGTTTTGGTTTTGCAGTTTTTTAGAAACCCGAACAGAAAAATCGTTGAAAACGAATATGTTTTTCTCTCCCCTGCTGACGGCGAAATTGTTGCAATAGAAGAGGTTCAGGAAGACGAATATTTCAAAGACAAAAGACTTCAAGTCTCGATTTTTATGTCGGTTTGGAACGTTCATTCTAACCGCTGGCCCGTAACGGGAAAAGTTACGTATTTTAAATATCACGAAGGTAAATACCTTTTGGCGGCTCACCCGAAATCTTCAAGCGAAAACGAACACACTTCAATCACCGTCATGGATAAAAACGGCGTAGAAATTATGTTCCGTCAAATCGCAGGATTTGTTGCCCGCAGAATTGTGGCGCACGTCAAAGAGGGCGATTCAACGAAGCAAGGTCAGGAGTTCGGCTTCATAAAATTCGGTTCAAGGGTAGACATATTTTTCCCGCTTGACACCAAAGTACGTGTCAAATTAGGGGACAAAGTTTACGGCGGTCTGAACATCATCGCCGATATGCCGAAAAATCAGTCAAACGAATAGTTAAAAAAAAACTATTCGTTTGCTTCTTTAATATATTTTCCGCCTTTTTTGCCGAAATAAATTAAGCCTGCAATAAAGACTATAACGGCAAGCCAATACATTTGAGTAAGACCGACTGCCGCGCTCAAAATAAACGCCACACCAATCAAAGCCAAGAGTTTACCAAAGGCTTGGGCGTATTTTTTCGGGTCTTTCATTTCAGCGGCGTAAGCCTTCATAATGAAATTATCCATTTTTTTGGTAACATAAACGACTGCCGCAACAAGTAATATTCCTATACCCATCGCAAACATTAATATTGAAAAAACGTATTCCATAAGCGTAATTTTTTATAGCGACAAAGATAATAAATAATTGAAATCTGCAAAAAAATTCCAAAAAATCAATTATCTTTGCAGCGTAAACTATTAAACTTCAACCAAAATGGAACTGATAGATTATACCAACAAATGGCTTGTCGGTGAAATCAACGAGGATTGGGCTATCGTGGCGGCAGGAATTGTGTTTCTCGTTTTAAGCATCGTTGCTTGGAAATTCGGCGATTCTGAATCGGCCAAGGCAATGATAATTCCGCTGATTGTGGCAGCGGTGCTGTTGATTGGAATGGGCGCGGGTCTTGCCGTCAACAACAAAAACCGCATTACACAATATGAGCAGCAGTACAAAGAGTCGCCGCAAAAATTCCTCGAAAGCGAAAAGGCTCGCGTAGATGATTTTATGAAGATTTATCCTCAGACAATCATCGTCGCCTCGGTGATGATGGTGATTGGTGTCTGCGTGTTTGCGTTCTGCGCTGCGCCGTGGCTCAGGGCATCGGCATTGGTGCTGATTTTGGTGGCGTTGACGGCTCTTGCCATCGACTTCTTCTCCAAGGAACGTGGCATTATCTATCAACAGGAACTCAATAGTATTCAGATAGATACAAACTAACTATGTCTGAAAGTTTGAAAAAACGCTCCAACACCTTATCGACGAAACCAAGAATGGCAACCTTTTCGGCGATTGGAACGACAACGGAAGGTTGGGATAATGTTGCCGATTGAAAAATCCCCCTCCGAAATTTCGGCTGAATCGCTCGTGAAAATCTACGACCAACTTGGCGCAAAACCCACGGGCAAGGTCGCCGTGAAAATCTCCACCGGCGAATCCGAAAAGAGCAACCAACTCCGCCCCGAACTCATCGGCGCATTGGTCAAGAAGGTCAGCGGCACCATTGTGGAGTGCAACACAGCCTACGCCGGCAGCCGCAACACCACCGAAAAGCACCAAAAGGAAATTGGGTTCAAGGGAGTACAAGATGCAAATGCTTGACTAAAATTACGAATAAAAAAATACAATTATGCAAAATTTTGATTATCATACCCCGACCCGTCTTATCTTTGGCAAAGGCGTGGTTGAAAAACTGCCCGAAGTAATGGCGCAGTTCGGCAAAAAAATCCTCCTCACTTACGGCGGAGGCAGCATCAAGAAAATCGGTCTCTATCAGAAGGTTAAGGAACTTTTGAAGGACAGCGAAATCATCGAACTCTCAGGTATTCAGCCTAATCCCAAATACAATCCGAGCGTTTTGGACGGCGTGAAGTTGTGCAAGGAAAACAATATCGACGTAATCCTTGCTGTCGGCGGCGGAAGCGTCCTCGACTGTTCCAAGGCTATTGCGGCGGGTGCTTGTTACGACGGCGAGGCGTGGGACTTGATTTCGTACAAGGTGAAGGCTCAGAAGGCGTTGCCCATCGTTGACATCATCACCTTGGCGGCAACGGGCAGCGAATACGACTGCGGCGGCGTTATCTCCCGCACTGAAACCAACGACAAAATCGGCTATATGGATCCTGTGTTGTTCCCTGCCGTATCGTTCCTCGACCCCGAATACACTTTCACCGTGTCGAAAAAACAGACCGCTGCGGGCATTGCCGACGCTATGAACCACTCTATCGAACAGTATTTTGTGGAGGACACAACTCTCTTGAACGACGGTTTCTGCGAGTCGATGTTGCGCAGTCTGATGCAGAACGGCCGCCTCTGTCTCGACAACCCCAACGACTACACCGCCCGCGCCGAAATGATGCTTGCCTGCACTTACGGTTGCAACGGAATCCTTTCGCTCGGCAACTCAATGTCGGGTTGGCCATGCCACGGCATCGAACACGCCCTGAGTGCGTATTACGACATCACCCACGGCGAAGGCTTGGCGATAATCACGCCGCGTTGGATGAAGCACATCCTCAACGAGCGCACCCTCCCGCGTTTTGTCAAGTACGGAATCAATGTTATGGGAATCTCGCCTACGTTGCCCAATCAGGTGATTGCCGAAAGAGCCATCGACGCCACCTACGACTTTTTCAAGAGTATCGGCATCCCGATGCACCTCCGCGAAGTAGGAATCAACGAAAGCCGCGTCGACGAAATGGCTCACCACATCGCTGTTAACGAAGGTCTCGAAAATGCCTACGCCCCGCTCACAGAGAAGGACATCAAGGAGATATTGATGGCAAGTTTGTAGGCTATCTATCAAGATTTTTTTCAACAATCCCTCGACATTGGTTTTGGTGTCGGGGGATTATTTTTGTTGAGATTTTACTCCAACACCTCCAATTTCCACCCTCTGAACACCACCACGGCGGTATGGAGAATCCATTTTCGGTCGTTGCATTTTTCCACGATTCTGTGGTCGGTGAGATATTTTTGAAGTTGGACTTTGGCGTCGGCTTTCTTGGTTTCAACCTCTGAATCGGGGGCGTTTTTCTTGCAATATTTGAGTTCAATCATATAGGCGTGGCGTTTGTAGCCGAGCGGTTCGAGGTACATATCGGCAAAACCG
>JAFPZK010000050.1 GCA_017417315.1 Bacteroidales bacterium
AGCCGT
The DNA here is from genome assembly GCA_017417315.1 of Bacteroidales bacterium. Taxonomy (GTDB): domain Bacteria; phylum Bacteroidota; class Bacteroidia; order Bacteroidales; family UBA3824; genus UBA3824. Next base: position 7 of record JAFPZK010000050.1, read on the forward strand.
TTTTGCGTTTTTTAGCGTTAAAACTGCTTAAATATTTACATATCAATACTTTACACTATTTTCAAACAGAGGGGAAAAATTAAAAGCGGGGTGTATCAACTATGCCGATTTTTGAGTTTTGCAGCGTTTTTTATGTCGTTTAGGGGCTTTTTTGTGTGTCTGTACTCCAAAAAAATCGCCCTAACTTCGCCCTAACTCCGCCCTAACTGTTTTCACGGGGCAATTTTTCAGGCATAAAAAAACGCCGCCGGAAACCGTCCCGACGACGTTCTAAAATGCTAATAATCAAATCAATATCAAATCACCACACAATCACCGTATTTTGCTTCAAATCTCGGCAAAAATCACCATAAAATCACCATAAATGTACTTTTTGTTTTTGGCTATATAATTGAGAATGAATAAGTTAATGATTCAGAAAATGGATTTTTTGTTTGGGGGAGAATAGCTGATTGGGGCGATAATGAGCAATTTGTAAACACAAACTTACAAAAGTGGTCGAATTTGACCACTTTAAATACAAAAACTGAAACAATCTGTTTCTAAATCGCAATTAGCAGAAATCATCAAATATATCTCCTCCTGTCCACTCTAATCCTTGTGCCATAATCAAAAAACGTTCTCCGCCTCTTTCGTCGAAATACGATCCATGATTTTCATGGGCAAATTTATCCCCACAAATGTAAATTTTGCAGCATGCGGTTCGTTTTACATTGTTAGATTGTGTAACAACTCCAATTGCTTTGTCATCTTTGAACATAGCATAATCGACAATTGTGGATTCACCATAACAATTTTTGCTAAATACTTTCCCTTTTGATAGATTATCGTAGTATTCTTTCAAAGAGGAAGTCGTTTCAGGACAGAGTACAAATAATAATTTTCCTAAGGGTTGCTTCGTTGTTGAGAGCATTTTCTAATTTTGTAACCCATCGTAGATTTTCTGGGCGATTATTACAACGATTTGTGTCTTTGTGATCTACAACATAATCTTTATTCGGTGGGTCTCCAAGGAAAGCAAATGCTACAATTCGATGAACAGCTTCGCTAACGAACATCATATAACCTTTACTTGAATCTTTGTTACCGAAAGTCCACACCTCATCTTTTGGACGCTTTTTTTGACCATCTTTTTTATGGCGCATAATTGCTCCATTGTTGCGGACAGAATATACCTCTCCCTTATATTCGCACCGAACTTCGCGGTCGAATACATCAATCGAAACTGTATGTACCATATTTTTATTTATTTGATGTGTTTGGAATCAAATCAAGATGAGCGTCAAGAATAACTGCAATACGCGAAAGAATATCTACGCCCGTAGAATATTTTCCTTGCTCAATTCGAGAGAGATTAGCAGCATCAATACCTGCCAAAAGAGCAAGGTCTCTTGCTTCCATCCTTTTTGCCTCGCGTAGTTCGCGAATGCGTCGTCCAATTCTAACACGCTCTCCTTGATAGAATTTTTATTTTCAATTGGTAAATTTACCAATTAATATTTTTGTTAAAAAATGCTAATTCTGATAATATCAAAAAAAAACCGCAGTTTCCTGCGGCTTTTTCTCTAATACTCATTCCACGGTTTTATCTTCAACTCTTTTACCGAATGTCTTGCAAACGCCGTACAGAACGCCGCCGCAAGCCGTGAGTTCGTCAAAAGCGGAATGTTGAAGTCTATTGCCATACGACGAATCACATAATCTTTGTCCAACTCAGTCTTTGAAAGGTTTTTCGGTATGTTGATGACCAAATCTATTTTATGCTCCTTGATGTAATCCGCAATGTTCGGTTTGCGGTCGTCGTCAGGCCAATTAAGAGTGATGGTTTCAACACCGTTTTCGCGGAAAAAGTTCGACGTACCGCGCGTACAATAAATGTTGTAACCCTTCTCTACCAATAATTTAACCGGCTCTAACAATGTGAGTTTGTCTTTCAACGGTCCTGACGAAACCAAAATGTTCTTTTTAGGAATCTTATTGCCGACCGAAACCATCGCTTTCAAAATCGCTTCGTAATAATTCTCGCCCAAACAGCCGACCTCACCCGTTGAAGCCATTTCAACGCCTAAAACAGGGTCTGCCTTCGCTAAACGTGAGAACGAAAACTGAGGTGCTTTTATGCCGACATATTCCAAATCGAAAAGCGTTTTTGACGGCGGAGTAACTTTTATGCCGAGCATAATGTCCGTCGCATATTCTATAAAGTTGATTTTCAAGACTTTCGACACAAACGGGAACGAGCGTGAAGCCCTTAAATTCAATTCGATAACTTTGATGTCGTTGTCCTTTGCCAAAAACTGCATATTGAACGGTCCCGAAATCTCCAACGCTTTTGCTAACTTCTTAGCAATCTGCTTGATACGGCGGACGGTTTCAACGTAAAGTTTTTGCGGCGGAAACAACATCGTCGCATCGCCCGAATGAACGCCCGCAAATTCCTGATGCTCTGAAATCGCATAAAGAATTAACTCGCCGTCCTGCGCAACTGCGTCAAAATCAACCTCTTTCGCGTTTTCAATAAACTGCGTTACGACAACAGGATATTGTTTTGATACCGTTGCCGCAAGTTTTAAAAAGTGTTCCAACTCGGTTTTGTTGCTGACAACACTCATCGCTGCACCCGAAAGCACATAACTCGGACGAATGAGCAGAGGGAAACCTACTTCGTCAGCAAACGTCATAATGTCCTCTATTTGAGTGAGTTCTTTCCAACGTGGCTGGTCAATGCCGAACTTGTCGCAAAGTTCCGAAAATTTATTTCTGTCCTCGGCTTTGTCGATGTTAAGAGGCGACGTGCCAAGAACCGGGACGTTAACCTCATAAAGCCTCATAGCCAAGTTGTTAGGAATCTGACCACCCGTCGAAACAACTATTCCTTTCGGCAGTTCAAGGTCATAAATGTCCAAAACTCTTTCAAACGACAACTCGTCAAAATAAAGTCTGTCGCAAGTGTCATAATCGGTAGAGACGGTTTCGGGATTGTAGTTAATCATAATAGACCTCAAACCGCGCTTACGGATTGTGTTAATGGCATTTACGCCGCACCAGTCAAACTCAACCGAACTTCCGATACGGTATGCGCCCGAACCCAAAACAATAACGGATTTTTGGTCGTTGAAAAATTCAATGTCGTGTTCAACGCCGTTGTAAGTAACGTAAAGATAATTGGTTTGAGCGGGATATTCAGCCGCCAAAGTGTCAATTTGCTTAATGAAAGGCGTGATTCCGCGCTGTTTACGGTAATTTCTTACCAACATCATGTCCGAAGTAATGTCGGTTTTTTGATGTTTGTAAACGAGTTTTGCAATTTGAAAATCCGAAAATCCGGCTTTCTTAACCGTCAAAATAAAGTCGTCAGGAATTTCTTCCATCGAGTTATATTTTTTGAGTTCCTCGCCCAAATCGTAAATATGACGGAGTTTATACAAAAACCATTTGTCAATTTTGGTGAGGTCGTGAATTTTGTCAACAGAAAAACCGTCAGCAAAAGCGTCTGCAATCGCAAAAATTCTCATATCTGTCGGCTCGGTTAACTCTTTGTTAATGTTTTCGATATGTTTGTTTCCGATGAAACCGTGCATACCTTGACCAATCATGCGGAGACCTTTCTGAATTGCTTCTTCAAACGTCCTGCCGATAGCCATAATTTCACCGACGGACTTCATTGCCGAACCGATTTCCTTGCTGACACCCACAAATTTATTCAAGTCCCAACGCGGAATTTTCACAACGCAATAGTCCAAAGCGGGTTCAAAACAAGCGGTCGTAACTTTTGTAACGGTGTTTTTAAGTTCGTGGAGACCGTAACCGAGACCGAGTTTTGCGGCAACGAATGCAAGCGGATAACCCGTCGCCTTAGAAGCCAAAGCCGAAGAACGCGACAAACGTGCATTAACTTCGATAACGCGGTAATCTTCGGAGTTCGGGTCGAGAGCGTACTGAACGTTACATTCGCCGACGATTCCGATGTGACGGATAATTTTTATTGCTATTTCTCTGAGTTTGTGAAATTCTGAATTGGTGAGGGTTTGAGAGGGGGCGACAACGATACTTTCGCCGGTATGGATTCCGAGCGGGTCGAAATTTTCCATGTTGCAGACCGTGATACAGTTGTCGTAACGGTCGCGGACAACTTCGTATTCGATTTCTTTCCAGCCTTTGAGGGATTTTTCCACCAAGACCTGATTTGAATACGTGAAGGCTTTTGAGGCTAATGTTTTTAACTCTTCGTCATTGTTACAAAAACCTGAGCCGAGACCGCCGAGAGCATACGCCGCGCGGAGGATAACGGGATAGCCGAGTTCGTTAGCGGCTTTGAGGGCTTCGTCAACGGTTTCAGTGGCGTGGGATTTGGTGAAATTGACGTTGATTTCGGCGAGTTTTTGGTTAAAGATGTCGCGGTCTTCGGTGTCGATAATTGCTTCGACGGGTGTTCCGACGACTTTGACGTTATACTTTTCCAAAATGCCTTGTTTGTGAAGCGCAACGCCGCAGTTGAGAGCGGTTTGACCACCGAAAGCAAGGAGAATGCCGTCAGGACGTTCTTTTTCGATGACTTTTTCAACAAATTCGGGGGTAACGGGCAGAAAATAGATTTTGTCTGCGACGTTTTCCGAGGTTTGAACCGTTGCGATATTGGGGTTCACCAAAACGGTTTCGATACCCTCTTCTCTGAGGGCTTTGAGAGCCTGCGAGCCTGAATAGTCGAATTCGCCCGCCTCTCCGATTTTCAACGCTCCCGAACCAAGGAGCAACACTTTGTGTATGTCGTTAAATTTCATGATCGCTTGCTATAACTTTGCGCCGCAAAGATAAAATTTTTTTGCGAAAAATGAAAGAAAGATTTTACGTAAAAAATGGTAGGAAAGTTTAAGTCTTCATTTTACAGTGAGTACGGGATTATCTTCTGTTCAACTTCTAACATCGTATTTTCAAAACACTGTTTTTTTAATTGACATTCCCAAATAACAATAACTTGCCATCCGCTTTTTTGAAGACTTTCGTGGTTTATTTTGTCGCGTTCTATATTGCCCTGAATTTTCTTCGACCAAAACTCTTGGTTCGTTTCAGGCAAATGCGCTTTTTTGCAATTTTCGTGTCCGTGCCAAAAGCAACCGTTTATAAAAATAACGGTATGAAATTTTCTAAGAACAATATCGGGACAGCCTTGAATACTTTTATCATTCAATCTGTAACGAAACCCACGTTGCCATAACCATTTACGGACTTTTAATTCCGGTTTTGTACCACGGTTGCGTACATTGGACATATTTTTATGACGTTGTTCCGGTGTTAATCTGTCCATTACTTTTTGAACCTAATTTGTAAATTCAATTTCATATAAACTTCCCCGTCATTACCACGGTACAATGAACCGAAATGATAGCGATCCCGACTTGCACGTTCAAAGCGTGTATTGTTGTAAAGATAATCTTCTACTTCATTGCGGTTATAAAAATGGTAACAAACTATATCGCCGTCCTTTTTTACAACAAGATAGCCGCCGTTGGCATCATAACGCCCCGTCCATTCTTTTGCAGGTGTCATACCGAGTGCAGCATCAAGCAAAAGAACTTTCATCTTGTGTTCGTAAAAAGCCACAACATTACTTCCTGTAAATTGAAACGGATTTTGATTGGCAACCGTTTCAACGGCATTTTTTATTGATGAAGTAGAATTTGGCAAATTGTCGCAAATCAGGCACTGTGCTATAAACTGCGGCATACAAGTATCAAGAAACAAAAGATTGTTTCTGAATGTATTATGTTCAATGTTTGAATATTCTAAACCGTATCCACGTTCAATCAACGTTCCCATCCTCGGCAGATGGTCTACAATGCCGTTAATTTCAGACAATTCGTTGTCAGACATTGATTTATTGATAATATGATAGCAAATATTGGTGGCTTCCCCTGCGTTAAGAAGTGTAGACGGACTGCCAAGTTGCGACTTTATGCTGAACCCTAACAACGGTGTCATATTAGTCCGCAAATCATGGATAATTATATGAATATCAGATTTGTCTTTTGATGGTGCTTTTATCTTGGAACAGCCGATTTGTCCCATAAATGTTTCTGTATCAGGAATTGGAAACGCACGACTGCCGCCTGACCTTATTTCGTTTAATAGCGACGATGATTCGTTTAAAAATTTTTGCATCGGAATACGCAAATATTCCGTTCCATTTTCGTCAATAACAACGATATTATGCTCAATATCAGGCTTATACTCGTATTTTTTACTCTCTTCGCGGATGACATTTATGATTGGATAATACAGATCCATTTTATTGAGATTTGCATCACCTGCATATACTTTGCCTTCCCCAAGCAAGCGGAAAAGTGTATAAATTTCGCTCCATTCACCTTTGTTGCCTGTTATTGCCATATCCGATTCAAATTAAATTTAACATCTGTAATTCTTTTTCAGCCGTTGCCTGAATAGCAGGTATAGCCACGGAATTGCCAAATTGTTTATAGGCGGAGGCATCAGCAACGGCGATTTTAAATTCATCGGGAAAGCCTTGCAACCTTGCCCACTCGCGGGGAGTCATTTTACGGATTCCGTCCCTATTAACTTCGCCTTTAATGTGTGTTACAGGAGTAAAATTTGTTAATCTTTTATCTATTAGCAAATTACACTCCCTACCCATGCCTCCGACGACTATTGCATTAGCCACTCCGTCAATATCAATTATTTTATAACCGAATCCGTGTCCGGCTGCTTCGTGGCGTGCTTTGTGCCTGATTAATGTTTCTAAATATGTCGTTGAAAGGTAATATTTTACAGAAACTTCATTTTTCTCCATAACATCACGGAATTTCGGTCTGTTTTCTCCCGTTGAAAACGGTTCGGGATAATGAAAATCTTCAATATTAATTTTAAGGTCTTTGCGAAAACCTATAATATAGATTCGCTCACGGTGTTGTGGAACTCCGTAATCCATTGCGTTAAGTATTTGCGGCGGAACGACATCATATCCGGCATCATCAAGATGTTTGAGGATAGTTTTCAAGGTGCGCCCTTTGTCGTGAATCGCAAGACCTTTAACATTTTCCAAGAAAAAAGCCTTAGGCTGATGCCTGCGCAAAATTTCCTCAATTTCAAAAAATAAAGTACCGCGTGTTTCGTCTTGAAAACCCAACCGCCTTCCTGCAAGCGAAAATGCCTGACAAGGAAAACCTCCGCATAAAATATCAAAATCCTTTGGAATATAACTTTTAGTAGATTCTTTTGTAATATCACCAAAAGGGACTTCGCCGAAATTTGCGAAATACGTTTCTTGTGCTTTCGGGTCAAACTCGGAAGAATAAACACATTTACCTCCGAGATTTTGCATGGCAATTCTAAAACCTCCGATGCCAGCAAAAAGGTCAATAAATGTGAATTTAGGTTTTTCAGGAGCGGGAAACGGAACAGAAAAGAATTCATCAAATAAACTGCATTGTGCAGGATTTTCAGCAATTCTCCATAAATCATCATCAGAAAGATCGCTTTCGCTTTGACGTTTTTTCTTTCGGAAAAGAAACTCTCTAACTGCGGGAATAATTTCACTTTTCCAATTTTCCGATTCCATACCGTGGAAATAGTGGCTTAATACCGCAATTTGATTTTGATATGAAGTTTCACCGTAAATTTTTATTCCGTCTTTTGTAATTTCTTCCGGGAAATCAACAATACTGCATTTTTTTAATTCAGTCAACTTTGTGTATACTTTATTTTCCCGTCAATGCATCCTTAAAACGGAGTAGTTTTTGTATATTTTAGTTTAACCGCATAAAAAAAGCGTGGATGCTTTAACTTCCGTCTGTTCAAAATTCAAGGTCTTAGGAAACCCAACACAACGAACAAACAGAATCACACCACGCTTTATAGTATATATACACCCATAAAGTGTGCGAAAGGGCATAATACACCCTTGGCACACTACGGGAATGTAAATACACAACCCGTGGCGTCCTTTCTGCATTTGTTTTTGTTCGTGTTTCAAAAGTTCCTAAGTTCTGAATTTTCAAAAACAAAGCGCAAGTAACGCCTTTCAATATGTAGTTGCCCGCCGCCGAGTATGTAGGGTGGCGATGCAAGGGCAAAGGTAAGGATTTTTTTTGAAAAAAATATTATTCGTCCTGATTTTTTAGTTTAAATCTCGTTTATTAAGTCTATTCCTTGATTTTTCTTCTATTAAATCAGGATACTCTTTTAAAAATTTTTCGTTTACATCTTCCTCTTTAACATTTAAACTGTTTGATAAATAGGTCAGTTTTTTTCTATTATTAATCAAATCGCCCCATTCCATTATATAAAGTCTAATATCAGCTCCATCTTCTTGGTATACACTATATAAAAAAGGATCTGAATCATCTTTCGTATTACGCGTACTTTTTATTTTGATTTTCGCACCTTTGGATATTGTAGATGAAATAAGGATTATCTTATAACAAACCTTCTCTTTTGGAAAAGCCGAAGATTCAACAATATCCCTTCTATACCTTTCAATTTGATTAATTTCTTTTTCTGCTATTGCACACGACGGTGCTTTCAGTTCTACTATAATAACTTCTTCGCGTCCATTCCCTAATTTTTTCTTATTATAAAAGAATAAATCAGTTATATCTTTATCATATATTTTTGCTTCTTCAATTAAATTCTCGTCGTCTTTTGTTGGTTCATACGATAAAAATTTTGTGTGCAACTCGTTCAAATTATTTTCTAATTTTTTATCTGACCATAATTTTGTACTATCATTATATTCTTCTCCGAAAATCCACAATTGTTTTTCAACAATTTTATGCAATTGTTTTCTTTCTTTTATATGTTTGGATATATCTCCGTAGCATAATTCATATAAGAAGTCCAAAAATTGAATATGCTTAGTAACAGAAGTAGTGAATTGAATGACATCATCTAATTTTGTATCTTCTATCAAATCACAAAATTTACGTCGGCTTTCGTCGCTTAGTTCAATTATATTATTTACCAAAAATTCAGTTTCGCCATCCTCTATTACCTTTTTTATCATTGGATATATGGTTTTTCTTGCAGAATTGCTATTTTCAATTAAATGTTGTTCTATTTCCAATAAATATGCTGTATGGTTAAATACGTTTACTTTTAGTGGTACTTCTTTCTCTGTATCAATTTGTTTGTATGGATAAGAAGAGTCAGATTTTAATTTTTGTACGAAACTAGTATATTTGATATTACTTTTTTTGAAAAAATCATCAATAGCATCTCGTATCGTGTTAGATATAATTTGGGCATCTCCTCCTAAATTGGCAAGTTCAAAATCTGACATAGCATCTCTTGTAATCATATCCGATTCGACAAATATATACCATGCTCCCGCATCGTGAGTATGCCATGGACTAGAATATTGATACCTCGCCACAGATGTTTTGATTCCCGAATTATCAACTTGAAAGAAAATGTTAATGTCTTTTTCTTTCAAATTGACCTCATAAAGGAAAAGACTTAAATTGTGTTCTATTCCCTTACAATCTGTAATTATACGATTAAGATATTTTGGTTCTCCAATACAAAATTCCTCTTTCTTTAAAGCATTCCCGTTTATCAGGAATTTTACTTTTCCTTCAAAAACATAAAATGGATAATTCTCAAATATACTTTGTTTAAATTCCTTAATAGTACAAAATTCGGGGCTTAGTTTATTTCTTTTTGGGGATTCCTGTTCATTGTGGTACAAATCAGTTATAAATACATCATAATATGTTTCTTTTTTTACTGTTTCGTCATCGGTAAAAATTACACTGAAATCAATATCTTGCAGGTTTTTCTTCTTGATGGAATCTGAATCTATTGTTACACTGACTTTTGTATGCTTATGTTTGTTTTGATCAAAACCAATTGTCTCTATTCTCATTTTCTTTCCGATTTGAAGCGCGCCAAATCGACCTATTCCCAAGCCTCCATCTTTATTGTCTGTTGCAACTTCCATTATGTTTTTCTGGAATAAACTCAATGGCACTCCATGTCCATTATCCTTTACTTCAATAGAATTAATTGGATGGTAGCATATAGAATCCTTATCGCAATCCGACGGAATCAGATTAATTTCAACCTTTGTTGCCTTTGCTTGTAAGGAATTGGTTATCAATTCTTTTAGCGCGACAAAAGTTGATTTATAGTGGGTTAAAACATCATTCAGTAATCTTGAATGAGTTGACATTCGCATTGGTATTTCTGTTTCCATATTATATTTATTGATTTGATTCAACAAACAAGCATATACTACAAAGCACAAGTAACGCCTTTCAATATGTAGTTGACCGCCGCCGTGCATATAGGGCAGCGATGCAAGGGCAAAGGTAAGGATTTTTTTGGAACAGGGGAAAGAAAAAGTGGAAATTTTATTTTTCAATTTTGTGCATATTCAAAAACGAGCAATACTCGTCCAACGAGCGTTTTAAAACGTCCTGAGGAATGAGTTTGCGTTTATATTCGGCGACCATTGTGGGGCTTAAAGAGCGGCTCAAAGTGTATTCAACAACGCTTTTGTCGGCGGACGGACAAAGGATGATGCCTATCGACGGATTCTCGTTGTCGCGTTTGACATCGCGGTCGAGGGCTTCAAGGTACATATCCATCTTTCCGACAAACTCAGGCTCAAAATCCACTGCTTTAAGTTCCACGGCAACAAGGCATTGTAGTCCCCGGTGATAAAACAGAAGGTCTATTCTCTTTGACGAGCCTCCAACCTGAACGGAGTATTCGCTGTCGATGAACAGAAAATCCTTGCCGAGTTCAAGTATGAATTCCTTCATGTGGTTCAGTAGTTCCTTGTGTAGTTTGTGTTCGTTGTGCTTTTGCGGCAGATTTAGGAAATCGAGGAAGGCCTTGTCTTTGAGCATAAATGTCGCATCAGGATAATTTTGGAGCAATGCGGGCGAAAATTTCTTTTCTTTGCTCATTACGGTTTCAAAAGTCTGCGAAACAATGCAACTGCGCAGTTCTTCGGTTTTCAACCTGTTGGTGTAGGCGTATAGCATATAGAAAATCCGCTCCTCGTAAGAATCACAGCGGTTGAGGATTTCAACGTGGTTGGTAAATGTAATGATTGTAAGTAACTGAGGAACAGGAGTAAAAGTAATATTTGGAAATTGTGCAGTTGTCAACTGCACAATTTCATTATTCGGTTCTAATTGTGCAGTTGCCAACTGCACAAATTCAGGCAAAGGTAATGACGAAACAAATTTTGTGAAATCTTTGGTTGAATATGTATCATAAAAACTAATCATATTGTAAAGATTCCTTTTGCTGTACCCTCTCCGTTTTGGGTTGCGGCGTTTGAGGTAATCTGCCAAATCGGCAACTACCTTATCACCCCAAGCGGAAGATTTCAGCCGTTCTGAAATGTATTGACCTACTTCCCAATACGTGTACAACATCTCCGTGTTGATGTTTTGCACTGCACGGTCAAGGTGTCTGTTGATTAAAGTGTCAACAAACTCAAATTGCTTTTCTATGTCACTGTATTCTATGGTCACAGGTTTCATTTTGCTAAAAATGTTTTGCACTCGCAAGCATCGCCTTTCAATATGTAGTTGCCCGCAAAGTTGATAACCTCAGCGCGGCAGTGCAAAGATAGGGATTATTTTTGGAAGGGGGAAGGGTTGAGGGAAATTATTTTTCGATTTTGTCGAATGTGTTTCATAATAAGGCTGTCAGCCTAAAAAACTGCCATTTTGTCATAAAAAATATTTCGGTACGCACTTTGATAGTTTGGCATATAGAAGATTAAAAAATTAAAAAATAGGATTTAAAAATGGCAACAGGAAAAATTGGCATTACGAGTGAAAATATTTTCCCCGTAATCAAAAAGTTTCTTTATTCCGAACAGGAAATATTTTTAAGAGAGTTAATCTCTAATGCAGTAGATGCAACTACAAAAGTAAAAGCCCTTGCCCGCAAAGGCGAATTAAAAGAAGACCTCGGCGATTTAACTGTCAGAGTTTCAGTTGATAAAGACAAAAAAACGATTACCGTTTCAGACCGTGGTATCGGTATGAGCGAAGAAGAAGTTGATAAGTATATCAATCAAATTGCGTTCTCTTCGGCAGGCGAATTTTTGGAAAAATACAAAGATTCTATCGACGCAATCATCGGACATTTCGGTCTTGGTTTCTATTCTGCTTTTATGGTTTCGGAAAAGGTTGAAATCGTAACGAAATCTTGGCAGTCTGACAAAAAGGCAGTTCGTTGGGTATGCGATGGCAGTCCCGAATACACTTTGGAGGAGACTGACAAAACTGACAGAGGTACTGACATTATTCTTCATATTGACAACGATTCTACCGAATACTTGGAAGATAGCAAGATAGAAGCACTTTTGAAAAAATATTGTCTTTTCCTTCCCGTGCCAATCGGATTCGGCAAAGAAAAAGAATGGAAAGAAGACAAATACGTTGAAACCGGCAAAGATAAGATTATCAACGACACAGACCCGTTGTGGCTCAAAAAACCGGTTGATGTCAAAGACGAAGATTATAAAGCGTTCTACAAAAAACTTTATCCGACTTCGTTTGAAGACCCGCTTTTCAACATTCACTTAAACGTTGATTATCCGTTTAATTTGACAGGTATTTTGTATTTCCCGAAAATCCGCACAAACCTCGAAATTCAGAAAAACAAAATACAACTCTATTGTAATCAAGTATTTGTAACGGATTCAGTAGAAGGTATCGTGCCTGAATTTTTGACACTTTTGCACGGTGTTTTGGATTCGCCGGATATTCCGCTGAACGTTTCAAGAAGTTATTTGCAGTCTGACAGCAACGTTAAAAAGATTTCTAATCACATTACGAAAAAGGTTGCTGACAAATTGTCAGATATTTTCAAAAACAACCGTGAGGATTTGGAGAAAAAATGGGACGATTTGAAACTCTTTATCCAATATGGAATGTTGACAAACGATAAATTTTATGATTCGGCAAAAGATTTTTACCTCTTCAAAAACACTGACGGTAAATGGTTTACGCTCGAAGAATACAAAAATATCGTCAAAGACAATCAGACTGACAAAAACAATACCGTCATCTTCCTTTATGCAACTGACAAAGAGGCACAATACAGTTTCATTGAGGCTGCGAAGTCTAAGGCTTACGATGTTTTGATTTTGGATTCGGCATTTGATGCGCATTTTGTTAATCAGTTGGAGCAGAAAAATCAGAACATCAGATTTATGCGTGTTGACTCTGATACTCTTGACAAACTTATCAGAAAAGAAGACGCTCCTAAATCTTCGCTGACAGATAGTCAGAAAACTGACATTTCGGCAGTATTCAATTCTCAAACTCCGAAAAATACGAAAATGAATTTCACCGTTGAGTTTGACACTTTGTCGGCAGAGGATTTGCCGGTAATGGTTACTCAGTCGGAGTTTATGCGCAGAATGAAAGATATGGGCAAAATGGGCGGTCCTGAGGCAAGTTTCTACAATAATCTGCCTGATAATCTTAACCTTGTGGTTAACGAAAATCACCCCGTTGTAAAAGAACTGTTCAAAGATGTTGAAGAAAAAACAGCAAACTCTGTTGCACCTTTTGACGGCGAATTAAAAGGTTTGAAAGCCGACCTCGAAAGTCTTGAAAAACTCACCAAAGACAAAAAAGAGGAAGAAATCACTTCGGAAGAAAAAGCCAAAAAAGAAGAACTTCAAAAGAAAATTTCCGACGTTGAAAACAACCGTAAGAAAGTTTTTGAAGATTACGCCGCTTCTAACATCAAAGTTAAACAATTGATTGACTTAGCGTTATTGGCAAATAATATGCTTAAAGGCGAAGACCTCGCTAAATTTGTAAAACGCAGCGTAGAATTTGTTGGAAAATAGTTTTAGTTAATAAATGAAAAGAGAGCCGCAAACGTTGTGTTGCGGCTCTTTTTTTAATGTCCGTCCTTTAAATTGATTATAAAAACACCGTTAGCACTTCTGCTGCCGTAAATCGCCGCCGCACTGCCGTCTTTTAACAAAGAAATCTCTTTAATATCGCACGGCGAAATAAAACTGATGTCGTCCATCATCTGACCGTTAACAACGTATGTCGCACATGGCGAGCCATATAACGTATTGATTCCTCTGACTATAATGCAGCCGTTGTTAGTGATTCTTACTCCGTTAAAACGCTCGTGGATTAAATCGTATATGCTCAAATAACTGCAATAATTTTGTCCTCGGCTGATATGCTCAATGGCTTGTGTACGGTCTTTTTCGCTGATGTAACCATAACCGATGGCAATGTCAACGTTTTTTTCAGTGTTGACGAAATTCAGTTTTACAGAAACGGTATCTTTTGTTTTTTCGTTAACGCGTAGATGTGCGGTGTTAAAACTTTTTGCCTTAAACCTCAGTTTGTCTTTTTTCAGACATACTATCGTAAAATTACCGAGTGAATCGGTTGCAACTACGGCTTTTGAATTTTTAGCCGACACTGTAATGCCGGAAACCGGTAAATTGTTCAATACGAACACATTACCGGTTACGGTTTTGGTTTGTTGGGCATACAGCCCCGAACAAAACCAAGTAAAAAATAGTAACAGCAAAGTCTTTTTCATAGTTGTATCTTTTTATTTGTTGTACAATAATTTTATGCGTATTTATAAATTTTATTTTCTGAAAAATCTAATTTTTTGTAACACGGGACAGCGGCAAATAGTCCTGTATTTATTTCACCAAGGCGTTTTTCTGTTACTGAAATTGCTGTTTCAGACTGGTCAATGCCAATCCATTTTCTATCAAGTAGTTGTGCCGCTAAAAGTGTAGTGCCTGAACCGCAAAAACAATCCAAGACAATGCTTTGTGTGTTTGACGATGTGCTTACAATACTTTTCAACATATCAAGATTTTTTTCGGTCGGGTAATCGGGATATTGCGGGTCTTTGAACTCCCAAATATCTTGCATACGTTTACCTTCCTGCTCGTCGGCAAAAATTATTTTTCTCGGATTACCTTTTGATGACCATTCAATCAAACCAGCCGAATCCCATTCTTCCAAAGTTTCAACATCAGTCCTCCAATGTCTGCCTTTTGGCGGTAACATTCCTTTAAAAGTTTGCGGATTAAGCGTTTCGCCCGGTGCATGAATCGGCACGGTGGTATACCGTCGTCCGTCTTTGTCTGTCTTGGGAAAGAGTTTTTCCAAGTCCTTTTCCGAATATTTCTCTTTCGGTTCGTTCCAAATCGGTTTCTCTCCTTTCGTATAAAACAACACCATATCTTTTATATTACCGTAACCTATCCGCTTAAAATTCTTCGGGTTACATTTTATCCGTGAAATATCGCTACGAAAATTATCAATACCGAAAACTTTGTCCATCAATACTTTAACATAATGACCGATTTTATAGTCAATATGCAAATAGATAGAACCTTTTTCTGATAAAAGTTCTTTTAGCAGAAAAAGCCTTTTTTCGAGAAAATCCAAAAAGTCTTGACCTTTGAGTTTGTCGGAATAGGCTACAATGCCGTTTTTGGAATTGCTGACAGTATTTGCCCTGTCATCAGAAACGGTAAAATCTGCCCCTGTCGCATACGGCGGATCTATGTAAACCAAATCAATTTTTCCGCTTAAACCGTTATTTATTAAGTATTTAAGACTTTCACAGTTTTCTCCGTGTATTAAGAGGTTCTCTTCCATTTTTTACAAAGTATATAAAAATTCGCGCAAAACAAGCGCAGACATTATGTTGTAATTCTTGTAAGTTTCGGTAACGGCTTTGTACATCTTGTTGTTACCGTTGATGTACAAAACACCGTCAAGAATTGCTATTTTTACCGCATTGACATTTTCTTTCAGTGTATCAATCGCATCATTGAACTGAGCGTTTTGATGTCCGCCGAAATCCGTCAAAAATTTTGCCTCGCCGATAATGTATTTTTTGTTGAACCGTGCCACAAAATCTAATCCTTTATTACGTTTATAGCCCAAATGCTCTTTTGCAAAATCAGCCATAACTTTGTCGCCGCCGTCAAGAATTGCGTCCTTGTCATCGGATAAAAATTCTTCTATATTTACCGGTGAAATTCCTAATTCTTTTGATTTTAACCAGTTACGAAACATAGGTCCGATTTGCCGGTTCGTTTCTTTCGGAATGGAACAACGCTCGAAAAGTTTGTCTAATCCGAGAGAATAAATTTGACCGCAAATTCTGTTAACCGTTTGCGGATTCCGTTTTAAAGCGGTTTTATCGCGCTTTAAATAAGCCACATAACTATCTTTTATCGGGAATAAATCCAATTTCAAAAGTTCAGTTATCAACTTCTCGTTATCCTGTTTTGCAAAGGCATCTTCTACCTCAAACCAAATGTTTTTGTTAATATCCCTTATTCCTTCGGGAATTGTAGGATAAATCCTGAATAAATCGTCAAGATATGACCTTTGGTTTGCGTATTCTATACTGAGTTGTGTCCAGCGGTTCATAATTGTAATTTTTTTTGCAAAGATAATAATTTTTTACATTCCCGGAACGTCGCTTCCGCCTTTTTCCCCTTTTGAAAAGTCGTCGTTTTCAATGGTTTTGTTGGCTTTTTTAACGTTGATATGTCCGCCGAAACGCCATGACGCCGAAACTCCGATGTTTGCTATCTTGAATTTTATATCGCTCGTGTTACGAAAATCACTGCCCGCAGAATAATTCGTCATTTTCAAATATTTACCGTCTTTAAGCGAAAGTGTTCCCGAACATGTCAGGCTCAAACGATCGTTGAAAAAGTCTTTTCCGAGTGAAAAATTTCCGATTGCAAGTCCGTCCCTGTAACCCTGCAAATTGTAACTTCTTGTCGAGAAAAAGCAACCTACACTCGCTTTAACTTTCGCAGGGAAAGTGTACATAAAACTTGCGTAACCGTTTGACTGCCAGCCGTGATTTTTTGCGCCGAGTTCTTCGTTGCGGGTGTCAACATAACTTAACCTGTAATTTGTTGAAAAACGTGCATTTTTCGTGATGTTGTAATTGTAATAAACATTGAGCGAAGTGTTTGCGTTTTCGGTCAGGTTGTCGTAAGTGCTGTTGAGAAGGTTGTCAAGATAAAACGAATATTGTGAAATTCCGTTTTTGCAGAAAGCATGTCTTAAATTAATGTTTACGCTGTGTTTGGGCGAAAAATATCCGTAAGACAAGCCGAAATTATGAACTTTCTCACAATCCAAATGCGTGTTTCCGTAACTTACTGAAAGCGGAGAAACTTCTCTGAACGGATTCAACTGCTCTTCTCTTGGACGGCTGATTCTCATGTTGTAAGTAAAGTTGATGTTTTGCTGCATCGAAATCGCATACGTTGCCGCAAATGTCGGGACAAGGTTGCCGTAATCTTTGTCAAAATCCTTGCCGTTACCTTTCCTGTAATCTGCGTTTAAGAACGTGTATTCATAACGCAAACCGGCTTTGAGGCTTACCTTTTTAATCTTTTGTGAAAACTGTGTGTAAACCGCTGCAATATTGTCAACATATTTTAAATCAAGACTTTGTTCATCGTCATAAATGTAATTGCCGTTTTCGTCAGAAGAATAATGGTCGCCTTTTGAGGCTTTCGGACGGAGAATATATTTTGCACCCGCCTCCATTGTCAAAGTTTTGTTCAAGGGCGATGAATAATCCAACTGAAAAGTATGTTCACCGCTGCGGCCGTCGTTTTCGTATTTTTTACTTGAAAAGTCGTAAGGACTTGAAATCAAACTATTAGCACCCGTTGTTTTGTCGGTTGTTTTATCAAAACCGTCCCACATCTCGTAAGAAAAAGTAAGAGTCTTCTCCGGGTTGGATTTAAAAGTGTGCTGATAGTCAAGTCCCGCCCAATAACCGCTGTAAGCCGATTTGTTGAAAGTGAGGTTTTGAATTTCAAATTCGTTGTTAACGAGATATTCCATAGAACCGTCCCGTTTTGAACCCCAATATTCATAACCGCCGTTAATAGAGATAAGATTCAGTGTATCAATTTCATAACTTGCTTCAAAACCGACATTTCCGAAAGTCGTATTGTTTGTTGACTTATTTGTTGAAAGTGTGTTGTATTCGCTGCCGGAGGTAATTTGTGTGTTAAGTCCAGAAAATTCCATATCGTTGTTGTTATGGAAAAGCGTTGCGTTAATGCTTGCCGTAACTTTGCCTCTTTGAATCGAAAAATCGCCGCCGTAACTCTCTCTTGTCGTGCCTTTTTCAGCGCGGAGAGTGCCGGAAGTTTGGTTCATTTTCTGTTTTTTGTCGGTGATAAGGTTGATGATTCCGCCTGCACCTTCGGCATCGTATTTTGCGCCCGGGTCGGTGATGACTTCAATGTTTTTAACGCTTGACGCCGGCATTGCTTTCAGGGATTCGCTCGGACGGGAAGTTAGAAGCGTGTTTTTTTTGCCGTTAACAAAAACCTGAAAACTCGAATTACCGTTAATCGAAATATTGTCCTGACCGTCAACCGTTACCATCGGCACTTTGCGGAGCATGTCAAGAACGGTTGAAGTTTTGTTTTCGGGGTCGGCTTCGGCATTGTATTTCATTTTTCCCGCCTCTGCCGTAACGAGTTGTTTTACGGCTACAACTTCTACCGTGCCGAGAGTGTCAACTAAGTCCTGCATTAGGAGTGTTCCGAGGTCGAAAGTTTTTTCGCCTTTTAAGGTTAACGGTTTGATAATCGTCTGTTTACCCGTAGAACGGATTGTGATGACATAGTTGCCTTTGCCTTTTACCGTACCGGAAAATGAGCCGTCAACTTCGGTAATTCCCGTCATGGCGAAATTTGTTAAATCGCCTTCTTTTGTAACTGCAACGGTTGCAAAAGGCACGCCTTCTTTTGAAAGCGAATCCAATAAAACGCCTTTAACCGTGGTTTGCGCAACCCCTAACGTTGCCGCAAAAACTAAAACCGTGATAAATAAAATCTTTTTCATAACTTTAATTCTTTTTTACGGCGCAAAGGTACGTAAGAAAAATATATGAAAAAGTTTTTTTCGACCAATTCCGCATTTTTTTCGACGAATAAAAAAAATATCGAAAAAAATTGTCCGTTTATTAAAACTTTTTTAACTTTGCGGCGATAATTTTTTTAATAATTAACCAACAAAATAAAAATAATTATGAACAAACTAATGTTTTACACGCTTGTTTGCGCGTGTGCTTTTCAATTTGTGTCCTGTTCTGAGGACGAAAATTCAGCAGATGGTTTTTCACCTGTCAGTTTAGAAAACCGTTCAACCACTTTTAGCGAAAAAGTAGAAGTTCCTTCCGGCGACAAGTTTGAAGAATTTTCCGACAATCCTTTTGTTTCTGCCCATGAGCAGAAAAGTTCGACGTTTTCGGTTGATGCCGACGGTGCGTCATACTGTGTCATGAGAAGGTATCTTTCTACCGGTTACAAGGTTAACAAACAGAGTGTCAGGATAGAAGAGTTTTTGAATTATTTTACTTTTGACTATCCCGAACCGACGGACGGTAACTCTGTGAAAATCAACGGAGAAATGGGTGTTTGTCCGTGGAACGGTGAGCATTATTTGTTAAGGCTCGGTGTTAAAGGCAAAAGCGTTGAAACCTTGCCGCTTTCCAATCTTGTGTTTTTGGTTGACGTTTCGGGTTCTATGTATTCGGACGACAAACTGCCGCTGTTAAAGAAGTGTCTAAAAACTTTGGCGTCAAAACTCAATCCGAAGGACAGAATTTCGATAATCACTTATTCGGGCGAAGTAAAACGGCTATTGGAGTCAACCGAGGCAAAGAATTACGAAAAAATCTCCTCTGCTATTGACAAACTTACAGCCGAGGGCTGCACAAACGGCGGTTTTGCCTTAAAAATGGCATACGAAGAGGCTCTTAATAATTTTATCAAAGACGGCAACAACCGTATAATTCTCGGCACTGACGGCGACTTTAATGTAGGCGTAACGAGTACGGACGAACTTTTGAAAATGGTTGAAGGTTATGCTGACAAAGGCATTTATCTTACGGCTTGCGGTTTTGGGTCGGGCAATCTCAACGATGCTATGATGGAGGCTGTTTCTAACCGTGGTAACGGCACTTACGAATATATTGACTCCGAGGCTCAGATGTTGAAAGTCTTTTTGTACGAAAGGTCAAAATTTTATTCGGTAGCCTCCGATGCTAAATGTCAGGTAACTTTCAATCCCGAATATGTTGACAGTTACCGTCTCATCGGTTACGAAAACCGCGTTATGAGCAACGAGGATTTCAATAACGACAAAAAAGATGCCGGCGAAATCGGTGCAGGTCAGACAGTTACCGCGCTTTACGAGGTTGTGCCGGTAAAAGGCGTAGAATTTAGCGGTAAAGAAAATATTGCCGTTTTTGATTTCCGCTACAAAAAAGCGTTGAATACCGAAAGCATACCACTCAGTTATACAATCGGGCTTGACGGTGATAATGCGGAGAGTGAAAACTTTATGTTTGCGGCTTCGGTTGCGGCATACGGAATGTTGTTGCGGGAGTCCGAATATAAAGGCAATGCGGATTACAATATGGTCAAAGAATTGGTTTCCAAGAGTTTAAGTTTTGACCCTCAGGGTTACAGAGCAGAATTTTTGGAACTCGTAACAAAGGCGGGGAAAAATTAAGAAAAAAGGGTGTGTTTACACCCTTATCCCTACCAAAGTCATATCATCTACTTGCGGCATATTTCCGCGCCAAGCGAGAACTTTTTCATCAAGAAGTTCTCGCTGTTTTTCCATCGGTTCTAAGGAGATTTCAAGAAGAAAATTTTGAAGGTTGCGAAGTAAAAATTTGCGTCCGTAACCGTCCGAAGTATTGCCGCCGAGTTGGTCTTCAATACCGTCAGAAAACATATAAAAAATATCGCCTTTTTCTATTTTCATAGTAAAACTTTCAAAATGTTCTTTTTCTCGGACATAACGTCCGACCGGCATATTATCGCCTTTTATACGTTGCAACTCACCACGGCGAATTAATATAATTTTCTGATTTGCAATGGCATAACGGAGTTCCATATTATCAAAGTCAAAACAGCAAATCGTCATATCCATACCGTCAGAAATTGTTTCTTTCCCGTTTTTGCCGGCAAGTGTCGTCTTTATGAAACCTCGCATACGGTCAAGTATGCTGCCCGGATTTTCGGCATCGTTTTCTGTCGCCAAAAATTCTTTTAAGCCCGAAAGTCCGAGCATCGAGAGAAATGCACCCGGAATACCGTGCCCAGTACAATCGGCAGTAATCATAACAGAAAATCTTCCGCACTTTACACAACGGTAATAATCACCGCTTACAATGTCGCGCGGCTTGTAATAAACAAAACTTTCAGAAAAAAGTACCTTAACATCTTCTATTGAGGAAACGGCTGCACGTTGTATGCGCTCGGCATAGTTAAGGCTCGAAAATAATTTTTGATTGACATCTTCGACTTCGCGCCATTGCTCGGTAATGATATTTTTCTGAGTTTCTATTTCATCGCGTTGCGATTCTATTTCGCTTTTTTGACGGCTTAGCAGTTCGTTTTTTGCGGTGAGTTTTTTGTTAGCAATGCTTTTGTTCCCAAAAATTATGGAAATCAATAACGAGACAATAGACAAAGAAATTATGATAATAAGATTCATATTCCTTTTCTTTTTCGAGATGCTCGTAGGCGTTTTTATAGTCGCCAAGATAAAGATAAACTTCTTTTAACCGTGAATGATAAATTTGGAGATTAATATCAGAAGATTCTTCATCGTAATATTCTTTCAGACTCAGCAAAAAATCAAGGGCTTCTTTATATTTTTTATAAAACATTAAATAATCTTGATATACCACACTAAAAAGTAGATAAGAATCTGAACGTCCATTTTTTAAGAAATAATTTGCTCCAATTTTGTAATATTTTTTGCAACTATCGGCATAGTGTCATCTTTTGGTGCTACACCTGACCAAATCGCCGTTCAACTTAATACTTGACATCTGATCTTCCTTGTCGCCGTCGATGATTCCCGAAGCGAAAAAAGATAGTTGTTTTTCAAACAGACTTGTAACTAAAAAAGTCTTGCCTACTCTGCGCCGTCCGTAGATGGTTATAAACTCGGATTTCTTTGATTTACAGAGTTTTTCGAGCCTTTTGATTTCGCTTTTTCTGCCGATAATATCCTCTTTCATAATGCTTTGTTTTGCTGCAAAGTTAGCAAACTTTATCAGAATTACCAAATTATAATCCGCTAAATCTGCATTTTTTTTGCAGATATAGCGGATTATAACGCTATAATCCGCTAAATCTGCATTTTTTTTTGCAGATATAGCGGATTATAAAAAGTTTTTTAATATTCTTTCTAATATTCCCACATAATAAAACGGAATATTGATTAGTTTAAATTTTTTGTCGCTCGGGATTTGTAAATCGTTGAAATCGATTTCTGATGTTGCTCCGCTTTTAGGACTCACCCAAAAATTTCTTTTGGCTGAAACTTTGGAATTATGTGCTATAAGTTCTTGTGCGACAATGTGTTCTGCAATTCTTCCGCGCCAAACGTCCTGAATGTTGTCAACCGAAAAAACTTCTTTTCTGACAAGAGTTGACTTTCCTACTTGCCTTGCGCCTCGGAGTATCAACGGTTTTCTGTCTTCGTCCGCCTCCCAAATTCTAAGTTACTGTAATAATGCGCGTTGTATCATATTTTGTAAGATTTTATATGTAAAACTAAAAAAATCTCGTCGTAAGTTCGTGGTCTTTTAAAGTTTTTTTCGTGATGACTATTTGTTTGATTATTTTGTCGGCTTCGCTGTCGGGAAACTGTGCCTTTAAATCGTCAGCGTATTGTCGCGACAAATCCAAATAATCCAACGCGTAATTCAAAACCGCTAAGTTCCAAAGCATTTGCATTTTGGCATTTGACTGCTTTTTGTTGTCGGCATCAAGCGAAGAATAAACGCTTTTGAAATGCTCTATCCACGGTTCCATTCTTTTGCGTGCCGAAATCAAATCCTGAGAGGCTGACAAATCCTTAAAAATCGCTGCAATCTCCTCTTTCGCCGTTTTATGTTTTTCGTAATACTCATTTTTGGGCGAATCAAAAAAGTAAACACGGATATTGTCGTCCCTAAAACCGTAAAGATATTTTTCAAACATATAACGGTTGATTTCGTCCGTAATTTTTTCTACCTGACCGTTAACCGCCTGACGTTCATAGAAATCCCGGTTGTCTCTGACGAAATTTTCAGCCAAAAACGGTTCGGGATAAAGTTTATCGACGTCTGTCCCGGAAGTTACTGCAACGGCAGGATAAATAGCATCGTCAAGTTCTGACTTTATTTCAAGAGCCGTCATCATATTACACTCGCCTTTCGGAGTAAACATTCTTTTGCCGAAACCGTCAACTACTTCCCTTGCTCCCATGTCAATAACAAAATCCGACATTTTTATATTAATTACGACAAATGCTTCGTCTTCATTTTCAGTCTGTTTCCAAGGTTCAAGATGAAGAAGTGAAGATATTTTTGCTGAATTTGTGTGTTTTGCAATTATCGGGTCTAAATCACAATTTATAAAATACACCTGCTCGTCTTCGTAAGTGTGAAACGCTGGAATGTTACGGCACGAATAGGTAAACTTTTGTGAATTGCTATAATACTGACTTTTAGCCGTTAAAACGGAAATCATAAGCAGTAATAAAATAAAAACTTTTTTCATTTCTTTTAATATTTTTAAGTTTATTAGTTGTTGCAAAAGTATGTTTTTTTTCACAACTTTGCGACTGAAAATTTCAAAAAAAATACAAGATATGAAAAAAATTATTGCATTATTTGCGTTTGTTATGTTATTTTTGACATTAAACGCACAAACTCCGAAAGAAATTTATCAAGCGGGAAAAGCACTTTATGAAGCCCAAAAGTATAATGAGGCGTTTGTAAAATTTAAGTCTGCCGCCGAACAAGGCAACAAAAAAGCACAATATTATCTCGGCAGATGTTATGCCAAGGGCAGAGGTGTCGCAGAAGACGACAAGGCGGCTTTTGAATGGTATCAAAAGTCTGCCAATCAGGATTATGCAAAGGCTCAATACCGTCTGGGTAAATGCTATATGAAAGGCAAGGTTGTGGCAAAAGACGAAAAAAAGGCTGCCGAACTTTTCAAAAAAGCCGTCAACAACCCAAAGGGCGGAGATGAAATCCTCAGTGATTTAAAAAAAGAGGCATCGGAAGGTGATACCGATGCCGCTAAAATTTTGAAAATGATTAAAAACTAATTTTTACTGCATTTTCGGCATAGGATAGTTGTCTTGCGAAAATATGAAATCCAATTTTATGAGCGAGTCTTTGAGCGCATCACCTATCATCATATTTTTATTAAGACCCATTGCTTTTTCGGGAATGTCAACATTGTTGATACCACCGAAAGAGCATATATCCTTGTTGTAAAAACAGTTTGCTACCGTCCCTGAATTGTGTCGTCCGCAAATCGCACCCGTATAAGAACTTCCGACTACGTTGTTTAAGAATATGCAAGAGGAGATTATATTGGAATTATAACCGCAAATTCCGCCCACATAATAAGAAGAACGTATTTCGCCGAAATTGACACACGAAATTATTTTTCCTCCGTTGTCAGCACATATTCCGCCCGCAAATGCCGAGGCTGAAACAGCACCTTTATTAATACAATATTTCAGTTCGCTGTTGTTTTTGCTTGCGCCTATTATTCCGCCGGCATTATTACCAGAGGAAACAATTTCAGCACTATTGATACAGAAATATATTTTGCCGCCTTTTCCGACAATTCCGCCCGTAGAAAGTATGGCAGAAACCATACCGGTATTTTCGCATTTTATAACCGTTCCTTCGTTAAGACCCGTAATACCGCCGGTACAGTCGCCGCCTTCAATTCCTCCTGAATTGGAACACTGCGAAATTGTAGCATAACTGTTTCTACCTGAAACTCCGCCCGTATTATCCGAACCGTGAACTACCCCCGAATTGACACAATTTTCTATATCTCCAGCACAATTTCCGGTAATGCCGCCGATTGACGAAATTCCCGTTATGATATTCATATTTAAGCAAGAGTCAAGCCTGCCGGTGTTTTCGCCGGTAATACCGCCGACAAAATAATCACCTTTTACCGCTCCCGTATTTTTAGAAAACGAAATAATACCTTTACTATAACCGCATATTCCTCCGGTATAATTGCTGCCCGTAACAGAAGCCGAATCGTGTTTGCAATTAAAAATCTCGCCGGTATTAAAACCGCATATTCCGCCGCTGTAATATCTGCCCGTAACAGGAGAACGTGAAAGTCTGAGATTACAAATCAGACCGCTATTATAACCGACAAAACCCATATTGTCAGCATTTTTGTGGTCGCAGAGAAATCCCGAAACCGTATGTCCGGCACCGTCCAAAACGCCTTTGAACGGAAACAAATAATTTCCGACAGGCATTTGGTTAACATTAGAAGGACATTGTATGTTTTTTGAAATCTTAAAATAGACATTGTCGAAACCGTCTATGCAGGCAAAACCTTTATAATCCGAATTATTGTTGACAGCCTCTCGAAATTCTTTCAAATCCTCATACGAGGAGATTTCGAGCGGGTTGTCGCGCGTACCGATTTGTTCAAGAGCCTGACTTGTGATTTTCAAAATGATTCTTTTTTCAACCCTGCCGTTAGTAACTGAAAATATTACCGAACCTTGTTTCAACGGCAAGGCTTTATCTCTTGTTATTTTGAGAACATCATTACGGTTGCAAGAATATTTAATGTTCTCTCTTTCCGTCATGGAGATAAAAGAAGTTATGTTTTGAGCATTTTCGTTTTTAGCCATAAAAACCGGCATCGAAGCAACATCTGAGTCAGGGTGCTGAGTAACAGAAACTATTCTCGGATACATATCGTCCTCAAACTGGAAATCAAAACCGAAACCGTTTTTACTTTCAAGAGCGTTGCCGGTCATACTTTCCGTCAAAAGACCGTTAACTTCTAAGAGTTGCGGATTGTCCGAAATTTCTCCTATGGCATTGTTCAAAAGGCACATTTGCTTATCATAAACACAATATTCGAGCCTTCCGCTGCTTGTACCGCCACATATTCCGCCCTCAAAATTATCAATACCTTTCACGCTGTTGACATTTATTACCTGCGAGAGAAAGCCTTCGTTGTTATAACCGCATATTCCGCCTGCATAATAGTGTCCTCTGACGGCAATCGAAGATATACATTTTTGAATTTTACCTTTTGAATTAAAACCGCAAATCGCACCCGTGCAGTCGCCGCCGATAATATTACCGCCTACAACCACAACCTTTTGAATCAAACCTTCATTATAGCCGAAAAGTCCGCAGTTTTTCATCAACGGGTATCTGATATTGAGGTTAGAGATACAAAATCCGTAACCGATAAAAGTACCTTTAAAAGGGGTAACTTTGCTGCCAATCGGTTTCCAATTAACACCCTCCGGTATACGAATGTTATCGGTCAAAACTATCGTTACGCCCTCAAAACTATTGATATTGGCATAGCCTTTATAATCCGTATCGTAGTTTACGGCGTTGGCAAATTTCAGGAAATCGTCGTAATTGTTTATTCTAAGGGGCGAATGTTCGTCGCCTCTGGGTTTCAACTGATTATCCGCAATTCTCATTTTTATAAAGCGCATACAATCATTGCCTTTTATAAAAAGTATTACGTCGGCGCGTTCTTTCGGGGTGCAGACGTTATTGTTGATTGCTAAAATCGACGGTTCAGAAGTCGTATATGTAACGCCGTCGTATTTGGCAAGTTTTATCGGGCTTGAAACCGTAACGACATTTTCGTTATCCGGCAAAACTACGGGCAAAAACGTGGCTATTGCCAAAGGAGTCTTTTCCGTCATAGTAAGTCTCGGATACATACCTTTTTCTAATTTTATATTGCCGTCAACAATATAGCCGTCAGCATTAAGAATCTGGTTTGTGGTAAGACCTTTAATAGTTTTCACATCAAAGGTTCCGCAGCCGGTTTTTATCGGACACATCTGAATATCGTAAACACAATTAGCAACAACGGTTCTTGTGGGGCTGTTACTTCCGAGTATACCGCCGCAAAAGTTTCTCGGCATTACGTAACCGTAATTAAAACAGTTTGTAATGCTGCCGTCTTCGTAATTTTTGCCGCAAATTCCGCCGCCGTAATTATTAGAAATAATATTTGCCGTGTTGATACAATACTCTATTTTGCCGGAATTGTGGCTGCAAATGCTTGCTCCGTAATAGTCGGCACAGATATAACCGCCGGAAATCGTAACGTTTTTAATAGTTCCGCTGCTATAACCGAAAAGTGCGCCTACTTCGTCTTCCTCGGCTTTGACTATCATTCCCGAAATACAAAAACCTTTTCCGTCAAAAGTTCCGGCAAACCGTGTCGAATAGTTTTTACCGATAGCCGTCCACTTAGATCCTATCAATTTGCCCGTAGTGTCGATATGACAGCCCAAATTAATATCAGCAGCAAGTTCCACCGTCTTGTCCGAAAAGTCGTATGCAGAAAATCCCGAAGTGCCGTTTACGAGCGAAGCAAATCCGACAAGTTCGGCAGGTGTTCTGATTTGATACGAATCAGACTTTATATTGTCGACATACCATTTAATATCGGGAGCATATTTATCTTCAACATCTTGCGCAAAGGCGTTTTGAAAAACAAACGCTAATAATAATATAATAAAAAATCGTTTCATGGTTTTCCTGATTTTTTTGTATTGTTTTGTAAGCCGTAAAGTTACGGAAATTTTTATTATCACAAAGTTAATTTTTTGAATTTTTTGTGCTTTTCGACATCAAGTTCCAAAGTACAGACTACCGTGCCGTGGTCAGATTTACATTTGTCAGGCTTTTCGTTAGAAAAAGTTCTGTCGATAAGATGGTCGTTAAAAACTTTTACCGTCCCTACCCTACCTATGTTTCGGGGATTTTCGGTAACAAGTTCTTCCGAAACCATAATCTGGTCGAGACTTTCGTACATTCCGTTATGAATATACGTATAATAAAAATCCTGATAACTTCTTCTTGCCTGAATGTCTTTTACGTGATAGAGCAAAACTTCCCAAACGTTGCGTTTTTGCCAATCAGGAAGTTTGTGTTGAGGAACCTCACCTGAAATTATTCTTGTAGTAACGGCATTTCCGGTGTCGTTGACATCTCCGAGAACAACAACGGGTCGGTTCTTATTTTTAAGATTTTTTATCAAAATAGTCCTTAACGCCGCCGATTCAGACGCTCTTAACATCAGAGACCTCACCTGAGCACGAGCCAAATCTACGGGATTGGTTTCGTCCTCACCTTCATAAAAAATGGGACGCTTGGATTTTAAATGTACCACAAAAAACGTTATCAGTCCGAAAGGCTTTATGTAAATATCCGCTTTTAAAACGGGTCTCGAAAAAGTATTAAACGGCAAAACGATATTATCGTAAGAAGTTTTTGTTTTTACCGAAACCACCGCTTCAAGAGGAAACTTGTCAAAAATTTCGATATTGTCGATAGGGTGTTTTGACAAAAGCGCGACTCTGGGCAAATCACCTGTTTCGTCAGCAATTATTACCTCTGCTTGTCTGTAACGGCTGTTTTGCGAGGTAATGCTTACAAGAGCCTGTTTATGAAAACACTCCTGAAAACCGATTACGTCGGCATCCATTTGCGAGAGCATAAAATCCACCCATTGGGACTTGCGTTTAAACTCTTCCGGTGTGTATTTCAGAGAAAACGCCTCCCTATTTGGCAACATCAAATTCATCAGATTGAATGTGCCGACTTTTATAGTTTTAGTGTTCATTTTATTTCCGCTTTATTTTTGATATTTAAGTGCGAAAATCACGCCAAAAAAAAATATATCATTGTTTTAAAAAATATTCAAACCGATTTTTATAATCGTTATTAAGCCCCGTCAGAAAAGCAGTAAGACTGTCGATTTCGAGGTTCTCTAAATTTTCGTTAGTCCTATGCATTACGGAATTTTTGAAATATGCCTTAACGAGCATGTTATATTCCGTGTTCCGATTTGTTTTTTCGTACAAATCTGCCGCTCCGAACAGGTGCAACGTTTCATGGGCTATCGTAACGGGCGAAAGTTCTTCTCCCTTTGAATTTGAAGAATAAACCACGCAGCCTTCTTTTGGTCGTAAAGCATAACCGTATTCTTTGCTGAGAGCGTAATCGAGGCTGCTTTGCGGCAAAGCATAACTTCTGCCACGGGCATTACAAAATACGATTACCATAAAATTTTCGCATTGAAAGGTCTCTGAGGCATATTTCACGAAGTCAAAATTGCTTGAATAACCGGCTTTACGTAAGGCGTGGTTAACAAACGAATTGGATTTAGAACCCTCAAAAGGGGTTTGAGGAATATAATCCGTAAAAATTTTATCGTCTTTGTTGCCTAAGGCGTAAAGTTGAAATTCGGAATTTGCGCCGTATTTTTCCGCCTCTTTTTTTATCCAAGAAAATGCTTCGCGGGTTTTTCTGACAGCGTTTGTGATTTCCGCAGTCTCCCACGGAGAATTGTCAAGACTGACAAACAAAAGCAAAACGTATGTTTTTCCTTTCAGATGTTTTGCGCTGCCGAAATTTCTGTAATCTTTTTCGGGGTCTATCCCTTGAAAATACAGAAAAAAAACTACGACCGAAAAAAAAATAAGCGGTGTTTTCATTTCAACACGTTTTCCGCAGAAAGTCCCACTAAAAGATTATCATCGGTTTGTTCGCAGGTTTCAAAACCGAGGCTTTTCGGTTTACGCCAACGTTTTAAGGCTTTTACGATTTCTATTTTTTGGATGTCAAACGGTTTAAAGTAAATTTCGGTCAACAGACTCAAAAAACGCTTCATCGTGAAAATTTCCGGCTCAGTTCTGCCTTCCCTATATCCGAACTGATCGGGTATTCCGTCAGAAAACAGATAAATTCTATCCTCCTTTTCTAATTGAATTATGTTATTGGTGAAATGTTCTTTTTCTGCCAAAAAAACGCCTATTGGCATACTGTCGCCTTTTGTGCGAAGTACTTCGCCATTTCTGATTATAATTAACGGACGGTTTGCACCCGCAAACTGCATTTGAGCCGTATCAGTGTCAACGATAATAAGAGCCATATCTATTGCATCACGGTTGTCGCTTTCGTAGTCGCTTTGTTTGAGAGTGTTTTTAAGAATGGCTTTCATTCTGTCCAAAATTTCTGATGCCGTTAATTGTTTTTTATCCAAATTTCTGGTAACGTATTCCAAGTATGAAATTCCGAGCATACTCAATAGTGCGCCCGGTACTCCGTGTCCCGTACAGTCGCCGGCGGCAAGTATCTTGTAATTAGCAAATTGCGAACACCAATAAAAATCGCCCGAAACAATATCCTTCGGACTATAAATCAGCAAGTTTTCTCCGAAAAGTTGTGATAACACCTCATTTGTCGGCAAGGCTGCGTATTGTATGCGGCTTGCATAATTTATGCTTGAAGTAAGTTCATGGTTATAATTTTTGATGATTTCACTTTGTTTGCTGATTTCCTCGTTCCGCAAAAGAATTTCCTCGTTTTGCGATTTTATTTCTTCGTTTTTAGCAATAAGGTTGGCGTTTTTAATTTCAATCTCCTGCTTT
Source organism: Bacteroidales bacterium (assembly GCA_017417315.1). Lineage (GTDB taxonomy): Bacteria > Bacteroidota > Bacteroidia > Bacteroidales > UBA3824 > UBA3824. Next base: position 30,549 of record JAFPZK010000050.1, read on the forward strand.
TGTGAAGATATTATCTTATTCGCTTTTTTGTAACGGTTACGGCTGTAAGTTATTATTATTAATATCGTTATAATAAAAGTCGTTATTATTGCCGAAATCATCATCACGCTTTTTGTTCTGCCCTCCAATTCCATTTTTTTTGCGTAGGCTTTGTTTCTTTCGTTTTCCATCTGCCCGCGACCGAGACTGAGCGAACTTATCAAACTGTTTCTGTAATAAGAGTTTGTTTTTTGAAAAATCTCTGCCTGTTTTTTACATTCAAGAGCCTTTGAGTAATTTTTTTGTGCTTCATATATCAGCGAATATGCAAACATTGCCGTTTCTTTGTGATAAAAAGCAGCGGTATCTTGTACGGCATTTACCGAATCGGCAAGTTTTTGAGCCGTTTTTATGTCGCCGTCAGCGATTAACATTTTGATTTTCATTAAGAAAAATCTCGTGTAATCTTCCATATCGTTGCTTTGAGCGATTATATTTATGGCATCGTCAAAATCATAACGGCAACTGTCGGTGAAGGCTTTGTGTAAAGCGGGATTGTCTTTATTTTCTTCTGCAAGATAGTAATACGTCTCGCAAAACCCCGTTTTCAACAACTCGTCGCAGTCCGTTTCAGAAAGGTCTACCGGAATGTTTTTGGCGATGTTAAAGTTTTCGTAAGCCGTTTGCAGACTGTTGTAATCACGTTTTGCGGGGGTTATTCTGTAAAGTCTCAGGGCTATTTCTCCTAAATAAATGTAATCGATTTTTAGTCCGCGTTTATCACCTAAACTTTTGTCTATGTTTATACAATAGTCGTGTAAGTACGCTCTTGCCGAATCAAAGATATTGTTTTCGTAACTGGATCTTGTCCAACTTCTGAAAACCATAGAGATATTTTTCTCATCACCCATTTTTTTGTGATATATCAGGCTCGAATAATAGTTTTTGTCGGAAATAGAAACGTTGTTCATTCTTGCCGAAACCAATCCCCAATAATAATAACAACGTGCTAACTGTTTTGCCGAGCCGATAGTGTCAGCCCAAAAATTTGCCTCTTTTACATTATCAAACGCCTCATGAATTTTTCCCCTTTTGATGTTTTCTCTCAAAAGGGACATCAAAGAGTCTATCTTTTTGATATAAACGGTTGTGTCTTCGTCTTTGCCGATTTTTTTATCCGTATAATACATCATTTTTTCAAGGGAAGACTCCTCAGAATTTTCGTCAGAACGTCCCTTAAAACAACTTTGAGAAATAAAACATACAACCAATATTATAATTATCAATAACCGTAGTTTCATTTTTTAGTGATATTTTTTCGCAAATATAAACAAAAAAACATATAAAAAAAATAAAAAAATTTGTTTTTTGAAAAAAAATAATCTATTTTTGCAGCATAAATAATCAAAATTATTTACAAGCAATCAATTTTATTTACAAACAATCAAATTAAAAAATTTAAGAATTATGGCATACGTAATCAGTAAGACGGATTGTCAAGCATGCGGTACATGCAAAGACGAATGTCCTCAAGAGGCTATCATGGAAGGTGATGTGTATTCTATTGACGCTGAAAAATGCGTTGAATGTGGTGCATGCGCAGACGCTTGTCCTTGTGGTGCAATCTCACAAGGATAATAATTTCCGCAAAGAGAAAATAAGTTTCTATTTTTAAAAAAAATTGCAGGAGAAATTTTACAAAAAATTTTCTCCTGCATTTTTTTTAGAGTTTCGGACCTTTTAGGATTCCGTGCTGACTTCTTGCAATAAAATTAAGTATTTCGTCTTTTTCCTTACAGTCAGGCACCTCCGATTTTATTTTGTCAATCGCATTAGAAAGGTTCAATTCCGATTGATAAATGAATCGATAACAGTTTTTGATATTCAAAATCTGTTCTTCGGTAAAGCCTCTGCGCTGCATTCCCACGATGTTTATGCCGCAAAACTGAATCGGAGTTCTGCCGGCATACGAATACGGCGGAATGTCTTTGTTGACACCCGACATTCCCGAAGCCATAGAATGTGCGCCGATTTTCGAGAACTGAACTATTGCCGAACCGCCGCCTATTACAGCCCAATCGTCGATTTCGACTTCGCCGGCTATCTGCGTTGCATTGCTGATAACCAAGTGATTTCCCAATACGCAATCGTGTCCGACATGACAATACGCCATTATCAGATTGTTTGACCCGATAACCGTTTTGCCGCGCGAAGCCGTACCACGGTTCAAGGTTACGCACTCGCGGATTGTGTTGTTGTCGCCGACTTCGAGGGTCGTGTACTCGCCTTTGAATTTCAAGTCCTGAGGTATAGCACCGATGACCGCACCCGGAAAAATAACGTTGTTTTTGCCGAGCCTTGTGCCGGGAAAAACCCTGACGTTTGACATCAAACGACAACCGTCGCCGATAACGACATCGTCGTCGATAACGCAAAAAGGCCCGATTTCAACGTTTTCACCGATTTTGGCATTCGGGTTTATTTCGGTTAATTTATGTATCATAACGCTATTTGTTTTTTGTAACCATTGCCGTAAATTCGCCTTCCGAAATCACCTGACCGTTTACAAAAGTCTGACCTTTCATCATAACGATTCCTCTGCGGATAGGTTCTGTCATTTCGAGACGGAAAACTAACACGTCGCCCGGAACGGCTTTGGCCTTGAATTTAACTTTGTCAATTTTTAAGAAATATGTCGAATATCTTTCAGGTTCGTCAACATTGTTGAGAACGAGGATTCCGCCCGTCTGCCCCATTGCTTCGAGTTGAAGAACGCCCGGAAATACGGGTTCGCTCGGAAAATGTCCTTGGAAAAACGCCTCGTTGTAAGTCAGGTTTTTAACGCCGACAACCACCGTTTTTGATATTTCGATAATCTTGTCAACGAGCAAAAACGGAAATCTGTGCGGCATCAACTGCTTGATTTTGTTGACGTCCATAACCGGCTCTTTGAAAATATCAAATTCAACGCGGTTTTCTTTCTGTTTTGTTTTTATGTGCTGACGGATAATCTTCGCAAACTCAACGTTAGAGAAATGTCCGGGACGTGTCGCGAAAATTTTTCCCTTGAACGGAATACCGACTAACGCCAAATCACCTGCCAAATCCAAAAGTTTGTGTCTTGCGGGTTCGTTAGCAAAAATTAAGGCTTTTTCGTTGAGAATACCTTTTCTGCCGGAAAATTCCACGCTTTCCTTGCCGAGAAGTTTTGCTAATTCGTCAATTTTTTCCTGCGGCATTTCGTTTTCCATAATAACAAGTGCGTTGTCGAGACTGCCGCCTTTTATGAGATTGTTTTTTGCTAAAAATTCCAACTCCTTGGCAAAAACAAACGTTTTGCAGGGAGCGATTTCTTTGTCATAACCCTCAAACTCCGTCAGAGAAGCAAACTGAGAACCGAGAACCTGAGAATTATAATCAATCATCGTGCTGATAGAATACTTTTCGTCCGGAATTAAAGTAAACTCAATACCTTTTTCAGGGTTTGAATACGAGAGATTTTCTTTAATCATAAAAAAGTTTTTCTCCGCTTCTTGTTCTGTGATTCCTGCATTTTGTAACGCTTCAACAAAAGGTTTTGCGCTGCCGTCAAGAATCGGGGTTTCGGCGTTGTTGATTTCGATTAACACGTTGTCGATGCCCAAACCAGCGAGTGCTGACATCACGTGTTCGATAGTGCCGACTTTTGCTTCACCGTTTGCGATTGCAGTAGAGCGCGAAGTGTCGCAAACGTTTTCAGCCAAAGCACGAATTTCGGGTTGATTTTCCAAGTCAACGCGCTTAAATCTGATTCCGAAATTTTCCGCTGCGGGAAGAAATTTCATTTCAACTTCTACGCCTGTATGTAAGCCGCTACCTTTGAGTGTTATTGACGGCTCTTTTATAGTTTTCTGTTTCATTTCTTTTTTAACTCTTCAATTTCTTGTTTTAATTTTTCCAATTCTTTTTCTAATGACGGCAGATTTTTGAGCGCGATTTGCGTCTTAAAAAACTGCATTTGAGGAACTGCCGGATAGCCGATATAAGTTCCGGTTTCTTTAAGTTGGTGGCTGATTCCCGTTTTGCCGCCAAATTTGCAGTTATCAGGCAAAGACATGTGTCCTGCAAAACCGCATTGTCCGCCCGCCATAGTATTTTTGCCGATGATGGTGCTGCCTGCCAAACCGCATTGAGCCGCCATAACGGTGTTTTCGCCGATTTCGCAGTTGTGGGCTACATGGCAAAGGTTATCGAGTTTTACACCCTTGTGAATGATTGTACTACCCATTGTTGAGCGGTCAATCGTAACGTTTGCACCGAGTTCCACATCGTCTTCGATAATAACGTTTCCGATTTGAGGAATTTTGTAATACGTACCGTCAGCCTGAGGAGCAAAACCGAAACCGTCAGAACCGATAATCGTTCCCGCATGAACGGTAATATTGTTACCCAAAACGCAGTCTTTGTAAATTTTAACACCCGGATAAAGAGTAACGTTGTCGCCGATTTTCACGTTGTCGCCGACATAAACCTGCGGATAAATTTTGACGTTTTTGCCCAATGTAACGCCCTTTGCAATGTACGCAAACGCACCGACATAAATTCCGTCTTTTAGTTCTACGCCCTCGGCAACAAAACTCGGCTGTTCTATACCGATAGGTTTAGCAACAGATTGTTCGTAGAGTTGCAAAAGTTTTGCAAGACATTCGTATGCGTTGTCAACACGAATTAAAGTCGCCTTTACGGGTTTTTCGGGTCTAAAATCCTTGTTAACCAAAACGATAGAAGCTTCGGTCGTATATATATAAGGTGTGTATTTGAGGTTAGAAAGGAAAGTCAAAGTTCCTTTTTTGCCGCTTTCTATTTTGGAAACGGAGGAAACGGTAACATTTTCGTCGCCGTCCACCTGTCCTCCTAAATATTGTGCTATGATTTTTGCCGTAAATTCCATAACTGCATAATTTTGCACAAAACTAAACAATAATTTTTAAACTGCAAATATTTTTTTCAAAACTTTTTTATTTGATGCCATTCAATATTGTTTTTTACTAATTGTGTTGCTTTTATTGATTTCGGGGCTATCGTATTACGTCTTTTATCAGTTTGTAACCAAAAATACGGTAACATTTTTATTGCATTGAGATTTTTTGCATAATTGTTCAGAAAATTTTCGAGCCAATTTTTTTCCGCAATTATTTTTGACACTTCGCCTTCTGTCATCGGGTGGACTTCAAAGAAATACGCCTTTTCGTTGTACCCGATTACATAATCCCAACGGTTTTCGTGAGGAAATTGTTTTTTCATAGCGGCATCAATATCTGCACTGCCGCTGATATTACGGGAATTTTCTATAAAATCGAATTTGCCTTTATCATTGCCTTTTATCGCGCCAAGACCTTCTTTGTATGCGTTAGGTAAATCCTTGTCAACTGCTGTTTTGAAACTATTCTTCATAACTTGTTCATTAAAACCTTGAAACAATACTTCCCGCTCTGTCGGCAGAAAGCGACATTCCGCCCCAAGAAGCAATATCTTCGTCCTCCGAAAAAACATCAAGAGAAGATATATCTTTCGTATAAACTTTTTTTGTCTTTTTGTCCGGCGCAAAATAATATGTTTTGAAAGTTTTTTCAAAAAGATTATCAAAAACAGTTTTGTCTTTAATCTTAAAATCAAACATTTTTGCTAATTCAGACGGTTTTGCGCCCTTTTCTTTCAAGTGCTGAATTGTCCAAACAAAATCCAAAGGCGTGCTTGAATGTGTTGAAATTATGACTTTTGTGCCGGTTTGCATAATTTTCAAAACAGTCATCATAAATTCAATGATTGCACGAGGATGAAGTCCGAGTTCAGGTTCTTCGATGACAATGAAATAAATCTTCTTTCGGATTGTAGGAAAATAATCCAAAGCCATTAATAACGGGGTTATTTCCCTTTGCCCCGTACTCCACGCCATATAAGGAATAGTCTGTTTGTTTATTGTCATTTCCAAACGAGGACTACCTGCACTGCGTTGCATACTAATATCAACATTTTTCAGAAAATCAAAATTTTTGATAGTATCTTTCAAAATGTGTTTAGAAAAAAGTTTTGTATATTTTTGAAGATAATTACAAAACTTTATCAAAACGTATGGTGAATTAATAAAATCCTCAGGAGTCTTTATTCTTCCCTCAGATAAAGCCAAACTCCGTTGTGCCGGAATATAATATACAAAATCCCAACTCACATTTAAGGCTCTTAAATATTCAAATTTTTGATTATTAAGAAAAAAAGATGTATCCTTAGTTACAATTTCGCGCATTTTATCGCCATAAAAAAAATCCCAAAAGGCCTCGAAATTATGTGTCGGATCAATATCTTCGTAATACAAACAAATATTGCTATAATCTTTTACCAATTTAAACGACTCCAAAAACAACGTCTTTCCCGTTGCCTGAGGTCCCGTTAATATTGTTAAATCTCCGAACTCTACATCAGCCTCTGCTATTGGACCGAGATTAGTTACTTTAAATCTGTCTTTCATAATCCGTAAAAAAAATAAAAACTTTACGCCGCGTAACACACAAAATTTTTCTTAACCGTTTTGCTTAATGCCGAAACGTTTGAAATGTCCGAAGCCGAGGCAATATCCTTTACCAAACCGTCTTTCATAACGATTTTTATAGTCTCGTCTTTGCCCCTTGAATACGCTTTATTATAAAGGGTACCTTTTATAACAAAATAATCCAAAAACTCTTCGCTACAAAGTTTTTTCTTTAAAACTCCGCGTTTTATTTCCGAATTTTTTTCCTCAGGAATGTCGCCGGAAAAAATCATTATTTTAAACAAATTTCTGTTAATCAGCCGTTTTGAAAGCGTACTCAACACAAAATCCTCTGAATATTGCCAACATTTTATCGCCGAAATAATATCCGAATCGTCCAAATCGGCAAAATATTCAAGCGGCGTTTTGCACTGAAATTCGGTATGAAGTTCGTTTTGAGAAATATTATTCGTCAAAAAGAATTTCAGCGGCGGCGGTGCAAAAACGTCTTTGCCCGAATGTAAAAGTTCTTTTGCACGTTTGATAATCAGTTTTAAGATTTCTTCGGCAACGACAACCGTTTTATGAAGATAAACCTGCCAATACATCAAACGCCGTGCAATCAAAAATTTTTCAACGGAATAAATGCCTTTGGCTTCCACAACAGGCTCACTGTCAACAAAATTCAACATTTTGATAATTCTTTCGCTGCCGACAACACCCTCGCTGACACCCGTAAAAAAACTGTCGCGGTTTAGGTAGTCAAGTCTGTCCATGTCAAGTTGACTCGAAACGAGTTTATGAAGAATTTTTTTCGGATAAGTGTTCGTAAAAACCCCGATTCCGCCGGAGAGTTTGCCGGAGAAATCCTCATCAATTATCTTCATAAACTCGGTCGAAATGTCTTCATGAGAAATATTGTCAAAAAAACTGTTTTCCAAAGTGTGGGAAAACGGTCCGTGTCCCAAGTCATGCAACAAAATAGCCAACAAAGCAGCCTCTTTGTCATCACCGCTAAGCGGACAACCTTTGTCTGAAATTACTTTCAGGGCGTTTTGCATAAGGTAAGTTGCGCCTAAGGCGTGCTGAAACCTCGTGTGCATTGCACCCGGATAGACTAAGTAACTGAGTCCTAACTGTTTAATCCGTCTTTGACGTTGAAACAAAGGATGCTCTATAACATCAAAAACAAGTTCGTTTTCGATGTTAATAAGCCCGTAAACGGGATCGTTGATGACTTTTAATTTGTTGGTTGACATGGGATTAAAGTTTTTTATTTCAACAAATTCCCCAAAATACTTCTGACAAAACCGCCTAAAATTCCGCCTGACGAAGATTTTTTTGACGATTTTTTTGAACTGCTGCCAAAAATGCTTTTGGTGATTTCGCGGGTTGCAGTCCTTGCCACAGTGTTAGCAACGTTGCCGATAATTTTGCCCGTTGTAGACTGTTTGGTTGACGAAGTCTTTTTCGCTTTGTCTTCTTTTGCCTTTTCTTTGGCTTTTTCAGCCTCTTGTTTGGCTTTTTCTTCTTCGGCTTTTTGCTGCTCGGCGTGTGCTAACAACACCTCAAACGCACTCTCTCTGTCAACAGCCTTGTCGTATTTGCCGTAAATGCGGGACTTTTTGATAATGTTCGCTCTTTGAGAGTCTGTTACCGCGCCGATTTGACTTAAAGGGAAAAGTATTTTGCAACGTTCAACAACCGAGGGTGCGCCTTTTTCGTCAAGGAATGAAACTAATGCTTCGCCGGTTTCAAGACTTTGAATAGCCTCTTCGGTGCTGAAAGCAGGATTCGGACGGAAACTTTCCGCTGCGGCTTTTACCGCTTTTTTGTCTTTCGGAGTGTAAGCCCTTAAAGCGTGCTGAACTCTGTTGCCGAGTTGTCCCAAAATAGCGTCGGGAATGTCAGACGGACTTTGAGAAATAAAATAAATGCCCACACCTTTACTTCTGATTAAGCGGATAACCTGCTCGATTTTGTCAACCATCGCCTTTGAAGTGCCGTCAAAAAGCATGTGCGCCTCGTCAAAAAAGAACACAAGTTTCGGCAAATCCATATCACCGACTTCCGGCAAAGTAGCGTAAAGTTCGCTCATCAGCCAAAGCATAAAAGTTGAATAAAGTTTGGGCTGCAACATCAATTTGTCAGCGGCAAGAACGTTCATAACGCCTTTTCCGCCTTCGGTTGAAAGCAAATCCTGAATGTCAAAAGCCGGTTCTCCGAAGAATTTTTCACCGCCCTGATTTTCCAAAGCCAAAAGCGACCTCTGAATTGCACCGATACTTTGCGGCGTAATGTTCCCGTATTGAGTGGTAAAACTTGAAGCGTTTTTCGCAACAAAATCCAACATCGAACGTAAATCTTTCATGTCAAGAAGCAGGAGTTCGTTGTCGTCAGCGATTCTGAAAACGATATGAAGAATGCCCGTTTGCGTTTCGTTCAGTTCCAAAAGTCTTGCTAACATATCGGGACCCATTTGCGAAATCGTACATCTCATCGGGTGTCCCTGCTCGCCGAAAACATCGAAAAACCTCACGGGACAAGACTGAAATTCAGGGTTTTCTATTTGGAATTGTTCCAAACGTTTTTCTATAAAGCCTGACATCTTTCCCGGCTGACAGATACCGCTCAAATCGCCTTTCATATCCGCCATAAAACACGGCACGCCCGCCTGACAAAAAGTTTCCGCCAAAACTTGAAGCGTTACGGTTTTTCCCGTTCCCGTCGCACCGGCGATAAGTCCGTGGCGGTTTGCCATTTTTCCGATTATTGACACATCACCTTTTTCGCAATGCGCTATATAAAGTCCTCTGTCTTTTATGTACATATTTTTTTAGGTTTAAAAATTTGCGCCAAGTTATATTTTTTTGAGGAGATAACAAATTTTTTTCTGTTTTTTTTATAAGACCAATTTTATTTAATCTTTTTTGGCATTTTAAGAAAAAAGTATTACATTTGCAGCAAAATTAGAAGTTTTATAATTATGAGATTCAATTTCCTTAAAACAACCGTTGTAACCATGGGGGTTGCAGCGATTGCGCTTTTCTCTTCGTGCGAAAACGAAGATATGCAAATTTCAAAAGACAGTCAGGATAATCAAATTTTGGAAAGTGAAATTTCTTTACCTGATTCATTATCAAAAAAATGGATAATTCCGATGCATAAGAACGGATTGTCCAAAGGTTATAAGGGCGATTTCCGATGGAAAGGTGATTTTTCCGAAAGGTATTCGGGGGATGATTCTGTTCTAAATTCCATTCGATATGTAACATACAAAAATAAAGTGTACGAATTAATGAAGGTGTATCGAAGAAATTCTGATAAATATTTTTATGTAATGACAACTAATCTTGATTATCCAGTTTCAAAAGGTTGTTGGGCGTATGATGATAATGAAAAAAATGTAAAATTTTATGGACGGTTGTATACCTGGCAAGCAGCAAAAGAATTAGCATCGAAAATCACATTGGATTTGCCGATTTATAAAAAAAATGGAGATGTATATAGTTCTCATTATCAAACACAAGGAAGATTATTAACATCGGAAGATGTGTGTGATATTATTGAACGGGAAAGTATTGGAAATAATACTGATAACGGCTTTTATTTAGATGATATTGATCCGACCACTGATTGTTTTTATTATGATATTTTTATTGGAGGATTTGATTATATTACACCAGAACAACCATGTCGAGTATTAGCAGGAGGAAGGGCAAGTCATTCTGGGGTTAAACGTTATGATTTTCTTGGAGATTTTGGAGAATTTTGGCTTGAAAATACTGTGGAGGGTGCAGCAGCGAGAGAACATTTTACCCTTTGTATTCAAAAATATTATAGACGTTCAGCCAATGATGTAAAATATTATAATCATGTAGCGTATATCAATAGAATGCTTACTAATGAAAATGGTGTTTCTGTTAGATTAGTATTTGAACCTATTTATAGAAAGAGATAATGTTTTTTGTTCAATATCTAAGGTATATCACTGCATTTGCAGTGATATACTTTTTTTTTGTCAATATAGTACTATCGCAAAATGAGTATAATCAGTTGGTTTTACAAGATGGATATTTTTGGAATTTTAATAATATTCCTATGACCCTTACAAAAGGATTTCCACAGATTCTCTCTAATTTTTTATCGTCAGTTTGCGACAATAATGGAAATTTGATGTTTTATAGTTGTTCTCAGGACAACTTGTTTTTGGTTTACGATAAGAACAATGAAGTTATATTCCAAAAAGAGAAGAATACAAGTGAGTGGAATATAATGTATGCCTTGAAAAGTCCGAATGAAGAAAATTTATATTATATTATCGCTTCAATCCACCATTACCATGGTAATAGTGACACATTGATATGCATAAGAATTGCCGTAGATGATTTCGGAAAATATAATATAACTTCAAATACTTTTGAAACGCACGGAGTTTGGTCATTTTTGATACCTTATATTTATTCCGGAGAAATCTTTGTAATATGTCAAAATGCTCCTGACGGCATTAATATTTTCAAGATAGACAATAATAACTTTTTGTTAGTTAATTCTTATAGGAGTTCAGATATGAGTTTTGATTATAATTTTTTTAATAAAATTAAATTTAACAATGATTGTTCAAAATTGATTTCTAATCAAATGATTTTGGATTATGATATAACAAATCATAAAATCACCGGGCATAAAGTTTTGTCAGAAAAATTAAATTCATTTGAATTATCAGAAAACGGATATTATTTGTATTTTTCAACAGTAAACGGCAAAAGTCTTTTGCGCTGTAAAACTTCGGATGCAGATAATATTGATAAATTGAAAGAGTTTGATACAATAGCATCAGATGTGGTTTTTGGTGATATGATTTTGTGCAAAGACGAAAATATATATATGATGCAGTTTAGCAAAAATGATATTTCTGTATTAAAAAATTCAAATTCGGAAGATTGTGAATATTTTTATCAAGCAGTTGATTATAAAGCACTTAAAAATCGCGGGTATCTTAGGTTTCCTTTGGTTGTCCGTACTTATTTTTCATTTGAATTTAATGCTTCTTGTCAGGAAACTTCTTTTGAATATCACGGCTATCCTGCGGCGGCGTTTGAATGGGATTTCGGCGACGGAACACCGAAAGTTACTCAAAAAAATCCGATACACGCTTATAAGAAAAACGGAAAATATTTAGTTACATTAAAAGTTTCATTAACGGATAATTCAATCCGCACAATAAAAAAAGAAATTGAAATAAAAAATGTATTGAACAACCTTATAATTGAAAGAGTTGATTAGAGGGATTGGCAAAAAAATGGAGTTTTAGGCGTCTCCGCCTACTTTGCAAGCATTTGCAGGCAGGGATGCCTGCGTTCCAATTATCCTGCTTTTTTGCTTTTTTTATCAATGGTTTATGTTTCGGTTTTTATTTTGCAGGGGTTTATGTTTCTACGAAACAACACCGCCTGCCTAATATATATCGCCCCGCTGGGGCTGCAAAATGATTATCACTTTGTAGCCCCAGCGGGGCGGCAGACGTTAGGCAGGCGGTGTTTTGTCGCTCGGCGACAAATAAAATGATTTGCAACAAATCCGATAAAAAACGGGGTTTATTTGTCCCCGTCAAGCATAATAAATGCTGCCCAATGTTTGTGCGTTACGTCCTTTACGCCGCGCAGGTTTTTCTGAGAGGCGATAAAAGCGTCGTGCTTTGACATTCCGCCAGCAAGGTTTTTGTAAAAGCCGGTCATAAGTAGTTGCGTTGCATAGTCGTTAACAGGCCAAAGCGACATAATAATCGTGTTAACGCCCGTCTTCTTAAAGCCCCTTTGAAGTCCGAAAACGCCTTCCGAAGATACTTGTCCCAACCCCGTTTCACATGCCGAAAGCACCACTAAATCGGTCTTACGCATATCCATAAACGAAATCTCCTGAGCCGTCAAAATTCCGTCATCAATGCCCTCAGGCGTATCGGTATTGTTACAACCCGCCATCAAAAGTCCTGAATACAAAAGGCTGTTGTCGTTTAAGTCAGAGTTTTCGAGATAAAAACCGTGCGTTGCAATGTGGAGAATAGTAAAACCTCTGCCAGAAAGACTTTTGAAACATTCTTCCGTAGCCTCGGTGCCGGTATGAATCTCATTTTTTACGTGCGAAGAATCCATAAAGGCCTTAATATTGTTGACCTCTTTTAAAGTGCCTTTCAGATATATCGCGTTGACACCACCCGCAAACAATTCAGCACCTGCGGATTTTTTTACCGCTCTGTCAGCCGAAGCGTATTTCTGACTTTCTTCTTCCATTTTTTCGAGGTCGGCATCGTAGGCAACACCACCGAAAAGTACCGCTGAAATCTCGTTAGTTTCACCGCGTTTCAAAACAAGATTTCGCGTTGACGATATGCGGAAAAACTTATATTTGTCTGAAATAATATGCTTTTTGTCCGTCGGAGCGTATTCAATTGCCAAAGTATGAAGCCGTCCCGCCGGTGAAAAATAAATTTTGCCGTCCTCAGAAAAATATTTCTCCAAAGGTTTCCAAATATCATTGTACATATCCGTCGTCGTGTACGGATTTTCATAATCGGTGTAATTCAAGATTACGAGTTCGGGCGATGAAAACGCTTTTTTCATAACCAATGCACCGAAAGTTTTGCCAGTATAGAAAAACTCTATTGCTACGTCGTTTTCGCCCAAAGCCTCACGCACTTGGTCAACGTCAACTTTGATATAATTGATAATGTCGCCGTATTGTGAAGAAAGGTTTACGATGTCTGTTTCGTACTGACGCGCTAAATCCGTCAGGCTGTCTCTTTTTGCAACCTCCTGATTAGAAAGCGATGAAATTTTTCTGTGCAAATCTTTCAACGTGTTGAATTTTGCGATAAGATTTTTGTCGCCGGAGTTCAAAATAAGGTTTGTTAACTGCAATTCTGAGGCAAGGAGCAAACCTTTTGAAATCAAAAGCGAATTATACGCTCCCGACAACGCTTCGCCGTTTTGAACCGTTAACGCCACGGCTAAAAGATTGTCGAAAACCACACTGAAAAACTTCCAATAATTTTCTCTTTCAGCAGCGGTCATAAACGAAAACTTGTTTTTAAGTTCGCCTTCGTAAATGGTGTACGCCTCGTAAAAATACGTAAAGGCCTTGTCATAATCGCGTTTTGCGAAATAAACTTCCGCCAAATAGTTCGTGATGTTTGCGATGAAAAGTTTGTCAGTAGAAAAATCTCTTGCCGAGGTATAAGCCTTTAAATAATATTCTTCGGCTTTTGCGGCTGAATCAAGATTTTTATACGCGCGACCGGTTGTGGTCAGGGCTTTTAAATATTTCACCGACGAGGTGCCGACCGTTTTTTCCAACATAGGAACCGCTTTTAAACTATAATTCAACGCCTCACCGTAAGTGCCGAGTTCAAGACAGATTTCAGCCAAAGTGTTCAAAACGTTAGCCTGAGTATAAGAGTTTTTGTTTGAGGCATTTGAAGAACAAAGTTTGTATGATTTTATTGCGTAAGATTTTGCCTTTTCCAAGTTTCGGGTCAGCAAATACGTTCTTGAAATATCCGTCAAAGTGTTGATGTAATCAGGGTGTTTTTCGCCGTAAACTTTGCCGTAAATTTCCAACGCCTTGTCAAAATAGTCTAACGCCTTGTCGAAGTTTGCAGCGTTACTGTATTTGATTGCAAGGTTTTTAATCTGTTTTGCGTACTGTTTTTGGTCGGTATGAGTACCGCTTTCCAAAAATCCGACAAGTTTGTTGTTGTATTCGAGAGTTTTTTTGGGGTCGTTGAGGTTTGTGTACGCACTGCTGAGAGCGGCAATCGTCAAATAATAATAGCCTTCGTCTTTGTCTTTTGACGGTTCAAGGATTTTTTCGGCTTCGAGACCGTAGGTTACGGCGTTGCCCCAGTCAAAAATTTCGCAGTAGGCTGACGATAAGAAAGCCGCCGCTTTTGCATATTCCAAAGAGTTGCGTCCTTGTTTTCTTTCAGCAATTGACTCGTAAATTTTTCCGTAAGCAATACTATTATAATAATCCTCGGTTACGAAATATATTTGCGAAAGGTCATAAACAGCCCTCGCATAATCAGGAGAGTCTTCACCGTAAATCTCCCTGAAACCTTCCTCGGCAGCAATCAAAAATTCTTCCGCCTTTTGATAATTGCCTTCGTTGAGATAGCCGACACCGCAATTCATAACGGTTTTAAGATATTCAGGCGAGCGTTCACCGTGTTTTTCTTTGGCAATTTCCAAATAATCCAAGGTGTATTTCAAGGTGTTTTGAGGGTCGTCAAGTCTGAAATATGCCGTCGCCAAATTTTCAACACAATCAGCATAACCCTCTGCGTCATAATTAGATGTGTTGGAATATATATCTTTGGCTTTTTCGAGATACAAAACCGCACCTTCGTAATCCTCAGTGTTGAAATACAAATAACCGATGTTTTTACAAATATCGGCATAAAGTTTTTCTTTACCGCTGAATTTTTCAATCAGCGGCAGCGATTCTGTGAAATAATGTGCCGCATTTTTTAAATCCTGACCAGCGGCATAAGACTGAGCAGCGTTAAGAAGGCTTTTTAAGAAAAAATCGCTGTTTTGTTCACCGCATTTTTTCATAATATCTTCCGCTTTCAGGCATATCTCGGCGGCTTTTTTATAGTTTCCGAGTTGAAGAAAAGCGTCGCTTTGCAAGACGAGAATTTTGGCATAGTCAAAACTTTCCGCTTCCTCGTTTTCAGTTAATTCGGCTAAAAACTTTTCGTAATTTTCAACCGCACAAGAATAATTCCCCGCGTTAAAACACGCCGTAGCCTCTTCATAATAGTTTTGCGCAAAACTATTAAAACCGAAAACCAATAATAGTATTAATGTAAATATTTTTTTCATAATTGTATTTGTGTTGAATTTTATTATGCCGCAAAGTTAAAAAAATTTTGTCTGAAACATTCAAAAAATATAATTTTGCACAAAAAATATTAAAAAATGTTTTATAACGACATAATCAAAAAATCCGACATTGAGGTCAGGATAAAAGATATAGCATTAAAAATACTTGATAATCAAAGAATTAGTTTTGACGAAGGCGTTTTATTGTTCAAAGACGCACCTCTCGGACTTCTCGGAATGTTAGCCTTTGAAATAAAAAAACGCAAAAGCGGAATGAAAGTTTTTTACAACAGAAATTTCCATATCGAACCGACAAATATTTGCGTTAATGCCTGCAAATTCTGTTCGTACAAAAAGCCGAAAGGCGACGCTCAGGCTTGGGAATTACCGTTAGATGAGATTTTAAGAAGGGTTGCCGTTTATAAAAATTCTCAGGCGACGGAGGTTCACATCGTCGGCGGCGTTCACCCCGAAAGAGATATTGACTATTATTGCAATTTGATGCAGGAAGTCAAAAAAATCATTCCCGGAATAGTCGTAAAAGCCTTTACAGCCGTTGAAATCGAATATATGATTAACAAAGCCGGTCTTAGTCTTTATGACGGTCTTAAAAAACTGAAAGACAACGGTTTGGAATGTATTCCGGGCGGTGGTGCCGAAATTTTTGACGAGACTTTACGGGCAGAAATCTGTCCCGAAAAAACAAAGTCCGATGTTTGGTTGAAAATTCATCAAACGGCACATCAACTCGGCATACCAAGCAATGCCACAATGCTTTACGGTCATAAAGAAAGTTATGAAAACCGTATCGACCATCTTTCGCGTTTAAGGGATTTGCAGGATAAAACTCACGGTTTTTCAGCATTTATTCCGCTGAAATACCGCAAAGAAAACAATTCTATGACCGAAGTCGGCGAAGTGCCGCTGACGGAAGATTTAAGAAATTATGCCGTATCGCGGATTTTTCTTGACAATTTTCCTCACATAAAGGCCTACTGGGTGATGTCAGGGCAGGAAACCACAAAACTTGCGCTTCAATACGGTGCTGACGACATTGACGGCACGGTCAACGATTCGACGAAAATTTATACGATGGCAGGCGTTGAAGGCAAACCCGTCATGACGGTTGAAGATTTGACTTCGCTTATAAAATCAGTCGGTCTAACACCCGTTGAAAGGGACACCTTTTATAACGAAATATGATGCCGGTGAAAATTCCGGCATTAATAATTTTGTTGTTTTTACCGTTTTTGAGTTTTTCGCAAGAGTTTTTGAAAAAAGAGTATTTTTTGCACGATACGACGGAAATTCATCAGCGGTTAGAAATGTCAGAGCCGCAAAAACAACTATTAGGAATTGCGTTAGAGACAGAAACCGCTGAGGAAAAACCGTCCGCTGAAATTTCCGGCGACGGTTATGTTTCTCAGTCGGCAACAGCCGGCAACAACCGGAATTTTTCACAAAACACTGTTTCGGACTTCCGCTTTTCAAGTGCAACGGACAGCGGCATAAAAATAGAAGCCGAGGTTCAGAGTTTTGACATGCCCGTTGACGATTTTGGTGCGACAAACCAAGTTTCGGAATTGAACAATTTCAGAATCGGCGTTTCAAAGGATTCGACTTCGCTGTCAGCAGGCGACATTATTGTCAGAAAAGATGATTCGAAAGTTTTGTCGTTTTCCAAAAAAATACGCGGGCTTAATTTTTTCTCGGTTAATGCCACGCCTAAAAAACGCGACACACTTGTTGTTGAAAGCAGTTTTTCCGAGACAAAAGGCAAAGTTTTGAGGGTGGAATTTTACGGCTCTGACAATTCGCAAGGTCCGTATTATTTGAAACCGAAAGATAGTCTTAATTCTGTTATTATTTTAATCGGGACGGAAAAAGTGTTTTTGGATAACGAACTTTTAACCGTTAACGAGGATTATGCTATTGACTATAATTCAGGTTCGATAGTTTTTGCTAACAAACACATTATCAGCCGTCAAAGCAAAATTACGGCGGAGTTTGAATATGCGGAAACACTTTACGATAATTATTTTTTGTACGCTGAGGCAGGCTTAAAAAGCGGAAATTCCGTAACGAATATCGGTTATGTTTCAGAGTTTGACGGCATAAAAAACGCTCAGGATTCTCTTGAAACAAAACCAAAGAAAAAAGATTTTTTGTTTTTATCGTTTGACCGTGCGCCCGCAAAAAAACTGAATGTCAAGACCGAAACCGTTTTATCGCAACAAACCGAAAACCGCCTTAAAAAAGTCTCAAACAATTCTCTTGCACAAACAATTGAAATAAGCCGTGATTTCTTAAAACAAAAAGATAAAAGTTTTTCGGCGGGAGTTTTTGCGGATTATTTCAGCGAAAAATTTTCGTCGGTCAGCGAATATAAAGACGTTAATTTTTTAGAAGTCTGGGATTTAGAAGATTACGAAAAAAAATCCAGCGAACTCTTTTACGGCTTTACACTTGACTACAATTCAGAAAAATTAAAATCAGATTACAAACTTATATTTTCTGATATAAAAAACTTTACAAAAGGATACGGAAATAATTTTAATGTAAATTATACAACTCAAAAAAATACAACGGCTCTTAACTTGCAATATTACGAAAACCTCCGTCAAGATAGTTTGCATAAGTTTTTTTCAGGGGATTTTTCTACGGTTTTTCATATAAAAAAATTTGATTACGGGGCGGAAATTTCGGTGAAGGATTATAGAGATTTTAATGTTTTTGTTAAAAGAAATTTGGAAAACGGTTTTGCTAAATTTTCAGCAACGGACAGAAAAGTTTTTGAAAATAAGAGTTTTCAACGCTTTTTTACTTTTGACTTTTTAGCGCAAAAACAGGACTTTTACAAACTGAAAATTCTTGAAATTTTTAAGACTGCTAATGACAATTACAAATCGTTATCGTCGGATATTGAAAGTTATATTTCGCTGTTAAACAAGCAGTTGAAATGTGCGTTAAACTATAATTCACATTCGGGTCAGTCGGAAGAAATAACCTACAAATTCTTGAAAACCACGCCCGGCAACGGTTATTTTACATGGCGGGACTATAACGGCGACGGAAAAGAAGATTTGAACGAGTTTGAAAAATCATACTACAAAACCGAAGCCGATTATGTAAAATATTTTGTACATACTGGAAAGTTTGTTAATACAACAAATCATAAAATAAATTTTTCCACGAGTTTTTCGGGCAAGAAAACTGATAATAAAATATCACTTTTACTTTCAAGATTAATATTTTCTTATAACATAAAAGCCGCATTTGAAGAGGACTTTAATAAAAATATTTCTCAAAATTTTTCTTCAAAGATATTTTTGTTTAATGATTTATGGGCGGGTTTTAATATTTTTTCCTCAGAAAACAACACGCGGACTATGTACGGTAAAGAAGAATTTTCCTCAAACTCGCCGGCGTTTTTTTTAGAGAAAAAAATCGGCAAAACGACTTTAAAACAGCAGTTTACAAAAAAAACTAACGAATATTTTTCGGAATTTTTCTTAGAAAAAAACTATTTGCTCAACTCGAAAGAACATCAGACGACTATGAAAATTGATTTTGAAAACGGGTTTTCGCCGATTGCGGATTATATTTTCAAAACCAAATTGTGTAACGGTGAAAAAGCCTTTCAAAACTTTTTTACGCTTGGTCTAAATTTTCAAAAAGAAGAAAAAGGGAGTTTTTCTGTTTCCGGCAAATATGTTTTCAACAAAATACAACCAAAAGAAAATCAATCGGTTATGTATCAGGTTTCGGAAGGTTTAAACGCGGGCGGAAATTTTTTGATAAACATAAATTCGTCGTACAAACTTTCAAAACATCTGTTTCTAAACCTCGACTTTGAAATGAGAAAACCGCAAAATTCAAAGTCCGTAATCACGGGGACGGCAGAGTTGAAAGCGGTGTTATAAAAACGCGGCAATAAAGGCGGGAATGTCGGTGCTGCGGCTCGCCGAAATGATGACGGGCGCGTTAGTTGTTTTGTTCATAATAATATGAATAATCAATGCCCTTCATAAAAAGTTCACGGTCGTTTATTCTGTCTGTCAGTGCGTTGTGGAGCAGCGACCGGATTTCAGAATCGTCAACGATGCTTTTTTGCATTGCGTTCAGATAATCGTTTTTGTCTATTTTGCTCCAATCAACGCATTTTTTCAAAGACTTTTTGAAAATCAAATCGAGCCAAATTCTTGTACTGCGACCGTTGCCCTCCATAAAAGGATGCGCAACATTCATTTCAACGTATTTGCTGACAATTTCGTCAAAAGTATTTTGGGGCATTTTTTCGATGTTTTTAAGATTGTCCTGCAAATATTCCGCAAGACAAAACATCGTACCGCCCTTTGAAATAGTTTTAGTACGGATTTTGCCCGCAAAATCGTACAATCCGCCAAAAATATAAGCGTGGATTTGCTGCAACGCCTTAACCGAACCAACATCGCTATCAGCCACAAGGTTGCTTTCTATAAAAGTATACGCCTTTTTGCGGCTCTGTCCGTCAATGGAATTGTCGCTGTATGTGAACCAATCAAGAAAAGCCTGAGTTTTAGGGGTGAGAGTTGTATTAGTCATAGTTAGTTTTTGTTAATTTGTAAGACTAAACTGCTATTTTTGTATATAAGATTTTCCACGCAATGCGTGGAAAATCTTAGAAGTGCTACATGTGTTAATATATGAAAGATTACCGAAATAGTGCATAATTTATTTTCAAAATCATTCGGTTGTCTCTTTTCTGATTCCACTGCACGTGATATACATCACCATCTATTTGGTCTAACAAAATGAATGTCCAATTATTAGACGTAGGATATAATTCATATCTACCATTGACTGATACACTATCTGCGATTATTTTTTCCGGAGCACCCAAATAAACTTCCATATCATCGTCATCGGTAGAATACTGAACTTGCGTTATATCACCTGTTTTTGTATCCAATTTCAGATATGTCCACATATTGAATGTTGGATATAGTTTGTATCTAACATCCTTATTAACAATATGATTAACTTCTTTGAACTGATACTTTTCTTGTGCATTGGCTGTTATAAAAAAAGCCAAAAACACTAACAATGCTACATATTTTTTCATACTTGATTTTCTTTTAGATAACCAAACACGGTGTTCTCCCCAAAGAGAGAACACAGTGTTATAGTGATTAATCGTTGTAATTATTATCGTTTTGTTCTGTAACAGGCATCATATCAATCAGAGTTCCGTCACATTTAGGATAATTTTTACAATGCACGTAAACCTGACCATCTTCGGCATCAATTACAGCATTTGCTTCATTGTAACTATATTGTTGTCCGCAATGAATACAATGCACTTTTGAATCCATTTTTATATTGGAAAATATTCGCGTACCTTTTTCAAGTTCCGCAGTCCTTGCTTCTCCGTAAAGAACGGTAGGTGTCAAAACTTTGTAATCAAGATATGTACCTTTACAATTAGGATAATTTTTGCAAACAACCATCGTAAGGTTACTTTCATTGTCTTTGATAACTTTTGAGCGTTTAAAATCAAAAGGCTTTTTGCAATGTCTGCAAAAAACAACAGAATCCAAACGCAAACTTCCAGCAGGATTGTGTTCGTCATCAAACTGAGCCAACGCATTCGTTCTCAGTTTTCCTGTCAAGACGGAAATACGCTCTGTTGGCAGATGTACAATTTCTTGTCTGTCGCCGAGTTCATAATATTGACGTGCATAATCAAGCATCGTTTCCGCAGAAAGGACTTCTTGTCCGTATTTTTGGACAACATCTTTAGAAGCGAAAGATACTGTATCTTCCCAATTTTGTATATCTTCTGCTGTCTTGAATCTACGAAGGAGTAATTCGGCAAGTTCTTGGGCAGATTCGGAAGCGCGAATGAGATTTTCCCATTTTTCGTATCCTACCATCTTGGCGATAATGTGCTGTGCGTTCATTAGTGTGAACGTAAAATTATCTTCATCAAAACGGTAATTAAAATAGAGTAAGATACCATCAACATCGAAATACTTCGGAGTGTACTCACTATGTCTGTCTCCTTCATCGCAATGGAGACTTTTGAAATCTTTTAAAAGATTTTTTGCTTGAAGTTTAAAAAAGGACAAATGTTCCATATTTAATTAATGTTTAAATTAATGTGTCATCATTTTTATCATATTTAATTGACCCGTACACCTTTGCGACAAAAACTCTGACACAAAGTTAAACATTAATTAATTAGCGTGGTATGATGAAATCTTTGGGCGGGTAGACAGGCGTTACCACAAAAGCCGTTGCAAAAGTACAATGTTTTTATGATAACGCAAGAAAGTTTATGTTAATTTATATTAAATTATTGTCAATAATTATCTTTTTCTCGTTTTTTTCTTTAATTGTTATATTTTGCAAAGGATTTTTTCAATATTTTTCTAAAAAATAATTGTATCAAAATATACGGCTCAATCCAACAAATTAAAATTGCAAAAATTTTGAGATTCCATACATAATTGACTGAAAAAATTTTGAGATTCCATACAAATTTTCGCAGCGCATCTCCGACCGATACCTTATTTACACCAAGGATTTGAAAGTCGAAGATGGAGGAATGTGTTATATTCCGATGTATATGGCAATGTTTGTTTAATCAAGCATTAAAGTAAAAAAAACTGACGAAACACAGTTCACTTTCTATAAACAGCGAAATACATTTATAACAAATAAAAAAAGCAAAAAATTTTGTACGGTTTGATAATAATCTCTATTTTTGTACAAAAATGCAGTTTGTATGACTAATCAGGAATTACTAAATATTATAAGTATGGGCGAGACAAGCAAGGCCCTCTTGACTGACAACAGTGAAATAATGCGTCTGTTTCAACAAAGCAGAAACCTGCTTGCCGATGAAATGCCGGTTTACGGTGCAACAGTTGACGATATAGCCCGTTACGAATTTGAAAATTATTTTCAAAAAGAGTTCGGTTACAGTTTTGAGGAAAAAGACCTTACATACGAACAGGCATTAAAAGCAAAACGGGTTTTGCGCAACGGCGAAATCACATTAGCCGGACTGTTGTTTTTCGGACGGAATCCGCAGGATTTCAAACCGGCTTTCACTGTAAAACTTGTCGATTTTTACGGCACTGAAATTTCGTCAAACCAATACATAAGCAAACCGCAGGACTTAAAAGGGACTGTTCCGATGCTGTTGGAACAAAGTCTGACATGGGTTAAATCACATCTTTACAGTCTTCAAAACGGTCAGGGGTTCAATTCTATCGGCAAACTTGAAATTTCGGAAGTCGCATTAACTGAAATTATTCTTAACGCATTGATTCACAGAGATTATTATAAAAATTCACCCGTAAGAATAATGATTTTTAACGACCGTGTAGAAATCATCAGTCCGGGCAAACTGCCCAATTCTCTGACTGTTGAGGATATTAAATACGGAAATCCGGTTATAAGAAACAATCAGATGAATTTCTGATTGCAGTTTCAAGATTTTTATTTAAATTTGCCGCGACAACTTTAAACACAAAACGATGTCATTTACAAACACTTTAATATCGCTGTATTTGCGAAAAAATTTCAATAGGGTAGAAATGTACAAAAAATACCCTGATGAAACTCAATTCAAAATGTTTAACTTTCTGATTAAGAAAGCAATGAAAACCGAATTCGGAAAAGAGTTCGGCTTTCAAGACATTCTGAAAAACGGACCTTCGGCATTTTCTTCTCGCGTGCCGCTAAGTCCGTATGAAAATCTCAAACCGTATATCGAAAAAGTTGCCAAAGGTGAGCAAAATATTCTTTGGCCTCAAAAAACACAATGGTTTGCAATGAGTTCCGGCACTACGGACGACCGTTCTAAATATATCCCGATTACAAAAGCAAGCCTCAAAAAATGTCATTTTGACGGCGGAGAAGACGTTTTGTCGGTTTATCTGAAACAGTTTCCCGATACGAAGGCTTTTACGGGCAAGGCTCTTGCTATCGGCGGGTCGCGTCAGGTGAACAAATTAGGAGAAGATATTTTCTGCGGCGACTTGTCGGCGGTTTTGATTTCTAACCTGCCTTCTTGGGTGAGAAAACGCCGCACGCCCGACATCGAAATCGCGCTCATGGAAAACTGGGACAAAAAAATCGAAGCAATGGCAAAAGCCGTTAGCAAAGAGGACGTTACAAGTATTTCAGGCGTGCCGTCTTGGACGTTAGTTCTGATGAGAAAAATCCTCGAACTAACCGGCAAAGAAAATATTTCGCAGGTTTGGCCTAACCTTAACCTCTTTATGCACGGCGGAGTAAGTTTTAAGCCGTATCGCGCTCAGTACGAAAAACTTATCCCGTCAGAAAAAATGACTTATCTCGAAACCTACAACGCCTCGGAAGGTTTTTTTGCATTTCAAGACGACCAATCTACCGACGATATGCTCCTGATGCTTGACAACGGAATTTATTACGAATTTATCCCGATGTCTGATTTTTCAAAACCTGACAGACAAGCCGTGCCGCTTTGCGATGTTAAAACGGGCGTTAATTATGCCGTCGTAATTTCCACAAACGGCGGTTTGTGGCGTTACATAATCGGCGATACGGTTGAATTTACGCAAGTGCGTCCTTACAAAATAAAAATCACCGGCAGAACGAAACATTTTATCAACGCTTTCGGTGAAGAACTTGTTGAAGACAACGCTTCGAGGGCTATACGTGCGGCTTCGCTTGCAACAGGTGCCGACATCAAAGACTACACCGCCGCTCCCGTGTATATGGAAACCGACAAACGCGGACGTCATCAATGGCTTATCGAGTTTAACATTTTGCCTAACGATATGGACAATTTCGTCAAAACCTTAGATTTTGAACTTAAACGTCTTAACTCCGATTATGACGCAAAACGTTACAAAGACATCTCGCTTACCGAACCCGAAATCACAGTCGCAAGAGAAAATCTCTTTGAAGACTGGCTCAGAAAAAAAGGCAGAATCGGCGGTCAAAACAAGATTCCGAGGCTCGAAAACAACCGCGATATAATCGACGAAATGTTGGAAATGAACCGCTAAAAAATGATTCAAAAAATAATCACAATAACGGCAGTTTTGTTTTGTGCGCTGACGGTTTCGGCACAAAGAGATGACGAATATTCGTATTTGTTTTTTGAGAACGACGACTCTTCAAAAGCGGTCTTTAAAGCGCATGCAGACTGTTTTTTCAAAAATAACGAATATTTCGGAGACTTCGCGAAAGGTTACACGCTAATCGGTTATATGTTGCAGCCGGAATTTATTTACCGACCTGTTGACAAGGTTGAAATTTCGGTTTTGTGGAACGTTTTGAAATATTCAGGCAAAGATGATTTTTCGGATTACAAACCGTATTTCAGAATAAAGTTTTCGCCGACAAAAAAAGTCTCCCTGATACTCGGACGTCTTGACGGCACACTTTCGCACCGATTGATAGAGCCGATATACAAGCCGGAACGTTATTACCTCAACAATATCGAAAACGGTCTTCAATGTCATTATAAGACAGACAGTTATCGCGGCGAGTTATGGCTTAATTGGGAAAAATTTCTACTTTGGAATGACCCCTGGCAAGAGCTTTTGACGGTCGGTCATAAGTCGGAATTAAAAATTCTTGAAAAAGGATTAACATCGTTTTTCCTGACGGGAGAAGCCTTAATCTCTCATCGCGGCGGACAAATTGACCTTTCTGACGATAAGGTTAAGACCTTGGAAAACGGTGCGTTAGGGTTTCAGTTGAAACGTCCGAAATTAACTTTTGATTTTCGTTTTGTTCAATACCACGCAATAGACCCGACGTATGAAGTTCCGTATCTTGACGGTTACGCCTTTTATAACAAATTGTTTTTGAAGTTCAAAAATTTCGGTTTTGTCTGCGGACATTGGCAGGGCAACTGTTTTATGAATTTCAAGGGCGAAGAATTGTTTTCGTCAGAGGCTATTGAGCCTGAAAACAACAAAAACATACGCTCGGTGTTGTTCAACGAATTGTTTTATAGTCAGCAATTTTACAAAACATTCAGCATAAAAGTCGGAGCTAACTCGTATTTTAATATTCTTAACGGCGATTTTGAATACACTTATATGTTGAGTTTTGTTTATAACCAAAATTTTCCCATTAGAAAAAATAAATGATGAAAAAAAAATTTTTGCTAATAATTTCAGCAGTTTGTTTGTTTTCCTGCGCTGAGGAAAATATAACTGAAAAAACTTGCGATTATGCTTTGACGTTGCAAGAAGGTGTTTCCTCGGATTCGGAAGATTTAAGTGCGGTAATTACCATTAACACCGGCAAAGATTTTTTTAGAAAAACGACGGAGTTTCCGCTAAACGTCTCTTTCGATGACCTGCCGAGCGGAACAGCCGTCGTAACAATTTCTTGCGAAGGTTTTTGTGCGGTAAGGTACAAAATTGTTTTGCCTGAAAATTCTTACTGTTCAACAACCGTAAAACTTCTGCCTTTTAACGACAATGCCGCCGCCGTTCTTAAAGGCAGGCTTCAAACCTCTGATTTACTTACCGTTAGCGAGGATTTAAAAGTTTTCGCAACCCCCGTTGACAGCGTTGAAAAATTTATTGAAGGCGGAGAAATTTACGATGTCCATATCGAAAATTTTTCCGGCAACGAAACCTCAGCCGTCTCAGGAAGTTACGAATTAACTTTACCTGCTACAATGCAAGGCATAAAATATGTTATCAACGCTGACGGTTTTTTGCGCGAAGATTCGGCATTTGAGTTCAAAACCGATACCGTTACGCTTTTCAGCGGCAAAACGAGCGTGAAAAATTTAGTATACACTAATTAGTTTTCAATTTCAAACTCCACTCTGCGGTTTTTTGCGCGACCTTCTTCGGTGGCATTGTCGGCAACGGGGCGGTTATCACCGAGACCTTCACAACGCATTCTCGCTCTTGCAATACCCTGTTTTGCAAGATATTCCATAACGGTTTTTGCACGTAATCGGGAGAGTTGTACATTATAAGCGTATGAACCTCTGTTATCAGTATGACCGGTAATTTTTATACGGGAGGTTTCGTCTTTTTTGAGCATCAATGCAAGAGAATCCAAATAGGCTTTGTTCTCTGCCGTGAGGTCTGTACTCCGAAAAGCAAAGGCTACGGGTTTTAATTCAAACACTTCTTCTTCTTTACTTTCTTCAACTACAACTTCTTCTTTTTTGCTTTCTTCAACAACCGCTTCTTCTTTTTTGCTTTCTTCCACAACATCTTCTTTTTTGCTTTCTTTAACCACTTCTTCGGTTTGCGGTACGTCATCGGCTTTTTTAACAACTGCCGGTTTGTCTTTTTCTTGGTGCTTAGGTTTTATTTTACTCTTTAACGAGAAACCTACTACTGCCGTATATTCTATACCTTTGAACAGTCTTTCACCTTTGAGCGGTGCGTGCTCATAATCCACGTAATGAGCCACATCGTTTACTCTACCGTCTTTTTCTTGACGGCTGTATGTATCGGTAAGACCATGGTCGTACAAAACTTCAATACCGATAAAAAGTCTGTGGTTGTTAGCCTCCCAATTATATTTTAGCCCTAATGCACCGCCGAGACCGAAATAATACTCGGCAATGTTGGCTTTCGTAAGTTTAAGGTCAGGTATATTTTCATCGTTGTATGAAGAAACAATAGTACCGTGGGTTACCGTCCCGAAAATAGGCGTTAAATACATATACGGCTGCAATCTGTTTCTGTGATAAGGGGTAAAATTAATAATTACCGGCAATCTGAAATCAGCGTAATGAGCAAAAATATCATATCCGTACAATTTGTGGAATTCTACAAAATGATAGAATGAACCTCAGGAGAGATACGACCCCTGAGCCCGTAACGCAAAGATTCCTGACTCACCAAACTCCCTATATACAAACCCTGAAAAAACAAAGCCGGGGAGCATAAACGACTCTGCATCTTCAATAGCCGGAGAGAATTCGGTGATAGTCATATAATCAGCACGAAAACCGCCTCCGATACCGAAAGTTAATCTGTTGTGAGAATCAATGCTACGTTTTTGTGCAAAAACATTTTCCGACAGCAATACTGCCAAGAAAAGAATAATAAAAAGTAAATGCTTCATTTTTAGGTGTTTAAAATTATTCCGTAACGTCTATTGAGTAAAACAACTCGTCATTATATCCGTTAGTATGACCTTCTAAATCAATACGTTTATTGAGGTAAATAACGGTTAGTGTAAAATCTATACTCTTAATCTCCGTTTCCTTATAAGAACTATTTACCACATAAACTTCGTAGTGACCGGCTGAGGGTTTTTCCCAGTATATATTTTCTTGCGGATTTTCAGGAAAGACTTCAAAATTGGCATCAATATCAAGTTTTCCGATTGAGCCGTTACAAACGACTTCACGATTATCGAAAAATATCTCTTCTCCGCACGGTGTTATTACCACAAGATCAAGGTCGTCCTCGGTATTCCATTGAAGATTAAACCTGAGTTCGCCGGACTCGCCTTGAAGGTCGCTTTGATCAACTTCATCGTTATATTTAGGCTCAGGAGGTTCGGATGGTTCCGACGCGGGCTTTTTCTGCCCTTCCAAGATAATTGTTTCATCGCCGCTTTTCAGACATGATGTTAAAAAAAATGCGGTAATCAGCGTTATGAAAACTGCTATCAGAAAAAAAGTTTTTCGTGTGTTCATAATACAAAGTTGTTTTAACGCTGCAAAGGTAGTCTTTTTTTTTGGAGAAACACAAAAAAAAATTTATCTTTGCAGCGTTTTATTTGATAACACAAGAAATGAAAAATTTTTTAAAAGACAATAAAAAGGAGATTATTAATGTCTGCCTAACCGTTATCGCATTTATCATTATAAGTGTGATTTACTTTTATCCCGAACTCGAAGGGAAAACAATCGTTCAGGGCGACAATGTTCACGCCGAGGGTATGGCGCATGAAATCAATCAGTTTGAAGAAAAAACAGGAGAATATTCCGCTTGGACTAATTCTATGTTCGGCGGTATGCCCGCTTATCAGATTAAATCACCCGAAAGTTTCAACATTCATTTGGCTTTGCAAAGATTTTTGCACCTGTTTTTGCCGTATTCAACTATGGCGATAATGTTCGTGTACCTTTTGGGTTTTTACGTTTTGCTGAAAAGTCTGAAATTTTCTAACACGGTTTCGGTAATCGGTGCGGTGGTTTTTGCTTTGTCAAGTTATAATATCATAATCATCGCCGCAGGACACATAACTAAATGTTACGCAATCGCTTACATGGCTCCTGTTTTGGCTGGTGTCATTTATTGCTATCAAAAAAAGTATATCGGAGGCGGCTTGTTGCTGGCTTTTTCGCTCGGAATGGAAATCGCCTGCAACCATACGCAAATACTTTATTACTTGGCTGTTATGTGCGCAATGTACGTGGTTTATAGGTTCATTGCTGACAGAAATACAGAACAAGATTGGTTGAAATCCTTCGGAAAGGCTACGGCTGTGGCTGCTGTTGCAGTTGTTTTTGCCGTTTTGCCGAATATCACCAACCTTTGGACGACTTGGGAATATAGCAAATATTCTACCCGTAGTCAGAGCGAACTCTCTAACAAACAGTCTTCTTCGGGTCTTGACAAAGATTATGCTTTGGCTTGGAGTTACGGTGTCGGTGAAAGTTTCACGCTAATGATTCCCGATTTTAAAGGCGGCGAATCTGCGGCTATCGGCAACGACAAAAACGCCGTTAAAGCCGTAGAAAGACGTGAAATGATAGAACCCGTACAAAATTCTTCACGTTATTGGGGCGACCAGCCTTTTACTTCGGGACCCGTTTACGTAGGAGCGGCTATTATTTTCTTGTTTGTTTTGGGAATGTTCATCGTTGAAAATTCCGCTAAATGGTGGCTTTTTGCGGCAACCGTTTTCTCGCTTTTGATGTCTTGGGGACACAATGCCGGCTGGTTTACCGACTTGATGTTTGATTATTTCCCGATGTACAACAAATTCCGCTCGGTGTCGATGGCTCTCGTAATTGCACAGGTTGCGATTCCATTTCTCGCAATGGCGGCTCTGAAAACCGTTTACGACAAACCCGAAATCTTGAAAACCAAACGCAATTATTTTTACATAAGTTTGGGCTTGACGGCAGGTTTATGTCTGTTGTTCTGGCTTATTCCGTCGCTCGGAGGCAATTTCTTGGCAGAACAAGAGGCTGCAAGTTTTGATCAAATCAAAGCCGAACACCCCGAACAAGCCTCTGCTTACACGATGTTCGCTTCTGAACTCGAAAACGCACGTAAAGCAATTTTAAGTGCTGACGCTTTGCGCTCTCTGCTCTTTATTATCGTAACGGCTGCCGGCGTGTTCTTTATGTCAACCGCTAAAAATAAACAAACCGTTTTGGTTGTTGTCGGCATAATTGCTGCCGTTGACCTTTGGACAGTGGATTTCAGATATTTAGGACCGGATAATTACAGAAACAGGGTTGAAGTTAATCCGTTCAGGGCTTCTAACGCCGACCAGTTTATTTTGAAGGATACCGACCCCGATTTCAGAGTTTTGAACCTCGGCGCAAACGTCTTCAACGACGGTGTAACGCCTTATTATCACAAGACAATCGGCGGTTATCACGGTGCTAAAATGCGTCGTTATCAGGAGTTTATCGACACGCTTTTGTCGCCGACGGTAAACTATGCAAGAATGTTGGCAAGTCAGCAATCAGACAAATTTCAAAACTATGTTACCAACAATCCCGTGTTGAATATGCTTAACACGAAGTTTATTATTCTCAACCCCGCTCAAATGCCTTTGGTTAATATGAACACTTACGGTAACGCATGGTTTGTCAATAAGTTTGACGTTGTAGAAACGGCAGATGCAGAAATCGGACATTTGAAAACCGCCGACCCGAAACAAACGGCTGTCATCAACAAAAAACATTTCCCTGAATTTGTACAAAACTTGCCCAAAGAGCAGATTTATACTGACGATCAGAGTGTTATCTCGCTCACGGAATACAAACCGAATTATTTGAAGTATGACGTTAATGCGGCTCAGGAGCGTGTTGCGGTGTTCTCGGAAATTTATTATCCGAAAGGCTGGACGGCGTATATCGACGGCAAAGAAACCGAACATGTCTGCGCCGACTACATTTTAAGAGCGATAAAAGTTCCACAAGGTCAGCACGTTGTGGAATTTCGTTTTGCTCCGACCTCGGTTAAAGCGGGCAAAATTATTGCGGCAATTTCGTCAACACTTATTTTATTGGTGTTGTTAGCATACGTTTATTTGTATTTTAAATCGAAAAATTCAATTGTTGAAGACGTAAAAAAGAATTAATACGTAAAAAAAAAAATAAGAAAACAATGGGACTTCAATGCGGCATAGTAGGATTGCCAAATGTCGGTAAATCCACCTTATTTAACTGTTTGTCAAGTGCTAAGGCTCAGGCGGCTAACTTTCCGTTCTGCACTATCGAGCCTAACGTGGGCGTAGTTACCGTCCCCGATGACAGATTAATCGAACTTGAAAAAATTGACCATCCAGCGCAGATTGTTCCGGCAACGGTTGAAATAGTTGACATTGCGGGCTTGGTAAAAGGCGCAAGCAAAGGCGAAGGTCTCGGCAACAAGTTTTTGGCGAACATTCGCGAAACAGATGCCATAATTCACGTTTTGCGTTGTTTTGACGACGAAAACGTAACTCACGTTGACGGCTCAATCAACCCTGTCAGGGACAAAGAAATCATTGATGCCGAACTTCAAATCAAAGACCTTGAAACGATAGAGCAGCGTTATGCCAAGACTGAAAAAATAGCCAAAACCGCAAAAGACAAAGATGCGGCTATGTTGTTGCAAGTCATGGACAAATATAAAGCGGCTTTGCAGGAAGGCAAATCAGCACGCACGGTTGAACTTGACGAAAACGAACAAATTGCAGCAAAACAGTTGTTTCTTTTGACTTCAAAACCGGTGATGTATGTTTGCAACGTTGACGAAAAGTCGGTTTTGACGGGTAACAAATACGTTGAAGCGGTTCGTGAGGCAGTAAAAGACGAAAAAGCGGAAATCCTTGTCATCGCTGCAAAAACCGAAGAAGAAATCGCCGAAATGGAAAGTTACGAAGACAGAAAAATGTTTCTTGACGACCTCGGGTTAAAGGAATCGGGCGTTGTAAAACTTATCAGAAGCGCATATCATTTGCTTGATTTAGAGACGTTTTTCACATCAGGAGAAAAAGAATCAAGGGCGTGGACGTTTCATAAAGGCGCACTTGCACCACAGGCGGCGGGCGTAATTCACTCCGATTTTGAAAAAGGTTTCATCAAAGCCGAGGTTATCAAAATGGAGGATTACATAAAATTAGGTTCTGAGGCCGCGTGCCGCGATGCCGGAAAAATCCACATCGAAGGCAAGGACTACGTGGTTCAGGACGGAGATATAATGCATTTCAGATTTAATGTTTAACTTTTTTTAATAACATCAATTATGGATATACTTATTACATTAATCATCGGCTGTGTCATCGGCTGGTTGGCAGGTTTAATTTTCAAAGGTTCGGGCAACGGACTGATTATTAACATTCTCGTTGGTTTGGCGGGTTCTTGGCTCGGCAGTTGGCTGCTCGGTAAAGTACTCCCGAGCGGAACAATTTGGGATATTGTCGGCGCAATTATCGGCGCAATTATAATTCTCGCCGTAGTCTCGTTTATCAGAGGAAAAAAGTAAAAAATTATTAATAAAACGGGGTCTTAAAAAGTCCCCGTTTTTTTATGTTCTTTTTTTTGTTACCTTTGCAAAAAAATATAAATAAAAATGTTAGATTTTGAAAAACAAGACGGTCTTGTTCCCGCCGTTATACAAGATTATCAAACACTTCAAGTGTTGATGTTAGGGTACATGAACGAAGAAAGTTATAAAAAAACCCTCGAAACTAAAAAAGTAACTTTTTGGTCGCGCAGCCGTAACTGCCTTTGGACAAAGGGCGAGACAAGCGGCAATTTTCTTCACGTTGTAGAAATGTTCACCGATTGCGACAACGACACAATTTTAATCAAAGCAAAGGCTGACGGTCCGACTTGTCATAAAGGCACAACCTCGTGTTTCGATTTTGAAGAAAGCAATATCGGCTTCCTCTCCTACCTTCAAAAATTTATCGACAAACGCAATGCAGAGCGTCCGGCAGGAAGTTACACGACAAAACTTTTCAGAGAGGGCATTGACAAAATAGCGAAAAAAGTCGGCGAAGAGGCTGTTGAACTCGTTATCGCAAGCAAAAATGACAACGACTCGCTTTTCTTAAACGAAGCCGCTGATTTATTGTACCATACAGTTGTAATGCTCAGCGCAAAAGGCAAAAAAATCGAAGACGTAGTAGCAGTTTTAAAAGGCAGACATCAGGAATGATCACAATGTGATATTCCTGAAATTGATTATACCGTCTTCGTCTTGGTCGTTTTCTTCCGCGCCGTCGTAGATTACTTTTGTGGATACGATTTTGTCTTTCAGCGTATTGCGAATGTATGCAAGTTGTTTGAAAAAATCTTTTCGGTACGTCATCGACGATTTTACCTCGTATGCACGCAGACTTCCGTCCGGCAACTCTTCCAAAACATCTACTTCGTGCTGTTGTTGGTCGCGGTAGAAAAACAAATGCGCCTGTTGCCCACGGTTGAAATATTGTTTGATTAACTCGTTGATAATCATATTCTCAAATAACGAGCCATGCAACGGATGGACGTCAAGTTGTTCCGTTGTATTGATACCTAACAGCCATGTGGCAAGTCCTGTGTCGTAAAAATACAGTTTTGGCGACTTGGTGAGCCTTTTGTTGATGTTGGCGAAATATGGCTGCACAAAATGTATGACATACGATGTCTCCAAAATGCTTATCCACGCCCGAACCGTAGTTGCGCTTACGCCGATGCTGTTTGCCAATGCCGATGCGTTGAACTCCGTGCCAATCCGTCCTGCGCAAAGCCGTATGAACGTATTGAATTGTTGCAGGTCTTTGACGTTGATTAATTGTCGCAGGTCGCGCTCAATGTATGTGTTGTAATAGTTGGAAATCAGTAACTGACGGGCCTCGTCGCGTGATGTCCATATTGCGGGATAGCCGCCGTTTATAATTAAGCGTGAAGTCGTTGTGTCGGGGTATTGATGGAGAATTTCCCCGTTTGACAACGGCAATAGAGTCATAACGGCGGTGCGTCCCGCCATTGACTGCGACACGTTTTGCATCAAGGCAAAGTTGGAACTGCCAGTTACTATGTATTGACGTTTTTTGGAATCGGTCATTCTGTCTTCATCGACAGCAACTTGCAGGTAAGAAAATATTTTACCGAAACGTTGCGCCTCATCGATGATTACGCCGTCGGGGTATTTTGAGAGGAAACGTTTTGGGTCGTATTCGATTTCGGAAAGAATGCTTTCGTCTTCAAGGTTGACGTAAGGCAGGTTTCCGAAAATGCGTCTGCATAGTGTTGTTTTGCCTGATTGACGCGGTCCTGTGAGCGTTATTACAGGCAAATAGTCAAACACCATAGAAAGTGTGTCTTTTATAATTCTGTTAATCAGCATGATACAATGTTTTACGACAAATTGAAAGTTGAACTTTCAATTTGAATGCAAATCTATGCTTTTTTTAGTGATTTTGCAAGTTTTTTTTGTTTATTTTTGATTATTTAGTAAATTATGTATTACTTTTACTGTTTTTAAATCGTTTATATTCAATTAATTATACAAAAGTCTGACAAATTGAAAGTTGAACTTTCAATTTGTCAGACTTTTGTTTGTTTTTGATTTAACCAATTCGTAATTTTTTGCACGAAGCTAAATTTTTTATACTTTTGCAGCCGATAATCAATTCAATACATCAAGAATGAAAAAACTTTTTATACTTTTTTTTGCTCTGATAACCGCTAACAGCGTTTTCTCTCAGGGCGGAATGTGGTTGCCCGCTTTAATCGGAAATCAAATCAAAAATATGCAGGCAACCGGTTTTAAACTTTCTGCCGAGGATGTTTATTCCGTCAACAAAGCCTGCATGAAAGATGCCGTTTTGTTATTCGGCGGCGGGTGTACGGGCGAAATAGTTTCCGACAAAGGTCTTCTTTTGACAAATCATCACTGCGGACGAGGCGAAATCGTATCACATTCAACCCTCGAACACGATTATTTGACGGACGGTTTTTGGGCTAAATCAATGGCGGAAGAATTACCGTGCAAAGGTCTTAACGTCAAGATTTTAGACCGTATGATAGAACTTCCTTCCGACGAAGAGGAAAGAAACAAAGCCGTTGAAGAATACGAAAAAAAATTAGAAGGCGTTTTTGAATTTACCGTTGAAAAATTTTATGCCGGCAACCTTTGGTATATGTTTGTGTATAAGAGTTTTAACGATGTCCGTTTGGTTGGCGCACCGCCCTCGGCGATAGGCAGTTTCGGCGGCGACACCGACAACTGGATGTGGCCTCGTCATGGCGGTGATTTTTCGGTTTTCAGAATTTATGCTGACAAAAACAACAACCCGACTACCGATTATTCGGCTGACAACGTGCCGTACAAACCGAAATATCATTTCAAAATTTCGTTGAAAGGTGTTGAAAAAGACAACTTTACGATGGTTTTCGGTTTTCCGGGAACAACAGAGGAATATTTGCCGAAAGTAGCCGTCAAAGCCTATAAAGACAAAAACTATCCGGCGAGAATTTTTTGCCGTCAGACAAGAATGTCAATAATGGAAGAGGCTATGAACGCTGACAGACAAACACGTCTTAACTATACTTCGATTTACAACGGCGCAGAAAACGCAAAGAAAAAATGGGAAGGCACTATTTTGGGGTTAAACCGTTTTGATGTCGTCAGCAAAAAAGAGGAACAAGAAAAAACTTTGTCGAAAAATTCTGAAATCAAAAACTTGTTGTCAGAATACGAAAAACTCTACGCAGAAAAACACAAATTCATGATGGCGGACGCATATTTTTATGAATCCGTTTATCAGACCTCGCAGTTTAAACTCGGCGAAAAAGCATTCCCGCTGACCCGTTTGGAAATCGAGAACTCACCGCAAACGATTGTAAATCAAGCACAAGAAATTTACGAAAAAACACTTTCGGTTTTCGCTTCAAGAGACAGCGCGGTGGAGAGAAAAATTTTCGCCTCACTTTATAAAATATATTCCGACTCCTGCAAAGATTTTATGCCGGAGGCTTTAAAAGAGATTATCTCGGCTAACAATCTTAAAACTTCGGACGATTTTGTAAATTATTACTATCAAAATTCGGTTTTATCTGATTCTACAAGACTGAAAAACATAATTTTAAAATACGTTTATTTGGACAAAAATCAGAAAAAGTTTGAAAAAAACATCACTGATTTTGTCGAAATCATAAAAAACGACATCGGAATAAAGTATTATTTTGAGTTGATAAGGCTTTATTTTCAAGAAATTATGCCGGGAGTTACCGATTTTGAAAACAAAGCAGAAAGTCTTGACAAACAATATCAGGCACTGCTGATGAAAGTCAGCCCCGAGACAATAAAGTTTCCTGACGCAAATTCTACATTACGTTTTACTTTCGGTAAAGTTGACGGATACATTCCCCGTGATGCCGTAGTTTACAATTATTACACTACACTTGACGGCGTTATCGAAAAGGATAATCCTCAAATTTACGATTATAACGTACCCGAAAAACTGAAAACCCTTTATCAGTCAAAAGATTACGGACGTTATGCGGACAAAGACGGGAAAATTCACGTTTGCTTTTTGGCTTCAAACCATACCACGGGCGGAAATTCAGGCTCACCCGTCCTTAACGCAAACGGCGAACTTATCGGAATAAATTTTGACCGTTGTTGGGAAGGCACAATGAGCGATATTTATTACAACCCCGAAATTTGCCGAAACATTTCTGTTGACATTCGTTATGTGTTGTTCTTAATAGAAAAACTCGGTGGCGCAGAAAATTTGATTAAAGAAATGGATATTGCTAAATAAAAAGTTTTTCGCTCGGATTGAATCGCGGCGCAATATACATCGAATATTTGTCCTTGAAAGAAGAAAACTTTTCAAGGACTTTTTCCGATGTATTGTTTTCCTGAGAAATATGCGAAAAAATTATGTGTTTAAGGTTTTCGTTAGAGAAGTCTCTCACTAACGCAAACGCCTGAGAATTAGAAAGATGTCCGACGTTAGAGGCAACTCTGTCTTTCAAATATTGCGGATAAGGACCGTTTTTGAGCATTTCTTCGTCATAATTGCTCTCCAAAAACACCGCCTGACATTTTGAAAATTCTCTGCAAAGAGTTACATCAGCAACACCGATGTCTGTCATAACGCCGACATTAACACCCTGATATTCAACACGAAAACTTACGGGGTCTGAGGCATCGTGATATTTTTTGAAAGTGTGGACATAAAAGCCGAAAATTTCAACAGGCTCTTCGGTTGATAACGCTTTATAATAATCGGGTCTGTGGCGTTTGTAGGTTTTTTCGTAGGTTTTCGGCATAAAATAAACCGGCAGATTCAGCCTTTTTGCCATAGTTTTAACACCGCGTACATGGTCGCTGTGTTCGTGGCTGATTAGGACGGCACGGATTTTTTTAACATCAATTCCGGCATGCTCGGCGCGTGTCAAAAGGCTGCGGAAATAAATCCCGCAATCAATAACAACGGCATCGGTTTCGTTGCCGATGTAGTAACAATTTCCGTTGCTGCCTGAGGCTATACTGCAAATTTCAATCATGGTACAAAAGTATAAAAAAAATGAATAGAATCGTTATTTTAATAATATTTATGTTTTGCGTTTTGTCTGCCGGAGCGCAAAAAAAATTTAACGGCTGTCAAAAAGTCATAATTTCAGACTCTTTGACAATAAGAGTTTTTCCTTCTGACAAAAACACAGTGTCTTTTCCTGACAAAAATGCCGGCGTAAAATTCAAAAAAGGCGTTCTGAGAATTTACAGACTAAGAAAAATGCAAATGGACACTGACGGCAGAACAGTTTCAAAAATTCAGGACGGAGACATAAAAATAGACCTTTATCTTAATAAAGAGGTGCAAAATATTTTTATAACAGACTGCGTTTCAATGAATTTCTCAGATGATTTTAAAACAGAAAAAATTATTATAAAAGCGGAAAACAATTCTTTGGTAAAAGGAAAAATTTCAGCAAAGGCTTTCGGATTGTTTTTGAAATCGGGGTCTGAGGCTTATCTTAACGGAGAGTTCCGCACGACAAAAATTTCAGCGGATTCGTCAAAAATAGAGTTTTCGAGTTATGAGGCTGACAATTCGGAACTCATAATCTCAGGCGGCTCTATCGTCAGCACGGAAGGAAAAACTCAAACACTTAATTTAACGGTTTCGGGGCTTAGCCGTTTTGAAGCATTGAGACTATCATCACAAAACGTTGTTGCAAATATTTCCGGCAATTCTGACGTGTTTTTTTTCTCAAAACAGACTTTAAAAATCGCGGCAAAAGAACGCTCGCACATCGTAGTTACGGGAAGTCCTAAAATCACCGAAGAAAACGTTACTAAGGATTGTAAGTTTTCAAGAAGATAAAAAAAACCGCCCTTATTACGGGACGGTTTTTTATAATTTCTTTTCTTTAAAAAAAGATTATTTTTGTTTTTCTTTACGTTTAAGCAGTTGAATACGCAACGCTTCTAAAGCGGTATCGACAGACTCTTCAAAAGACTTTGTCTTTTTTTCTGCAAAAATATCCGATCCCGGAACTTCTACACGGATTTTTGCGACTTTACTGTCATAATTCTTACTTTGTGAACGCTCCAAAGAGAGATAAACCTCTGCTTTGATGATGTCATCGGCAACCTGTGCCAATTTAGCGACTTTGTTCTGAATGAACTCTTCAAGTTTCGCATCAGCGTTGAAGTGAATAGATTCGATTGTTACGTTCATATTCTTATCCTCCATTACTTTTATGCCCGGGGGTGGGCTTGTTTATATATTTTACTTAATTGTTCGTATGTTGTATGCGTGTAAATCTGCGTTGCCTGCAAATTCGCATGCCCCAACAATTCTTTTATCGCATTAATGTCCGCACCGTTGTTCAAAAGAGCCGTTGCAAAACTATGCCTTAAAGTATGCGGCGAATTTTGCGTAACACTGTCAGTTGTTTCAAGATACTTTTTGACAATTCTGTACACCAATTTCGCGTACATTTTTCCGCCCTTTTTCGTCCGAAAAAGGTAGTCGTTAAGACTGCCGAACAATGGTTTTAGTTTTTCGAGCAACTCTTTGCTAATCGGTATCATACGAGTTTTGTTGCCTTTTCCCGTAACTATTATGTTAAGGTTTTTTCTGTCAACATCGCCGCACTTTATATTAATAAGTTCGGTTTCTCTGATACCCGTATCGTAAAGCAATTCCAACATCACCTGATCCCTGTACCCTTCGTCAAAATCCTGAAAAAGCGGTTCGTTGTCCAACAAATCCTCCATTTTTTCTTCGGGGACAAACTGAGGCAAACGCGCCGGTTTCCTGACATTTTTGATACTTTCGGCAGGGCTTCGTTTGATACTGCCCTTTATCATACACCATTTAAAGAACTTTCTTAATGCAGAGAGTTTTCTGTTAATCGTTACCGGCGAATGTCCCGAAGATTTCAAAGTCATAAGCCAATGCTTTATAATTTTTGCATCAACAAGACTTAAATCCGAGGTAAACATCTCTCTCTGATAATGCTCAGCAAACTCTTTCAAATCCGAAATATATGCCGTTATAGTGTGCGGACTATAACGTCGTTCGTATTTCAGATGTTCTTCAAAAACCGTTAAAATTTCAGTATCTAAATTTAGAAACATTTTTTTGAACTGACAAAATTATTTTCGATTTTTTTTCAAAAAAAAACTTAAAAACATTGAAACGTATTGATTTTTAAAACGTTTTATTTCAAGTTTTTCACGGTTTTATCTATTCGACATAAACCCGTTTTACTCTTTGGTTTATACCCGTTAAAATCTCGTAAGGTATTGTGCCAATTGAGTTGGCCATTTCTATCAGTTTTTTGTTTGTTGAAAAAATCACGACCTCATCGCCGACTTTGCAGTCTATGCCCGTGATGTTTACCATACACATATCCATGCAAATATTGCCGATTATTGGTGCGCGTTTAGAATTTATTTCCACAAACAAATTGCCGTTGCCGAATTTTCTGTTAAGACCGTCAGCATAACCGACGGGTATAAGTGCGATACGCGAATCCTCTTGGATTTTGCCCCTGCGGTTGTAACCCACGGTTTCGGTTTTCTCAATATTCTTGATTTGTACGATGTTTGTCTTCCATTTAGAAATACCCATCAACTTGTCCGTTGCCTGATAAGCCACACCGTAAAGCCCGATTCCGAGCCGCACCATATCAAACTGATATTGTCTCAAACGCTCTATGCCTACCGAATTGCAGATATGTCTGAGCGGTTTCAAACCCGTTTTTTCGCAGATAAAGTCTGCCATAGAAGTAAAACGGCGGGTTTGAAGCACCGAAAATTCATCTTCCGTTTCGTCGTCTGCCGCCACAAAATGCGTAAACATTGATTTCAAATCCAAGACATCTTTGTTCTGATTGACTAAGGCACAAAAATCTTCTAACTCTTCCGACATAAAACCTGAACGGTGCATTCCTGTGTCAAGTTTTATATGAACGGGGTAATGTTTAATATTCTTTGACCGCAGAATTTCTATAAACTTTTCAGTTCTTTCAGTTGAAAACAAAACAGGTTCAAGACGGTAATTTGCTAATTGCTTATAGTTTCTAAGGTCATAATTCATAACAATTATCGGCAACTTTATGTTACGTCTTCTTAACGCAATACCTTCTTCCGCGAAAGCCACGCAAAGATAGTCAACGGAATTATTTTCCAACGTGTTTGCCAACTGATATGTGCCTGAACCGTAACAATTTGCCTTTACCATCGCAATCATTTTGGTTTTCGGCTCCAACAAAGAACGGTAATAATTG
Organism: Bacteroidales bacterium; assembly: GCA_017417315.1. Lineage (GTDB taxonomy): Bacteria > Bacteroidota > Bacteroidia > Bacteroidales > UBA3824 > UBA3824. The sequence continues at coordinate 70,867 of JAFPZK010000050.1, forward strand.
AGGTTGTGTTTGAGAGCCGTCAGAGAAACCTCCAAAACCGTATCGTGATTACCGATGTTAAAAAAATCAAAAACGTCAGCAAAATCTTCGTACTTTTTCCCTTTGAAAATTATGCCGTAATTTTGATATTCCTGATAACTGAAATTGTTGATATAATCCTGAACGGTATCGTATTTCGTAATTTTAATATCCTCATTGTAAGGAATTTGAGAAAAATACCCGATAAAAACTATTTTTCTTATTTCAGCACTTTTAGCCAAGAAAAACAAGCCTGAGAAAAATTCTTCGGGACTTAAAGTCTCAAAATCGGGATTCATAATAACGGCACAACGCCCCTCAAACTGATGTTGCCGCGCCAAAAAGTCAAAAGTCTTCGAAATAGAATACAGGTTGTTGACGGTAGAAAAACACGAAATCAGCCCCATATTAAATTCTGCATCGCGCATTTTTATTTGGTCATCCGGCAGACGGAGTGTCTCGAAAGTTTTTTTGTGACTCTCTTTGAAAAGTCCGCTTTTTACCAAATAACACAAACAGTGTGCTGCATCTTCGGCGTGAACATTGTCGCAAAACGGAATCGTAACCGTGATTTTTTTGTCGTGATATTCAAGTGTGATGTCAGTATTTTTTTCTTTAATCAGACAATCGTATGAAAACTCATCTTCCTCAAAAATCACATCGTCAAGTTTTTCTAAGCCACCGATTGAAGTAAACTCATACTTGTCGGGAATTTGCAAGATTGCCGCCTGAAAACTATTATCAATGAGCGAAACGTTTTCTAAAAAGTCAAGTTCGTCAACATATCTTAACGTTGTAAACACCTTATAATCAGACTTCAACAACTGATACATCCAATCTTTTACGGCGCAAGATTTTTCTCTGTCAGGTACTGTTATAACTCTGCCCTTAAACTCTGAAAATACCTTTATAATATAACCGTTGACGGCTCTGGGAATGTTGTCAACTATCAGAAATGCTGCCCCTTGAAACCTTGTTTGATAATCCTCCGGTAAAGTTTTGACGATGAAAATTCTTACGCCCAAACCGTACATTCTTTCTAACGGTTTTTCGGGGTCTTTAAATTTTTTCAGGTCGAAAAACACTGAATTTTTCATTGTCGCCGTACAAGCCGAGCGAATTATAATTCCTTGTCCTTCAAGGTCTTGGTTACCATATACGGCTGTCGCTGAAACAGCAACGGATATTTCTTGTACAGATAGTTTCATAATCATTATTTTTCATTTTTTTTCGCTTCCTGCCAAAGCGTTTCCATTTCTTCCAAGGTCATTTGCTTTAATTTTTTACCCTGTTCTTTGGCTTTTTGTTCTATATAGTTGAAACGGTAAATGAATTTTTGATTTGTTTTTTCGAGAGCCGTATCAGCGTTAACGCCGAAAAGCCTTCCCGCATTAATGACCGCAAACAAAACATCACCGAACTCTTTTTCGGCGTTTTCTTGATTCATATTCTTTACTTCCGTCTCAAACTCTTTGAGTTCTTCTTTTACTTTGTCCCAAACATCAGTCTTTTCCTGCCAGTCAAAACCCGACGAGGCGGCTTTGTCAGAAATTCTGTAAGCCTTGATAATGGACGGCAAAGCATTAGGAATACCGCTCAAAACGGTTTTGTTGCCATTTTTTTCTTTCAACTTTACCTCTTCCCACATTTTTGAAACCTCCTCCGGCGTTTCGGCTTTGTAACCGCCGAAAATATGCGGGTGACGAAAAACAAGTTTCTCGTTCAACGCCTCAAAAACGTCCCTCAAACAGAACTCGCCCCTCTCCTCCTCCATTACGGCGTAAAGAATTATATGCAACAAAACATCACCGAGTTCTTTTTTGAAGTCCTGAGTATTACCTTTCAAAACCGCTTCCGAAAGTTCGTAAACCTCTTCTATCGTCAGAGGTCTGATAGTTTCGGGCGTCTGAACCGAATCCCAAGGACATTTTTTTCTGAGCGTCCTGATAGTTTCGTAAAGTTTGGTAAAAGATGATAAAAGTTCAGTGTTTTCCATTTTTTATTTCTTAAATTTTTATTCCGACAACGCAAATATCGTCTCTTTGCGGTTGCCCTTGACGGAATGTTTCAACCCTTGAACGGATATGTTCTTGCTGAACATCCATATATTGCGATTTCTGAGCCGCAGTGTCCAAAATCTCTAAAAAACGCTGTCTGCCCAAAGGTTTGCGTTCCGCATTGTTTTGATCGATGATTCCGTCCGAAGAAAAATAAATACAATCTCCTTTTTCTAAACGGAGCAAAGTGTTTTCAAAATCCGACACCGCCGTCTCCGACATTGTCCCGCCGACAGACCTGCGTGTACCTCTTAGCATTGTCGTCTTATCCTGCGAACGGTAAAAGAAATATGATTTTGCTCCCGAAACCGTAATTTCAGCACCAAGGTCATCAGGCGTTATTTTGCAAACGGTTATATCCAAACCGTCCTGATTACCGTTTGCATTTTGCCGCAATGATTTACTGATATTCAAATCCAAGGCTTCCAAAATTGTCTTCGGATCCGAAATTCTATCTTTGGTAACAATGTCTTCCAAAGTTTTAGTACTCAAAACACCGAGCATAGAACCCGAAAGACCGTGTCCGATACAATCACCTAAGGCAAAAATATATGACGAGCCGACTTTGTTGAACCAATAAAAATCACCCGAAACAAAATCCTTAGGAGAATAAATGATGAAGTTTTCAAAATGTTTTGAGATTTCCGCTTTTTGCGGCATAAGTATTTTCTGAAATTCAAAAGCATTTTTCAAACCGCTCTCAATCTGCATTTTAGCCTTTTCTTTCGCGATTGTCTCCCGCTTAATGTCGGTAATGTCGGTCTCCGTTAATAAAAACTCTTTCAACAAGCCCCCGTCCATAACGGGCGAAACCGAACCCGAAATCCATACCTCATTATCAGAACCCTTGATTATAAAAGAAGTATAATTTTCTACCGAAAGTTGTCTTTTACATCTCAAAAACGCTTCACAACGTTCTTTGAGTTTCTCCGAAAAAAATACGTTGTCGCCGTAACTGAGAATAAACTCGTCCTTAGAACAACCGTATAATTTTTCAAAACTCTTGTTGACGTAATTGATTTTGCCGTCAGTACCGACTACCGCTATGGCGTTGCCGCTCTGATAAAAAGCCGCTGCAAACGGAGAAAACGCTTCTGAGACCGCCCCTAAATCGGAAACCTTATCCAAAAGTTTTTTACCCTTTTTGTATTTCAACAAACACATTCCCGACAAAGCCAAACATACAGCCGCAACCGTCCATGCAACTGTTGAAGTAGGACTTTTAGCCTCCTCTTTTACGATGTAAGTGTCAGCAGCCTTGCGCAAAAAATATTTATCCCTGAAACATTCCGGCACCGGAAAATATATACTCGAAAGTTTATCTTCTCTGCAAACAAGCGTATCCGACATACCGCAATACCGTGTCAAAAGTTCTCCTACGGTATCCTTATGATTTTTTTCTCCGTAATAAAACGACATCAAACGCAATCCCTCACAATACATCACGCTTGCAAAGTCATCGTTTTTAAGTGATTTATAATTCATGATATTTTCAAGCGGTGAGGCTATCAAAGAATGTTTTCCGGTTTTCATATAACAAACCGACTTCAAAAAACAAGTGTAGTCGCAACGTTTTTGTTCATAGGAATATCTTTCGGCTTGAAGAAAATACACCAAAGCCTCTTCGGGCATATTATGATTGAGATAATAAACTCCGCATATCACGGACATATATCCCAATATTTTTTCGTCTCCGGTATCTTCAATGACTTCATACAGCCGCGAAAAGAAGTCTTCCGCCTCTTTCACGGAATACGAATTTAGTTTTTCTGTGAGTTGAACCAATTTGCTAAAATCGGTTGTTTCCGAATTGACCGCTTTTTTCATAAGCGATACCATTCTGCCCGCCTCATCTATCTGATGGGCTTTGCAATCATTAGAAAAGATTGCAAAAAAAATCACGGCTATCAATGCGCCGATTATTGTTTGTTTGTACACGATTTAATTGTCTATCAGTTTTTACTTATACTTAACTGCAATTAATTTTGCCCCTTAAATCTTCGGCGCAAAATTACGGATTTAATGTATAAAGCACAAATTTTTTAAGGATTTTTTTCGGATTTTTTCAAAAAAATATTTGCCTGAATAAAGAAAAAACTCTACTTTTATATCGGTATATTTTTGTATTTTCGGTTTTTATTAAACTGCTGAAAATCAGTATTAAACTTGTAAATATTTATTGGCTATGGACATAAAAACTATCTTAGAATCTCACGAAGACCTGCCTCAGGACATCGTAAGAAGTAATGAAGTAGGTGCTGTCGGGGCAACAACCACGATATATTGCAACACAAAATGCTGGCACGGACTGCTTTCGGTATACAACCCCGAAACCAAAGAGCAGAAAGTGCTGCTCTCAAATATCGATGACGTTATCATCACGGAGGATAATACCGAATATTATCTTTCAACAAGAAAATACCCTAACGTATATTTCCCGCTCGGACACCAGTATATCAGGAGCATGGATTTTAACCCCTGCACGCGCATTGTTTATGCGGTAGGCGGCGCGATGGTAAGTTTTGAATGTATATTGGCGGCAAGGGAAGAAACCGTTTTGATGAGATACTGTCTCTTGTCTTCACAGAAAAGCGTAAAACTCCAAGTACGCCCGCTCGTGGCTTTCAGGGACGCAATGAAACTTATCAGAATGGACAGGGATTTTATGACAACCGTTACCCCCGTGCATAACGGCGTGGCTTACCACCCGAGACGAAACGAAACCGAACTCTATATGCAGTCTTCAAAAAAATGCGAATTTGTATGCGCACCCGACTGGAACTATAATATAGAGTACACACAAGACCGTCTTGACGGAAAACCTTATCAGGAAGACCTTTTTATGCCGGGATTTTTTGAAACCGAACTCGAACCCTCCGAGGCGGTATATTTCTCCTTTTCTACCAAAAACCAAAACCCCGAAATTTTCGCCGACTTTTTCGAGTCGGAATACCAAACACGAAACCGCAGAAAAACTTACGCCGATTATTTACAATTTTCGGCAGACCAAATGTTCAGAGAGGTTGACAACGAATATCAGGTCTTAGAAAAAATACCGTGCAGAGATTATTTTTCTTACCACTTATTCGGGGCATTGCCCGGTCTTACGCTTCCGAAAGGAGATTTAGAAAAGTTTATGAGGGTCTTGAAATCCTATCTGAGAAAAATGGATAACTTTTCTTTCGGCAAGATAGAAAAAAATAACTACGATGCCCAATCTCCGCTGTGGATGATTTGGGCTCTACAACAATATACTTATCACACCGGCAGACACGAAGCAGTAGCCAAAACATTTTTAGAAACTATCAACTCATTGATTTCTGCCGGAATAACAGGAAAAATTCCGGGACTGTACACCTCGTCAGAAGGTCTTATGGCAATGGTTAAAAACGATGTCAAAAGATATTTCGTAGATATAAACGCCTTATGGTACAACGCTTTGCTGTTTGTGGCCGAACTCAACAACGCCGCTTACGACAAAAACGCCGCCGTCATGGGCGATACGGAACATTCGAAACTAAAAGAATTTGCCGACGAATTGGCTCATTACGCCAAAAAAGTAAAAGTATCTTTCACCACACGGTTTGTCAGCAAAAGCATAACATTTCTGCCCGACAGCATAAATGATGACGGTTACAAAGATTTAACCTGCCGCCCGGGACAATTATTGGCTTTTGCCCTGCCATACTCTATCGCCGACGACAACATGGCACAAGACGTAATAAAAGCCGTTGAAGAAAACCTCTTGACGGATTTAGGTCTGAGGTCTGCACCTAAAAACTCTCCTAACTACCGAAAAAACGGAGAAGGAGACATCTACCCTATTTATTTCGGTTTCTTAGTGGAGGTATATCTGAAATACTGCGGCGAAATAGAAGGCTTAAAAAAAGCAGAAAGAATTTACAACCTGTTTAACGTTCAACAACGTATAGAAACCGAATCTCCGAACTTTTACGAAAGATTCGCCCCCGAACCGCCTTTCAGAGGCAAAGGGTCGCCGCTTTTCGCCGGAACGATAGCAACATTTTACAGAATCAAATTACTAATCGAACAGTTTTAAAAAAAAAACAAAGTAAAAGTCAAGAAAAATAAAAGAGAGAGAATAAGATGAAAGTTTTGATGCTCGGTTGGGAATTTCCTCCGCATATTTCAGGCGGTTTAGGGACGGCATGTCAGGGTATAGTGTCCGCTTTGGGCAAAATCCCTGACACTAAGGTTATTTTTGTCGTACCGAAAGTCTTCGGCGACGAAAAGTCTAAAAACACCGTCTTCGTAGGAGCAAACCGCTTTGCGGAACAATTTTCCACCGTTCTTAACAGAAAGGTTAAAATATTGGAAAACACGGATTTAACTTACGTTGAAACCGCGTCGTTCCTTCACCCGTATATCACGGCTGAACAAATAGAAGAAATCTTAATTAAAAAACACATTAACCCCGAAACCGTTAAATTCAACGAAAACGGAGAACTCGTCTATCAAGACAAAAAAGGTAAAGACAGGGTGCTGAAAATTGCGCCGGACGAATTTTCAAGAGTTTCTGCGCCTAACGGAGCGAAGGTAAGTATAGAAAAATTTGAGTTTACGGGAAAGTATACCTCAAATCTTTATACCGAGACGGGAATGTTTGCCAAGGTTGCAGAACAAATCGCTCAAAACTACGACTTTGACGTTATTCACGCTCACGACTGGCTGACATACGAAGCCGGTATCGCAATAAAAAAAGCAACGGGAAAACCTCTTGTCATTCACGTTCACGCTACCGAATACGACCGCTCTAACGGTATGAACGAAAGAGTCGTCAACATAGAAAAACACGGTATGCAGGAGGCTGACAAAATTGTTACCGTCAGCAACCTGACAAAAGAAATCGTTGAAGAAAAATACGAAATCCCCGAAGAAAAAATTCAAACCGTATATAACGCGGTGGATTTTAAACCCGTTAAAAAGAAAAAGGAGATTAACTACAAGAAAAACCCGAAAGAAAAAATCGTTACCTTTTTGGGCAGAATCACTTACCAAAAAGGTCCCGAATATTTTCTGAGGGCGGCTTACAAAGTTCTCCAAAAAACCGAAAACGTAAGGTTCGTCATGGCGGGAAACGGCGATATGTACAGAGAAATGATTAGAATGTCAGCACATTTAGGTATTGCAGACAGATTTCATTTCACGGACTTTTTGGACAAGGACGAGGTGAAATATATGTTTTCGATTTCGGACGTTTATGTTATGCCGTCGGTTTCCGAGCCTTTCGGAATAGCACCGTTAGAGGCTTTAAGAAGCGGCGTTCCCGTCATAATCTCTAATCAGTCGGGCGTGGCGGAGGTTGTTAAAAACGCCGTCAAAGTCGATTATTGGGACGTCAACGCCATGGCTGACGCTATTTACGGCTTGGTAAAATACCCCGCTTTGGCAAAATACTTTAAGCGCAATGCCGTAAAAGAAGTTAAACAAATGAAATGGGACAAACCCGCTGCCGATTTGTCCGACATATATAAAGAGGTGGTCAACGCGGCTCTTGACGAAGAAAAAGATGTTAAAATGAACATCGGACACACCGCAAACAACAACATTGTCGAAAAAACTAAAACTGAAAAAGATGAAAACAATTTGCCTGAACTTTAATCTGCATAAATCCGTTTTGTTGAAAAAATACAGATTTTTCGACATCGGTAACGATAACTTTTATTTTGATTTTGACGGTATAGATTCCGCTACGGAAAAAGATGCCGCAAATTATATAAAACCGCTTTTGGGAACGCTTTTGTCTCTTACCGAAGAGTTTAAAGGCAAATTCAAATGCTCGCTTACCATATCCGGCATTGCGATAGAAAACTTTAAGAGAGCCGTCCCCGAACTTATCGACCTTATGAAAGAGGTTTACGAAACCGGTTGCTTTGAGTTTACGGGAATGCCTTATTATCATTCGCTTACCTCGGTTACTGACAAAGAAGAGTTTGAAAGCCAAGTAAAACTTCATTCCGAGACACTGAGGGAACTTTTCGGAGCAAGACCGACTGCGTTTAGAAACACCGAACTTATATATTCTGACGAAATCGGTAAAATGATTTACGATTTGGGCTTTGACACCGTTTTGACCGAAGGCTGCGGCAAGGCAGTGGAAATATACGGCACTAACGTAGTGTATCATAATCCGATAAAAGAGAGGTTAAAGATTCTGACAAGAAATCAGGATTATTCAAGAATGTTTCAAGACGCGCTGAAAGACACGAAAATTTTTACGCCGGAATATTTTGCGCAGAAGTTTTACGACTTTGACGAAGAAGACCAAGTGGTGTATTTGGGCATTAATTTCAACAATTTCAGTAAGGCGGGCGTTGAGGTCAGTGATTTGATGGCGTTTTTCAAATCTTTTATTCAGAGCGTTTTAAAGTCGGGCGAATTCGATTTTGAAACACCCTCAGAGGTTTCAAAGAATTACAAAGCCGAAAACCCGCTCAACTGTCCGAATGTGATTTCGGGTATGAACCGTTATCATGATTTAACGCCGTGGCAGTCAAACGAATTGCAACAAGAAGCCCTGCAAAAAATCACGAGTTATTCAAAACTCGTAAAACTTGCCGAGTCTGACACTCTGACGGAGATTTGGCGGCGGTTGCAATCCTCAGACTACTTTTATTATATGTCAACAGAATATTTCAACAATCCGGCATACGGTTACAAGCCGAATCCGTTCAAGTCGCCATACGAAGCATTCATAAATTATATGAACATAATTTCGGATTTGGAACGCCGCCTCAACCTCAAAATAAAAGAGGACGAAAAAAACAAACTTTCAAATCAGGAAATCATGGAAATAATTTCCCACTACGAAAAAATAATCGTAGGACTAAAACAAAAGTTGGAGGAAAGAGAAGAATAACAAAAATTAGAAAACAAATTACCAAATGGATAAAAAATACATCAATATATTCATAGAACCTATTAATGAATGCCTTAACTATAATCCAAAGTTTGGACATTCTGCAAAGGAAAAAGGATATACACTTGACGAGTTCTTGTCGCTATATGGAGCAGACCCGTTTTATTCTTGGATAGGATTAGATTCCCCTTTTATGTTTGCAGCCCATAAAGCCGCAGGTTGTATGACGTCTATCTATCGCCAAATAGGCATTGGATGCGAAAGATTGTTTCGAGAGATTATTTTCGATACAACCGGCTATGTTAATTATACCTCTACGCAATGGTCTTACAAGACCAAGACTCCGGCAGGTAAAGAAAAAATCCTTACACTTGACGGAAGATTGGAAATTGAAGACATCAAAAACGTTGATGTTAAAAATAGAGTACAACAATGGATAGATGAGAGTTGCAAGCGGCTTGGAATAGACAACCAAGGAATTAAAGGAGCAGTCTTTGAAGTAAGACAAGGATATAAAAGTAAGGACAGCAAACGTCAGAACGGCGATATTGACAATGCAACAGTTGCATACGCACATCATTACATTCCCGTATTCTCCATTTTTTCGTCTCAGATAGACAACGACATTGTATTACGCTATCAAAACAGCCGTTGTTGTGTCCTTGCCGGTAATTTAGACAAAGACCCACATTTGTCTTTGTTTGCATTTTGTAAAGAAGTACTTGGTTATGACTTGGCTGACTTTTTCAAAAACAACTCCCCGTTTATCCGAGAAAAAATTGGCAAAATATTAGAACAATTATTTGGCATCAAATGAAACAGCGAAGCGATTACACATTTAAATACAATATAAAAAACGGCAGACACGGATGGCTCAGGCTTACCCCTGCCTACTCCATCAAACTCGTCAAGGAAATATTAAGTAGTGATACTTTATTTGCCACCGAATGTCAGGCACGCAATATTCTTGACCCATTTTGTGGCACAGCGACGACAGGAGTCGTTGCTGCGGAATATGGATTGAATTGCACATTGTACGATATTAATCCGTTTTTGGTATGGTTTTGCAAAATCAAGGCTAAAAACTTCCAAGACACAAGCCTTGAAATGTTAGTAAAGAAGGTGGAGTCCGATATTAAATCCTTGCAAAAACTTGATAAAAACTATTGGCTACCTCCAATGAAAAACATTGAACGATGGTGGAGTGAGGATACTTTGGCATCTCTATCGACAATTCACAATTACATTACTACACAATGGGGGTGTCCCAATTACAATGACGATTACAACCTTCTTTGGATAGCATTTGCCCGCCTGTGTATTGAAACATCAGCGGCAGATTTCAACCACATTTCAGTATCATTCAAGGACAATACTACAATCCACGAATGGAAGTCTGTTACAGATATGTTTTTGGCAATATTAATGCCTATGATTCAATCTGCCAAGACCAACTTGACTGGTAATGTGACCATTCACGAAGGCGACTCCCGATTGTTGCAGTATGATGGCTTGTACGACACAGTAATCACCTCGCCACCCTACCCAAACCGCATCAGTTATATTCGCGAACTCCGTCCGTATATGTATTGGCTCGGTTTTCTCGAAAGCGGCGAGGAAGCTGGTGAACTTGATTGGAAAGCCATTGGCGGTACCTGGGGGTGCGCAACAAGTAGATTGAATACTTGGATGCAAAAAAATAGTCATCTGCCGCAAATGTTGCTTGATACCTGCAACGCTATTGAAAGCAGCGACACCAAGAACGGCAAAACAATGGCGGCATACGTCCGTAAGTTTTTCGACGATATGTATATTCATTTCGGCAATCTACGGAATCACTTGAAGCCTAACGCCTCCATCAATTATATTCTTGGCAATTCCTCGTTTTATGGACATTTTGTTGACACTGATTTAATAGTAGAAGAAATGCTTAGAGAACTCAACTTTTCAAACATATCTTCCACAATTATTAGAAAACGAAACTCCAAAAACAATCTGTATGAATATTTAATTAGAGCATCCTATAATTAATACAAAGGTGAAAAGTCATTATTGCAGGGTGCGAAATAATCTCTATACATTATAGAAGTCATTTCGCACCTTGCAATTCTAATCTCTATACATTATAGAAGTCATTTTACACCTTGCAATTCTAATCTCTATACATTATAGAAGTCATTTCGCACCTTGCAATTCTAATCTCTATACATTATAGAAATCATTTCACACCCTGCAATTTTCATTTCTATATTTTGTTAACATTAGAATTTTAACTTTAATTAACAATCAATAAAAAACATTATTTCAATATATCAAAACAAGGTTTTTGTTATAAAAAAGTATCATAACAATACACAAAAAATCAACTAAACATTAAAAAAATCATATAAAAATTTGCATAATTAAAATAACACTTTTATCTTTGCAACGAAATTTTTAAACAATAACTTTAATTTTTAAAAGAAATGAGAAATTTTATTTTACGTAAGCAGATTGTAAATATCTCGAACCAAACGGTTGACGAGTTTTTACAAAGAGTCGTTAAAGCGTCGGACTCGTTAAAGAATAACGCTTTTTCTAAGTATGTTTCAACTCTTAAAACCTCGGCGAAGGCTTTTAACGAAACAAGAGGTGCGGCAAAAACAAGCAATTACACTCCGCAAATCAAAGCCGTAGCCTTAGAGTTGGACGGTTATTTCAAAAAAATCCGTACAATGCTCGACTACGCGGCTTTGTGTAAGAGCGGTCAGGAACAGTCGGAGGCGGAGAAAATAAAACTCTCGCTGAAAGTTATCGGTAACGTTCCGCGCACGGGTATCAAAAAGAAGGTGGCAGACTACGAAACCTTAATCTCCGCCCTGAAACCTCAAAGCAAAACCCTGACATCACTTGGTTTGGAAACCTGTGTTACGGAGATGGAAAAACTCATCGCAAAATTCCGAGAGTACAGTCTCAGTCGAGACAACGACCGAGCCGCTGCAAAAGGCAAAAGTTTGAAGGCAAGAAATCAGGCGTTGGAAGATTATTCGGCACTCAGGAATTATGTAGAGGCGTATTCCGTAATCAACGGCGACAAGGATACAGCCTCGTTTATAAGTCTTGTCAACGAAACACTTATCTATCTTATGCCGAAAACATCGAAATAAATTATTGGAGTGCATTATTGGAGTGCAGGCTTCCAGCCTGCCATGATTGGAGTTTAAGTTTCAATCAGGCAGGCGGAGACGCCTGCACTCCATTTTTGTATAATTTTTCATAAAAAGCAAAAGTGCAATTACGAAGTAAAAGATTTTTTTGTTATCTTTGCGCCGTTATAAAAAATTACTCAACAAAAATGTTAGAACGCTTTTTAAAACAGACATCGTTCAAAGATATGGACGATTTTGAGAAAAATTATGAAGTAAAAGTTCCTGAGAATTTTAATTTCGGATATGACATCGTTGATGCTTGGGCAAAAGAAGCACCTGAAAAGTTAGCGATGATTTGGGTCAACGACAAAGGTCAGGAACACAAATTTACTTTTCAAGAAATGAAAGATTACACCGACAAAACCGCCTCGTACTTTATGAGTTTGGGAATAAAAAAAGGCGACCGTGTAATGCTTATCCTAAAACGCCACTATCATTTTTGGTATTCAATCGTTGCACTTCACAAAATAGGCGCGATAGCAATTCCTGCAACACATCTTTTAACAAAACATGATATTATTTACCGCAACAATTCAGCAGGCATAAAAGCGATTGTTTGTTGCGGCGACCCGTTGATTTTGGAACATGTTTCAGCCGCAATGGACGAATCTCCGACGGTAGAAAAACTCATTTCAGTAGGGCCTGAGATTCCCGAAGGTTACGAAGACTTTAACGAGGGCATCAAAAACGCAAAGCCTTTTGTCCGCCCCGAAAATGTCAACACCAATGATGATATTTCATTAATTTATTTTACTTCCGGCACCTCAGCCGAGCCGAAAATGGTTGCACACTCGTTTACGTATCCGTTAGGACACATAACGACGGCTGCTTATTGGCACAACCTTACGCCTAATGACATTCATTTAACGGTTGCAGACACGGGTTGGGGCAAAGCCGTTTGGGGCAAACTTTACGGACAGTGGATTGTCGGCGCGTGTGTTTTTGTTTATGACCATGAAAAATTCACGCCGTCAGACTTGTTGGAAAAAATCTGCAAATATAAGGTTACGACATTCTGTGCGCCGCCTACGGTTTATAGGTTTTTGATAAAAGAGGATTTGTCGAAATACGATTTGTCGCATTTAAGATATATAACTACTGCGGGCGAGGCTCTCAACTCGTCGGTATTTGAGACGATGAAAAAGATAACGGGACTTAACATTTACGAAGGTTTCGGACAGACGGAGACGACGCTTTCGATTGCGACTTTTCCGTGGATGACACCGAAGCCGGGTTCTATGGGTGTTCCGAATCCGAATTATGACATCGACATCGTGGATCAGGACGGCAAAACGGTTAAGACCGGTGAACACGGCGAAATAGTTATCCGTCTTGACAAGAAACGTCCGCTCGGACTTTTCAAAGAGTATTTCCGCGACAAAGAGTTGACGAAAACGGTTATCACCGATGACGGCAAGGTTTATCATACGGGCGACGTTGCCTACAAAGACGAGGACGGTTATTTCTGGTTTGTGGGCAGAACGGACGATGTTATCAAGAGTTCGGGTTACAGGATAGGGCCTTTTGAAGTTGAAAGCGCGTGCATGACGCACCCTGCCGTCGTTGAATGTGCCGTTACGGGCGTTCCCGACCCTGTCAGAGGTTGTGTTGTTAAGGCGACGATAGTTTTGGCAAAGGGTTACACTCCGAGCGAAGAGTTGATAAAAGAGATTCAGACCCATGTTAAAAACACGACCGCACCGTACAAATATCCCCGCGTCATCGAATTTGTTGACGAACTCCCCAAAACCATTTCCGGCAAAATCCGCAGAGTGGAGTTAAGGGAGAAAGGGAAATAGCAAGGAGTGAGAAGTATAAATGGAGTGCAGGCTTCCAGTCTGCCTTTATAGCAGGCTGGAAGCCTGCACTCCATTTGCACTTCACCCACTTTCTTAAACAATAGCATTATATTATTAAAAAAAATACAAAAATGGCAAGATTTAAACGTTTACACGTATTAAACACAATGATTTCTACTGGTATTGTACCGCTTTATTACAATGCTGACGTAGAAAAAGTTAAAACCGTTGTTAAAGCCTGTTATGAGGGCGGTGCAAGGGTTTTTGAATTTACTAACCGTGGCGACTATGCGCACGAAGTTTTTGAAGTTATCAACAAATGGTGCGCGACCGAATGTCCTGAAATGATTATGGGCGTAGGCTCGGTAGTAGACCCCGCAACGGCTGCCCTTTACATTCAACTCGGTGCTAACTTTATCGTTTCGCCGTCCCTGAACCCCGATATGGCAAAGGTTTGCAACCGCAGAAAAATTGCGTGGTTGCCCGGCTGCGGAACGCTTTCGGAAATCAACCTCGCTGAGGAACTCGGCTGTGAGGTTGTAAAAATTTTCCCCGGAAAAGAAGTCGGCGGACCTTCGTTAGTAAAAGCAATCAAAGCACCGTGTCCTTGGACAAACATCATGCCTTCGGGCGGCGTTACAACCGATAAGGAGTGTCTCGAAGAATGGTTCAACGCAGGTGTGGCTTGCGTAGGATTAGGCAGTCAACTCACAAAAGATTTTTCTACAATTACAGAGAAAATAAAATCAGCATTACAAACCGTAAAAGAAATCAGAAATGGCAAATAATATGTTCGACATATCGGGACAAAACGCCGTTGTAACCGGCGGCGCAGGCGTTCTCGGCGGAAGTATCGCAAAACACCTTGTTGAACAAGGCGTTAACGTTGTAGTTTTGGGTCGTCATGAACAAAACACAATGGAAAAAGTAGAAGAACTTAAAAAAATCGGCACGGCAAAAGTTATGGGCGTTGTTTCGGACGTTCTTGACATCGAAAAACTTAAAGCAACCCGCGACGAAGTAGAAAAAGAATGGGGCGGCGTTGACATTTTGGTTAACTGTGCCGGCGGTAACGTTCCGGGCGCAACAATTCCCGACGACAAAGACGTTTTCCAAATGAAAATCGAAGACTTTGAAAAGGTTAATTCGATTAACATGAACGGAACTGTTTATCCGTCAATCGTTTTCGGCGAGTCGATGGCGAAGAAGAAAAAAGGCTCGATTATAACGATTTCGTCAATGGCGGCATATTCAGCGATAACGAGGGTTCTCGGTTACACGGTTGCAAAACACGGAATCGACGGTTTCACGCAATGGATGGCTCAGGAAATGGCGATTAAGTTTTCTGAAAAAATCCGCGTTAACGCTATTGCTCCGGGCTTTTTCATCGGTAATCAAAACCGTGCGTTGTTAATCAATCCTGACGGCAGCCTTACCGAACGCAGCAAAAAAGTCATCGCAAGAACACCTATGCGCAGATTCGGCGACATCACCGAACTTAACGGCGCAGTTCAGTTCCTCTGCTCTGACGCGGCATCATTTATCACAGGAATCGTAATGCCTGTTGACGGCGGATTCTCGTCATTCTCAGGTGTATAAAAATATAAAATAAAAATGAAAAAGACAGTAACATTCGGAGAAATAATGCTTCGTCTTGCTGCGCCGGGTTATGAGCGTTTTTTGCAGACGAGCAGTTTTAACGCTACATTCGGCGGCGGCGAGGCTAACGTTGCCGTTTCGCTTGCAAACTACGGTTTGCCGGTAAGTTTCGTAACCAGACTTCCCGAAAACGACATCGCAAAAGCCTGTTTAAGAGAACTTCGCGGCATAGGCGTTGATGTTAACGACGTAATTTTCGGCGGCGACAGAATCGGTATTTACTACCTTGAAACGGGTGCAGTAAGCCGTGCAAGCAAGGTTATTTATGACCGCGCACATTCATCGGTTTCGGAAATCAAAACCGGAATGATTGATTGGAAAAAAGTTTTTGAAGGTGCAGGTTGGTTTCATTGGACGGGCATAACGCCGGCTATTTCAGAGGGCGCGGCAGAGGTTTGTCTCGAAGCCTTAAAAGTTGCAAAAGAACTCGGAATCACCGTTTCTTGCGACCTTAACTACCGCAAAAACCTTTGGAAATACGGCAAACGTGCCGACGAAGTAATGCCGGAATTAGTAAAATATTGCGACGTTATCTTAGGCAACGAAGAAGATGCTGAAAAAGCACTTTTGATAAAACCCGAAGGCGTTAACGTAGAAGGCGGCAAAGTTGTTGCGGAGGCTTATCTTTCGGTTTCACAGCAGATTATGAAACGTTTTCCGAACGCAAAGAAAGTTATCACGACTTTGCGCAGTTCTATCAACGCAAACCACAACAACTGGGCGGGTGTACTTTATGACGGCAAAACGCTTTTCAAATCGCCTGAATATCAGATAACACACATTGTTGACCGTGTAGGCGGCGGTGATTCGTTTATGGGCGGTTTGATTTACGGACTTCAAACTTTCACGGGCGACGACCAGAAAGCCTTGAACTTTGCTGTTGCGGCTTCATGCTTAAAACACACGATTTACGGCGACTACAACCGCGTAAGCGTTTCTGAGGTTGAAAAACTTATGTCAGGCGACGCAAGCGGAAGAGTGTCAAGATAATTTTTTGCGGGGCTGTCTAAAAATCAGGAGTTTTTAGACAGCCTCTTTTTTAAAATTTTAAGCACTAATATTATGACCATCAAGAGATTAAGTTTTATTTATTCCCTCATATTGACGGCTGCCGTTTTAATGTTTTCGTGCGGCGGCGTTCAACAACAAAACAACAACACTACAACGTCTGAGGGAGTTATCCTGAAAGAAAAATTCAAAGACAATTTTAAAATCGGAACGATTTTCGCCGAAAGTCAGATTAACGGCGGCGACGAATTATCGGTCAACATCGTAAAAAAACATTTCAACGCGCTTACTGCCGAAGACTGTATGAAGGGTGAGACCGTTCAGCCGGAGCAAGGAAAATTCAATTTTTCTTTGGGTGATAAGGTTGTAGACTTCGCTAAACAAAACAATATGTATATGGTCGGACACGTTTTGGTTTGGCATTCGCAGCCACCGAAATGGATTTTCACCGACAAGGACGGCAATTTTGTAAACCGCGACACCCTGATTGAGCGCATGAAAAGCCACATTTTTGCCGTTGCAGGACATTACAAAGGCAAAATTGACGCTTGGGACGTTGTTAACGAGGCTTTTGAAGATGACGGCAGTTATCGTAAAAGTCCGTATTTTGAAATTATCGGCAGCGATTTTATAAATCTCGCTTTCAAATTTGCGCACGAAGCCGACCCGTCAGCAAAACTCATTCTCAACGATTACAACGTTTGCAAACCTGAAAAACGCGCCTCTATAATAAAGAAAATCAAAGAAATGCGCTCAGAAGGTCTTCAAGTTGACTATGTCGGAATGCAAATGCACTGCACGATGGATTTTCCGAGCGTTAACGAATTAGAAAGTGCGTTAAAGGATTTTGAAGACAATAATATAAAAGTTCAGGTTACGGAATTTGACCTCACGACAATACCTTTTCCGATGGGCAATACGGCGGAGATTTCTGCGCAAGCCGATTATCAGGAAAAATACGACCCGTATAAAAACGGACTTTCAGAGGAGGCAAAAGCCGGTATTAATAAGCGTTTCAAAGAGATTTTCTCTTCGTTTGTCCGTCATTCCAATAACATAGAAAGGGTTTCGGTTTGGGGCATAACGGACGGAGGTTCATGGCGTTTGAACTGGCCTATAAAGGGCAGGACGGATTTTCCGACCTTGTTTTATAAAGACGGTAAAATGAAGGAGTTTTTGTCGGAGGTTTCGGCAAATGCTCCACCCGTTCAGGCAGAAAACAAAGTAAACGGTTTCTTTCAACAAGTTGACAGTCAGAACGAAGTAGAACAGACTGACAAAAAATCAATTGACGAAGACGGCGAATACAACGACAAAAACTGCGTTGCGCTTTACATTCATACTTTCAACAAGTTGCCGAAAAACTACATTACAAAATCGGAGGCTCAAAAACTTGGTTGGGATTCCATGAAGGGAAATCTCAACAAGGTTGCCCCCGGCAAGAGTATCGGCGGCGACCGTTTCGGAAACTACGAAGGACAGTTACCCAAAGCAAAAGGTCGTCAGTATTATGAATGTGACATCGACTACAAAAAAGGCAAACGCAATGCTAAACGAATCATTTTCAGCAATGACGGTTTAGTATTTTTCACCAAAGACCATTACAAAACATTTGAACAACTATATTAGAAAAATGAAAAAAATAATTCTCGACTTTTCTCAAAGCACTTCAAAAGAAGGAATGCATAAAGATTTGGCGGAAAAATTTTCGTTTCCGTCATATTACGGGGCGAATTTAGACGCGCTGTATGATATGTTGACTGAAATTTCAGAGCCGACATGCGTAGGAATTTTCAACTACGACAGAAAATATTTAAAAAGCGTAGTTGAAGTTTTTAAAGATGCAGAAAACGAAAACCAAAATTTAACAGTTATCTTTTCGGAATTGAAAGATAACGGATAACATTACTAAAACATTATCACCATGAAAAGACTCTCGATGGCGGTTATTGCATTTGCCGCATTACTTAACTGCTTAAAAATAAATGCACAAGAATTCAAAATTACTGAATCCGAGTATCTTAACAACTGCGGTGTAGATGTTGTTGCTTTCAGCGATTATTATCCTGAGGGACATCAAGGCGGCGTTACGATTATTATGAACGGTAAACGTTTGGCGACAAACGGCGATGTAAGGTTAGAGCCTACACCCGGTCAGTGGCAACCCGTGCCTAAAAAAGTGTCAAGACAAGTTGACGGAAATGTTATTACCGCTACGATGTGTTTCCCTGATACGAGTCGGCATTTAAAAGGTTTTAATCCGGCTGTCTATCCTGATTTAGCGTTTTATTATAAGGTGGAAACAAAGCCCGAAGGCAATTCGGTTGTGATAACTATTTCGTTAGAGCAGCCCGTCCCGAAAAAATACGAAGGCAAAGTCGGTTTCAATCTTGAATTTTTCCCCGGAGAACTGTTCGGAAAACCGTGGATTATGGACTCTAAAACGGGAATTTTTCCTCAGCAACCTAACGCCCCGCTCGAAATATCAGAGCCGAACATAAAATATAAAGGTGATTTTGAAGGCGCAAACGGCACTACCGTCAACTTAGAAAAATTTCTCGGCACGGGTTATTCTCCGCTGATTGCCGATGACATTGTCGCCAAGCCGTATGCCGAAGGGAAAAAGTTTGTGTCGTGTCCTGACGACCCGCTCAAAAAAATCACTATTGAAAGCGAAACGCAGTTGAAACTCTATGACGGCAGAATAAATCACAACAACGGTTGGTTTGTTTTGCGCAGCGAATTGCCGACTGAAAAATTAGGTGAGGTTTTGCGTTGGAAGATTACCCCGAATGTTGACAAAAATTGGCTTTATGCTCCCGTTGTTCAAACCTCGCAAATCGGTTATATGACCTCTCAGCCAAAACGCGCAATAATTGAGGTTGACCGTAGAGACAATTCATTAGAAGAGGCAAAACTAATAAAAATTACTGCCGAGGGCGAAAACGTAGTCTTATCACAAAAACCTCAAACATGGGGCAATTTTTTAAGATACAACTACTTAACATTTGATTTCTCTTTCATAAAATCTCCCGGACTTTATAAAATAGTTTACAAAAACAGCGAATCGGTTGTTTTCAAAATAGATGATGATGTTTTTGAGCGCGGAGTATGGCAACCCGTTATTGAATATTTTTTGCCGGTTCAAATGTGTCATGTTAGGGTTAACGAAAAATACAAAGTCTGGCACGATGTCTGTCATTTGGACGATGCACTTGTTGCAGAAAAAGGTAATCTCTTTGACGGTTATGACCAAACTGACGACTTTAAAGGCATTGTCCCGAATGAGAAAAAACAGATAAACGTCGGCGGCTGGCATGATGCCGGAGATTTTGACCTCCGCATAGAATCGCAAGCAAACGAATGTTACATACTTGCTCTCGCATACGAATGTTTTAAGCCCGAAATTGACGTTACCTCGATTGATTGGAAAAACCGCGTCGTTGAAATTCATCAGCCTGATGAAAAAAACGATATTCTTCAACAAATAGAAAACGGCGCACTCACTATCATCGCCGGTTACAATGCCCTCGGACGGCTTTACAGAGGTATAATTTGCAATTCGCTCCGACAATATGTGCTTTTAGGCGATGCTGCTGCAATGACCGATAATATCGCCGGAAACAACGACGACCGCCGCGTTTATACCGAAAACAATCCGTACAGAGAACTTTCTACCTCGGCAGGTTTAGCAGCTACATACCGTGCATTGAAAGGTTTTAACGATACACTTGCAAACCGTTGTTTGGAGATTGCGCAAGAGGTTTATAATCAGAACAAAACGGTGAAAGGATTTGCTGAATTTGCCAAAGTTCAGGCAGAAGCAGAACTTTTTATCGCCACAAACAAGAAAGAATATCTTGACAATATTATCACACTGACCGACTCAATAAGCAAATATATCGGCTATTGCGGCTGGTATCTCAGCAGAATAGAAAAATATTGCGCCGGACAAAAAGACATGAAATACAAGGCGTTTTCAAAAGCGTTTCGCGACAATCTAACCTCTTACGCCGAAATACTGAAAAAACAGACCACTGAAAATCCTTACGGAGTACCTTATAGTCCGAGGATTTGGGGAGCAGGCTGGGATATTCAGAGTTTTGGTTTCAAACATTATTTTTTAGCAAACGAATATCCGCAAATTTTTGACAAACAGCCTGTTTTTGACGCGCTTAATTTTATTCTCGGCTGTCACCCCGGTCTTAATAGAGCATCGTTTGCCTCAGGTGTCGGTGCTGAATCGGCAATAGTCGGATACGGTCTTAACCGTAGCGATTGGTCATATATTCCGGGCGGCGTAGTCTCAGGTACAAACCTTGTCCGTCCCGATTTTCCTGAACTATTAACATTTCCGTATCTTTGGCAACAAGTAGAATACGTTATCGGCGGAGGGTCGTCGCATTATATGTTTTTGGTTTTAGCCGCCGAAAAATTGGGGAAAAATTATTAAGAAAAAGTTTTTTCTTAATGAAAATTTTTCTACATTTGCAGCACAGAACAGCACAGTATTATGACGGCAGAAAATTTTAAAAACATATTCGACTTTAATAGTCAGGATCTTAAATACAAACAGATAGAAGAAACCATAACTTTGGCGATTCAGAGCGGTAAGATAAAGCAGGGCGAAATCTTGCCCTCTGTCAACGAAATGAGCAGAGGGTGTTCTCTGAGCCGCGACACGGTTTATAAGGCATATTCAAACCTCA
Source organism: Bacteroidales bacterium (assembly GCA_017417315.1). Lineage (GTDB taxonomy): Bacteria > Bacteroidota > Bacteroidia > Bacteroidales > UBA3824 > UBA3824. The sequence goes on from JAFPZK010000050.1 coordinate 92,185, forward strand.
AAAAACACGGTCTTATAGAAAGCGTGCCTAACAGAGGGTATTTTGTCAGCAAACCTGAATGTAAAGTTTTCTTGCTGTTAGACACTTTCAAGGCCTACAAAGAGGTGTTTTATCATAGTTTCAGAAAAGCCCTCAGCACAGAAATCCCTATTGACATAAGGTTTCATCATTATAATATAAATGTTTTTGAAACGGCGGTCAAAGAATCGCTCGGTCATTACAGCAAATATGTAATAATGAATTTCGACGATAACAAAATCCCGAAAATCATAAGCCGTATTCCGAGGGAAAAACTTTTGCTGATTGACTGGAATATTTATTCACGCAGCGGTGTCAGCAAGATTTGGCAAGATTTCGGACAAGGCGTTTACGACGCGCTGAAAGAAAACTTGGAAAAATAAAAAAATACAAAAAATTTGTTTTCTTATATCCCGAATTTACCGATCATCCGAGAGAGACGGTGGAATATTTCAGAAAGTTTTGTGCCGATTTTGAAATTCATAGTCAGATACTTTATTCTTCAGCACAGTTTGACGTAAAAAACGGTGAACTATATTTTCTTGTCAGCGACCGAACGTTAGCAATCTTTTTGGAACAATGTCAGGCAAAAGGACTTGTTATCGGCAAAAATGCCGGAGTGATTTCGTTTAACGAGACACCGATGAAAAAATACGTCAGCGGTGGGATAACGGTTTTAAGCACGGACTTTAAAATGATGGGCGAAAAAGCGGCTGAATTTGTTATCAGCCCTGATTCAAAATTTGAAGATATAAAAATTCCGACGAAAATTTTAGTCAGAAATTCGTTGTAAATCACAAAATTACGGTTGACACTAAAAAAACTTTAAAAAATCTTTTGTACGTAAAAAATCTTTTTGTAATTTTGCCGTCTGAAAAATTAAATTTAATTTATTATAGTTAACTAAATAATTAAAAAAAAGGATATGATCATAGTACCTATCAAAGAGGGTGAAAACATTGAAAAAGCCCTCAAAAAGTTCAAAAGAAAATTTGAAAAAACAGGCGTAGTTAAAGAATTGCGCGAAAGACAAGCCTTTACGAAATTTTCCGTAAGAAGAAGAGATCAAATCAAAAAGGCGATTTACATTCAGAAACTCCAAAGAAGTTTGGAAGACAATTAGTCTTTTTCATAGGCTTAATTTTTTTGTTTTTTTGTTTTTAGTATATCCGGTCTTGATATGAGAATATTAAGCCGGATTTTTTTTTGTTAAAAAGTTTCTAATTTACAAATTTTATCTTTACTTTGCAGAAAAATTTATATAACATTTTGTTAACATTTATTAATACAATTATATGAACGCAAAACATCTTTTGTTGGCAGCAGCCTTACTATTCGGCGGCTGTAATTCCGACATACATTTGTTGAAAGATAAGGCTTATTTTAAGAGTTTTACATACACCGGCAATGACCGGTGTTTTGAGGAGTCGCGGCTTGGTGAAGGCGAGATTTTTAATCCCGTTTTGCAGGGTTCGTATTCTGATGCGAGCGTTTGCAGAAAGGACGATGATTATTACCTTATAACCTCTACGTATACTTTTTTCCCCGGTATTGCGGTTCTTCATAGCAAAGACCTCGTTAACTGGAAACAAATTTCGTATGCACTTCCTACTGAAAGACAATGTCTTAATACCTCGTTGAAATCCGTTCAAGGAATTTTTCCGTCAACAATACGATACAACAAACATAACGGTTATTTTTACATAACGGGAACTTTTGTCGGCGGCGGCGGACATTTTATCATCAAAGCAAAAGACCCGGCAGGAGAATGGTCTGACCCTGAATGGATTTTCGGTATAGGCGGAGTTCACCCTTCGCTATTTTTTGACGACGACGGTACGGCTTATCTCTTAAATCAGGGAACACCTGACCGAGTACCCGATTATCCTGACTTTAAAGTTATTTGGATGCAAAAATTCAATCTCGAGACCATGAAAACCGAGGGCGAAAGAAAAATTATACTTGCCGGCGGCGACATTCCCGAAAAAAAACCTTCGTGGCTCGAAGCCCCGCATCTTTTTAAAATCGGTGAATATTATTATCTTACGGCATCAGAAGGCGGAAGTTTGGGCAACGGTTTTGCCGGTTGTGTTTACCGCTCAAAAAATCCTTTCGGACCGTATACCCGTTACGAAAACAATCCTATCGTTACGCAGCGCAGACTTTCTCCGGCACGTGAGGACGCTGTTGTCGGTACGGGACATACCGATTTTGTTGACACCCCTGACGGTAAGTGGTACGCATTTTTTCAAGGCATAAGACCGTATTCGCCGGAGGGCGATTACAATTACGGCAGAGAAACGTTTATGATGCCGATAATTTTTGACGACGGCTGGCCTTATATTATCAGAAACGGAGACAACATTCCGCTGAAAATAAAAGCACCCGACGGAATAAAATACGCAAAAGATTCGGCGGCTTTTGCCACATATATTCCGCACGGAAATTTTACGTATACAGAAAAATTTCTTTCAACCGAATTACCTCTGCAATGGTTTTATCTCAGAACGCCCGTATCCCCAGAAACGGAAAAACCGGACAACATTCAAGAAGGAATATTTGTGCCGCTCGAAATCAATAATATACGGTCGATAAGACATACGTCTTTAATCGCAATGAGACAAATGCACAATAATTTTACGGCAGAAACCGAAATGCACTTTTTACCGAGCAGTGTTGAACAATTTGCCGGACTTGCAATTTTTGCCGGCGATAGTTACGGCTATCAGTTAGGCGTTACGTTAAGAGAGGAGTTGCCGGTGCTGGTTTTGCAACGTTCTCTGAAACAGGGCGAAACGGTCGCAAAAGACGAACTCGAAATAAAAAAACTTGACAACGGTTTTGCCGGCAGAATTATTTTGCGCATTGAAAGGCTTGAAAACGGTTTTGTTTTCAAATATAAATTTGATGCAAACCAAAAATTTGAAACATTTAAAGATAACGTTTCGGTAGAATATCTGAGTTGTCAGAAAAACGGTGAGTTTTACGGCAGCGTTATAGGACTTTATGCAAGCAAAGAAGAAGGAGTTGAAAATTAAAAATAAAAATTAATAACTAAAAAATAATGACAAAATTTAGGTGGGTGATTTGTGCGTTGCTATTTTTTGCAACGACCGTGAACTATTTGGACAGACAGGTTTTGTCCCTTACTTGGAAAGATTTTATCGCTCTTGATTTTCATTGGAACGATAATGATTACGGTAATATAACCGCAATATTTTCAATTTTTTATGCTTTTATATCGCTTTTTGCCGGAAAGTTTATCGACTGGATGGGAACAAAAAAAGGCTATATTTGGGCTATCGTGATTTGGTCTTTCGGTGCTTGTCTTCACGCAGCCTGCGGTTGGGCGACAATGGCTCTTACCGGCATTGACAACATAGAAGCGTTAAGAGCAGTTGAAAAAGGCTCTCAAATTGCTTTGATGGTATCTTCTACAAGCGTTTGGCTGTTTTTGGCGTGTAGAATTATTCTCGCAACCGGCGAGGCGGGCAACTTTCCTGCGGCGATTAAGGTTACGGCTGAATATTTTCCGAAAAAAGACCGCGCTTACGCCACTTCGATTTTCAATGCGGGAGCCTCTGTCGGCGCACTCGCTGCACCGCTAACGATTCCGCTTTTGGCAGAAAGTATGGGCTGGGAAATGGCGTTTATAATCATCGGTGCGATAGGTTTTGTTTGGGCTGGTTTATGGCTGTTTTTGTATACCTCACCGTCAAAAAGCAAATACGTCAATAGCGAAGAATTGGCATACATAGACTCTGACAAAGGCGAAACCGTTGAAGCAAAAACCGACAAAAAAGAACCGAAAATGTCGCTTCTTGACTGTTTTAAATACCGTCAGACTTGGGCATTTATCGTCGGCAAACTTATGACGGACGGTGTTTGGTGGTTTTTCTTGTTTTGGGCACCGGCTTATTTTTCGGAACTCGGCTACCCGTCATCTTCGGGAATGGGTCAAGCGTTAATTTTCGTGCTTTATCTCATTGTAACGGTTGTTTCGATTTTCGGAGGCTATTTACCGAAACTTTTCGTCGAAAAAATGGGAATGAATCCTTACGCCGGAAGAATGAGGGCGATGTTGATTTTTGCATTTTTACCCGTTTTTGCGATGTTCGCTCAACCGTTGGCTTCAACCTCGGTATGGTGGCCCTGTATAATTATCGGTTTGGCAGGCGCAGGTCATCAGGCATGGTCGGCTAACCTTTATTCTACTATCGGCGATATGTTTCCGAAATCCGCTATCGCAACTATCACGGGTATCGGTACGATGTTCGGTGGGTTGTGTTCGTTTGCAATCAACAAAGGCTCAGGAAAACTTTTCACTTACGCTGAATCGCTTGGTGAGGAGTTCCAATTTTTCGGCGTTACCGGCAAACCAGCAGGTTATATGATGGTATTTTGCTATTGCGCCGTTGCTTATTTGTTAGCGTGGTGCATAATGAAAATACTCGTCCCGAAATACAAGTTAATAGAATTATAAAACAAAGTTAATTACTACTTTACAATGAAAAAGTACTTTTGTATAGATTATGATTTCACCGAAATGAACTTTTATAGTAAAGTAGAAGCGTTAAAAAGATATTCTATTCTTTGTTTAGCGTTGTTCGTAATGACATTCGGCACATCGCTGGCTATTCGTGCTAACTTAGGAAGTGCGCCGATAGCCTGTCCGCCGTATGTACTAAGTTGTATCGAAGGACAAAGTCTTACTTTCGGTACATTGACTTTTATTCTGCATTTAATTTTTGTCTTCGCGCAATATTTATTGTTGCGCGGAGACTTAAAAACAAAAATACTCCGACAAATTCCGCTAAGTTTATGTTTCGGCTTTTTCACCGATTTAACAATGTGGCTTACAAAATCTTTTCAATGGGACAACTCCGTTGAAGGCTATGCTGTAAGAGTTTTGCAACTTGTTGTCGGCACTACGCTTATAGGTATAGGCGTTTCGGTGCAGGTCAGGTGCAGGACATTGCTTTTAGCGGGCGAAGGAATGATTTCGGCAATTGCACGTATCATGAAAAAAGAGTACGGAAAAGTTAAAATCTTTTGCGACATTTTTCTCGTGTTGATTGGTTTGATTTTTTCGTTTTTGTTTTTCGGTTTTTGGCGTTTTGACATGATAGGTTTCGGCACGTTGTTTTCGGCTGTTTATGTCGGCTTTGTTGTAAGATTTGTAGCAAAACATACACCGTGGTTAGAAACTTTTTTTGCTACCGACACTGTGGCGGAAGACCCGCTCGTGTTTGAAACCAAAGAAATCAACACTTTGCCTTTGGTGATAACAATAGCCCGTATGCACGGCAGCGGCGGTCATGAAATCGGGCAGAAAGTTGCTGAGCGTTTGGGCATAAAATTTTACGACAAAGAAATCATCAACAAAACCGCCGAAACACTCGGCATTTCGAAAAAAGACGTTGAAGACAAAGACCAATTTATATCCAACGCATCGTTTTTGGAATACATCATTACTGACAACGGAATTTCAAAAGAGAAATTTTCAGGGCGCGACGGAGCAATTTTTCTTGAACAAAGCCGGATAATAAAAGAAGCCGCAATGGAATCATGCGTTATTATCGGTCGTTGCGCCGACTATATTCTCAAAGACAGACCATGCTGCTTAAATATTTTTATCCGTAGTAACGAAGATTTTGCCGTTAAAATGGTTACGGGACGCACTCAATTGTCAGAAAATCAAGCACGGGAGGTTATACGCATAAAAAACCGCGCCAGAGCCAATCATTACGAAAAGTATACGGGGCTTCAATGGCAAAATCCCGATCATTACGACATCGTTATCAATACCGCTAAAATAGGAATTGATACCTCAGTTGATTTAATTTGCAATGCCGTAAAGGTTTTTTTTGAAAGATAATTTTTTTTTTGAATTGTTGCATTTTTTTGTAAATTTGCAGTCGGAAAATCCGGCAACGATGGGAACTATCAAACTAAGGCTAAGCATTTTAATATTAACATTTTTTTCTGCGGCAAAAATTACCGCTCAGGATACAAATTACGTCAAAAAATACGACAACCTTGTCAATTTGAAAACTTTCATATACAACAACGGTCTTGATTTTTGGGACAAAGGCTCAGGTCTGAATTATATTCCCGGCATTCATACAGGCATAGGTATCGGTGCATATTGCAAATACTTGCCGTTTGATTTCAGCATAAGACAAGAATTTTCACCGATAAACAACACCGACCATTATCACAAACAACGGACTATTGATATGCTGCTCAAAGGCTATATAAAATATTTCGCAGGTGATATTTCTATCCAAAAATATAAAGGCTTCTACACCGAAGAAGCCGAAAGTTATAAAGACGTTTATAGTTCGCGCTACAACCGACAAGACGAAGAACGGGAATTTGAACCAGATTTAAGCGTGTTTCAGTTTGAGGCGGTCGGAAAATACATTTTCAACCATGAAAAATTTTCATACAAGGCAGGTTTCACGGCATACGAAAGTCAGAAAATCTCGGCAGGAAGTTTTATGGCAGGAGCCTCGTTCCACTTATTGAAAATAGACTCTGATAGTTCACTTATCAAAGTAGATAATTCCAGCCACCTAAAAACCAGCAATTTCGGTATCAACTGCGGTTATGCTTACAACTACGTATTCGGAAAACGCAGTTACGTATTTATGTCCGCAACAACAGGCATAAATATCAGCAATCCGCTTTCAAAATCAAGATATTACCAAAATTATACAATATCCCCCGCTGCCCGTTTGAAAGCAGCCTATTGGCTCGCTTTTGAACACTGGACATTCGGCATAACGGGAATTTACAATTTTATTCATCAAACCCTCAGCCCTGACCTCACAATTTATCTTCATTCAAGAAAAATAGAAATTGTGTTAATAAGACGGCTTTGTTATAAAACTGACAAAAAATGAAAAAATGGTATGTAAAAATATTAATCGTCATTTTGAGCATTGTAATTAGTTTTTTTACGTTGCTTTTAGCGGTTGACGTTAATTTTTTGTGGCTTTTCGGAAACAGCCCCTCAGTGGACGAAATCGGAAAAGGAATCCTGCCCGAAGCCTCCGTCATATACTCTGCCGACAACAAAGTTATCGGCAAATTCTTCTCGGAAAACCGTAACAAAATAAAGTACGAAGACCTGACGGCAGAATTAATCAACACTTTGGTTTCGACCGAAGACGAAAGATTTTTTTCGCATTACGGCATTGATTTTCAAGGACTTTTCTCGGCATTAAAAGATATTGTCTTTAATTCTAAAAAGCGCGGGGCAAGCACCATAACTCAGCAACTTGTAAAAAATCTTTACAAAACACGAACCTCAAAATATTCTCACGGACTGTTAGGAAAAATTCCGGGCGTAAAAACTCTCGTGGCAAAACTCAAAGAATGGATTGTGGCTTTTAAAATAGAAATGCGTTTTTCCAAGCAGGAAATTCTCGTGATGTATTTCAACACGGTAGATTTCGGCAGCAACGCTTACGGAATAAAAACCGCCGCAAAAACATATTTCAACAAACTGCCTAAAAATCTGAAAGTTGAAGAATGTGCCGTTCTGATCGGACTATTAAAAGCAACAACGACTTACAACCCGAAACTCAACCCGAAAAACTCCCTGAAACGCCGGAATACCGTACTTCAAAATATGGTAAAAAACGATTATCTTTCGCCAGAAGAATGTGATTCGTTAACACAAATTCCAATAAAACTTGACTTTTCGGTAGAGGATAATTATGACGGCACTGCTCTGTATTTCCGCGATCAATTAGCCGTCTATCTCAAAGAATGGCTGAAAGAAAACAACAAAAACCTCTACAACGACGGTCTGAAAATCTATGTTACGATAGACTCTTCAATGCAAGCTTATGCAGAAAAATCTGCTATCGAACAGATGAAAAACTTACAGGATTCCTTTAACCTTCATTGGAGAGGACGTAATCCCTGGTGCGATGCCTTTCACAGGGAAATCCCTGATTTTATCGAACATATCGCTCATAAACTTCCTGAATTTCAGTTACTTATAAAACAAGGTCTTGACACTTTGAAAGCCTTGAAAGAATTAGAAAAACCTCACAAACTCACTGTTTTTGACTACGCAAAGGGACAAAAAGACACAACACTTTCGACAATGGATTCAATCCGTTATATGGTAAAATTTCTGCACTGTGCGTTAGTTGCCATTGAGCCGCAAACAAGGCACATAAAAGCATGGGTCGGAGATTTGGATTTTAAATTTTGGAAATATGACAAAGTTACGGCATTAAGACAACCCGGCTCAACATTCAAACTTTTTGATTATACAGAAGCAATGCGTCAAGGTTTTTCGCCGTGCGACGAAAGAAAAGACCAATACGTTGTCTGGCCTGTTTGGGACAAAGGCAAAAGAAAACAGTGGATTCCGCACAATGCCGACGGAATTTGCACGGATACGGTTTATTCGTTAAGGGCGGCTTTTGCGCGGAGTATCAACACGGTAGCGGTTCAGATAAGCAAAGAGGTCGGCATAGAAAACATCTGCAAAACGGCACACGCTATGGGCATTACGACACCGCTTAACGATACTATGCCGTCAACATGCCTCGGCGGTAACGATGTTACGCTCTTGGACTTAACAAATTCGTACTGCACGGTAATGGCTGACGGTGAATATCAAGCACCGATACTTGTTACAAAAATTTTGGACAAAAACGATAAAGTTATTTACACCGCTCCCGAACATACGATTCAAGCGTTGGACTACGAAACGGCATTTTTGATGCAAACAATGCTGAAAGGCGCAATGACAGAACATCACTGCACTTCCGGCTATTTGTGGCGTTATGTCAGAAATTGGTACAACGATTGCGGTTTCGGCGGCAAAACGGGGACGTCAAACAATCATTCTGACGGTTGGTTTATTGCAACGACACCGGGTTTGGTTTCGGGCGTTTGGGTCGGCGGAGAGTTCAGAAGCATACATTTCAGAGGCGGAGAAATTGCGGGCGGCAATTTTACGGCATTGCCGGTTTGCGGAAAATTTTTACAGAAAGTTTTATCAGATACGGCTTTCAACCGTTATCACCAAAAATTTCCGCTTCCGCAAACCAAAATTTCAAGAAGTTACAACTGCAAAGCATATAATTACGACGTTGATACTATCAGCATTGAAAACTAAAAATCACCACAAACTTTTGATTATTTTATCGGTGATTTCCAAACAGTTAGCCGCCGCATGGAGATATCTTGATAAAACTCTTTTCCGTCGCCGGTCAAAGAATCCGACACCGACTTTATAAAAAGGCACGGAACATTGTTGCGATGACAAGTCAAGAAAATGGCAGCACTTTCCATTTCGCAAATATCAGCGGAAAATTCTGCGCTAAGTTTTTGTTTTACGTCTTTGCCGGCAACGAATTTGTCAGCAGAAGCGCAAGTTACTTTTTTTAAAGTCGGGCATATTTCTAACGCTTTGTTAATCAAGATGGTATCCGTCAGCAAAAACTCATCTTGAAACCCCGGATACTGACCTTTTTTAACGGGGTCAAGTCCAGAAAGATCAAAATCGTAATGAACTATTTTTTCGATGACACAAGCCTCGGTAATTGACATTTCGTCAGTGAGTGCGCCTACAACGCCGAAATTTACAACGATTTCAACGTCGTAAACATCAATCAAAACTTGCGTGGCTGCTGCGGCGGCAATCTCCCCTATCCCACTGTTAATCACCAAAAGCGTATAATCTTTGTTCTTAAAACTGTAAACTTTAAAACCGCCGCGTGTTTCCTCTTTCAAAGCCTTTCCGTATTTTTCGAAAACGCTTTTTTGTTCACAGGCGACTAAAAGTCCGATTTTGTGGTTTTTAGCGGACAAACCACCGCAAAAAACAATTATCAGCAAAAGAAATAAAAGAAAACGTTTCATCATAGTTTAAGTTTGAATGATTTTTTCCCGATTTTTACAATTACAATACCGTTTATGTTGCGGCTCAAAATCACTTCTTCTCTGTCAGATTCCGTAACTGATGTTTTTAGTATTCTGCCGTTTATGTCAATAATTTTATAACTCTGACCGACATTTGCATTTATAAAAATCGTCTTGTCAAACGACCAAACTTTTACGTTATCAGAGGGAACAAGTTCTGAAACAGGTGTTTCCGTATTCTCTGACGGAGTTTCTGATTCTTCCGACTCTTCAATAATAGGCGTGATAGGTTTTGCTTTGATTTCAAACGTTTTTTCAATTTTTTCAAACGTATAATTTCCGCCGTCATTATCAGTGATAATCACTTTTGCCGAAGTGCCGACATTGATATTATCTGAGTAAGTAACAGTATATTCAGATAATGACATAACAACTCTACCGTTACGAATAGTTACTTGCGGCTTTATTTCAGAGCCGGTATATTCAAACGAGATTGCTGACAATTCAACCGTCGGAGAAATTTCTTTTGCCGTAATAGTCAACGTTGCACTTCTGAATGTTACGGAGTAATTGCCCTGAATATTTTCTCCGCTCGGTACAATATCATACGTCCCTGTATTTTCTCCCTTTTTGCGGCTGATTGTATAATTTATAACATCATCACCGATAAGAGTTGAAACGGTTGCCGTAAATACGGGGTCGTCTTCACCGTATACTTTCGTTTTGTTTTCGGCGGTAACGGTAACCGACTTGCGGGTAATCGTAAAGTTTTTAATTATTTCGTCAAACATATAATTGCCGCCGTCATTATCCTTTATCGTTATTTTTGCCGAAGTGCCGAGATTTTGATTGTCGCTGTATGTAACGGTATACTCAGTTTCAGAGATAATGGTTTCACCGTCTTTGAGCGTTACTTTCGGATTGATTTCTTCGCCGGTATATTCAAACAAAGTTGACGACAACGTAACAGTCGGCGTTACGATTTTTGTCCATTCTGCCGTAACGACTAAATTATTCTCCGGCATTTTTGTCGGCAATTCGGGTGTCCAACCCTTGAAAACATAACCCGTTTTCGTCGGCACACTAACGGAAGGTATTTCGGAGTCTTTCGCAATTCCTTCTATTAACTTATAAGTTTGATTATCAACAATATAAGTAATTGAATACGTGGCGGCAATAGTTTCGTCGTCTGCGTTTTCATTAAAGTTTTTGTCGGTTGCAGAAAACTGTATTTTCTCAAAATTCAACGAATTGAATGTTTTGTTCCCGTAATAAGCATGCAAAACGCCAGACCAATGTTTTGAAACGGAAAATTCATAATTGCCGTTCTCATCCGTTTCCGTATAATAATCGTCAACACCGAAAACTTTATAAAAATAATCATTTTTACCGAACGCAGCACAGACATAGTAATTATTATCGTCTTTGTCCGCTGATAATGAAATATAATATTTCTGACCGGCAGTTATGCTTATCGGCTCGTCAAAATTGATTTCAAGATCTTTGGAATATTTAGAAAAGTTGGTTTTCGGAAATGATTGGCTTTGTAATTCTTTCATATTATTGTCCAAAAGTGCAACCTTTAAATCACTCGTAGGACTGCCTTCTAACCAAAAATTTAAAACAAACCCCGTTAAAAAATTTTTCGTCGGGATAAAACTGATTGTAGTATTTTGCACGGAATATCCGCTATGAAAACTTCCGTCGTTTTGACAATCAATTTCAGGGACGGGATTTGCAGTTGCAGTTGTAACCGTTGCTCCTTTTACGGGTTGATTATTTTTGTCTAAAACTTTTCCCGAAATTGTTATATCAGCGTCTGCAAGTTCTAATTTAACTTCACCCTGTCCTAAATTATGATAAAAATTAAGGTTGTAATCCGCTGATATTTTAAACTTTGCTACTTCCGTAACATAATTTCCGTATTTGGTATAACTTCTGTTTGAATTGCTTAAAACTATTTCTTTTGTGGCATAAGGAGACAATTTTGAGCCGTCAGCATACTCAAAATAAAAACTATGTTCGCCCGCCGAAAGGCTTACGACCTCGTTTTGTTTATATTGCAAAATATCTTCGCCGTATTGCGACATCGCAACTTTTTTGCCGTCTACGACCACATATTTCGGCGTTTGCTGCATATAAGTCATATTTTCAATATCAGGACGAACAATAATAATTCCCATATTGTTAGGATAATCCGTCGCTGTAAACCAGCCGTTTGAATTTCCGCTCCAACCATAATCTATATGAAACTCATTGCCGTTATAACCGTCAATAATAAAAGAATGTCCGCCATCGTTATCGTTTTCACCGTCTATAATTATCGGTTGCGCCCTTTTGATGGCATCAGCGATATAATCGCCGTCAGATAAAGAAGAAATACTTTTGCGCTCGGCTCTATAACCGAAAAAATCATTAAATGCCGAAACCTGATCCGTGGCGTATGTACTTGTTGCATCAGGTCCGAAAATTGCTTTTTGAGCAAACGCAATTCCGACAATAAATTTCGACATTTCGTTGTTGTCGTATGCAATTTTATCAAAATCAGGCGTATACGAAAAACTATAAGAAAATTTGTTCCCGTCAGAAGACGTAAAATACGGCGAAGATACGGACACTAAGTTTGTATAGTTTTTTGTTTGGTTCTCTCCGCTCAAAGTCAGCGGTTTGCAATATCCGTAATAATTCATTACTTGTGCCGAAGATATTGAAGAACAACCCGTTAACGTCTGGTTGGTAAACTCGTTTCCGTCTTGTGTAAAAGTCATTGACGGACATTGGTCATTATAAGGAGTCGTTTGATTCCATGCAGTATTCAAAAGCGGACCGTAAACTACGGTTGCGGCTTTTTTCAGGCTTTTCTTTAATGATTTTTTTATATCGCTTTCTTTCTGTTGAGCATAAAAAGAAAGCATATTTTGAAACGCCGGCGGCAAATTGTCAACATCTAAAACGCCGTCTCCGTGTCCGAGCATAGTCTCACCTATCAAAACTTGCCATGAATCGCTATTTTGTACGATTTTAACATTTCCGTTTGAGTAAATAGTCTGTTGTGAGAAAACGTAATCTGCATTTATCGTAACCGTTAATAAAGCGAAAAAAAATAGAAAAACTTTTTTCATAATGATCTCCTCCGTTAAAGTGCCAAATATATAAAACTTTTTTCAAAGTACGATATTCTGAATGGCAAATTTTTTGCGGACAAATGTTAAAAAAATATATCGACAAATGGTTTTAAATTATATTTGGATTTCGTTTTTTGTGTTGGGCTTTTTGGCGGCACTTTACAGACTGATTGCCTTGGGCGATACGGATATTTTTTCGACGATGGTTAGCGGCACTTTTGATTCCGCGAAGACGGGTTTTGAAATTTCACTCGGCTTAACGGGCGTTTTAACGCTTTGGACGGGACTATTGAAAGTCGGCGAAAAAGGCGGAATGACTAACTTTTTGGCAAAAATTTTCGCGCCTTTTTTCCGTCGTCTGTTTCCTGAAATTCCCGAAAACCACCCTGCAATGGGCAGTATCGTTATGAATTTCAGCGCGAATATGTTGGGACTTGACAACGCCGCAACTCCGCTCGGTCTTAAAGCGATGAATCAAATGCAAGATTTAAATCCTGACAAAACCCAAGCCTCAAACGCCCAGATTATGTTTTTGACTTTGAACGCCTCAGGTCTTACGGTTTTGCCGGTAACGGTGATGATGTACAGAATACAAATGGGTGCAGCAGATGCTTCCGATGTTTTTATTCCGATACTTTTAGCCACGAGTATCAGCACGTTAGCGGGCTTGTTGACGGTTTGTATCCGTCAGAGGATAAACCTTTTTGACAAAGTGATAATGCTTTATCTCGGCGTATTGTTTTTGGCGGAAGGGCTGTTGGTTTGGCAGTTTTCGCAAATGGAGAGCGAAAAGATTTCAGTTGTGAGTTCTTTGGCGGCGAATATAATTTTGTTTTCGGTGATAATCGCTTTTATCGTTTGTGCTGCGGTTAAGAGAATTAACGTTTACGATGCTTTTATCGAAGGCGCAAAAGACGGCTTTTCTACGGCGGTGAAAATTATTCCGTATATGGTTGCAATTTTGATTGCGATAGGTGTTTTCAGAAATTCGGGTGCTTTGGAATTTTTGACTGACGGTTTGAGTTCTTTGTTAGCGGCTTTGGGTATTGACACGTCGTTTATTCCGTCCTTGCCGACGGCTTTGATGAAACCTTTGAGCGGTTCGGGCGCACGCGGAATGATGATTGACTGCATGAAAACTTACGGTGCGGACTCTTTCGCGGGACGTTTGAGTTGTACAATGCAGGGCGCGGCTGATACTACGTTTTATATTATAGCGTTGTATTTTGGTTCGGTAGGGATAAAAAATACGCGCTATGCAGTTTCAGCGGGTCTGATAGCCGAGTTTGCCGGACTGATTAGCGCGATTTTTATAGCGTATATGTTTTGGTAAAACTCCCCAAAGTATGGTGCTTTCGGATAACTTTGGGGAATTATAAGGTTATAATTCCCCAAAGTTGTATTTTTTTAGGTATGTTTGGGGAATTATAATAAAAAATGATTATATTTGCAGCGTTATAAAAACATCATATTATGCTGATAGGAAGGGAAAAAGAGCAAAAAATACTCAAAACGGCGTTCAATTCCGATGAATCGCAGTTTGTGGCGGTTTATGGACGGCGGCGCGTAGGCAAAACATATTTGGTGCGGCAGTTTTTCAAAGGGAAACTTACTTTTGCACATTCGGGACAAGCAAAAGGCTCTATGCCGGAGCAACTTTTCGGCTGGTGTTCATCGCTGCGTGAAGCAGGTCTGAAATTTGATTCCGCTCCGAAAAACTGGCTTGAAGCATTTGAACTATTGAAAGACCTTGTGCGGCAGTCGTCTGACAAAAAAAAAGTTATCTTCATTGACGAAATGCCGTGGTTAGATACGCCGCGTTCTAATTTTACAAATGCGCTTGAATCTTTTTGGAACGGTTGGGCATCAAACCGCGATGATATACTTTTGATTGTATGCGGCTCGGCAACCTCGTGGATTGTCAACAAATTGTTTAAAAATCACGGCGGACTACATAACCGCGTAACGTACAGAATTTTAGTAGTACCGTTCACTCTTCATGAGTGCGAAATGTACATAGAAAAGCGCGGAATCAAACTAACACGCTACGACATTCTCGAAACGTATATGATTATGGGCGGGATTCCTTTTTATTGGTCGCTGTTGGAGCGCGGCAAAAGCGTGGCGCAAAACATCGATGATTTATTTTTTGCAAAAAACGGTAGTCTGAAATACGAGTTTCAGGAATTGTATCAGTCGCTGTTCAAAAATCCCGATTATTACGTCAACATTGTTCAAACACTCGGTACGTCAAGAACAGGTATGACACGCGACGAAATCATCAACGCCTGCCGTCTTCCGAGCAGCGGTACAGTCAGCAACGCACTTGATGACCTTGAACATTGCGGTTTCATCAGCAAAACACCGTCGTACAATCTAAAAAATAGGGCAAAATATTGTCTTATTGATAATTATACATTGTTTTATATGAAATTCATCAAAAACAGCGGTAACAACGACGAGCATTTTTGGTCTGACAATTACAAATCTGGGTTGCACAATGCGTGGGTCGGTTTGGCGTTTGAACGTGTATGTTTTCAACATATTCCGCAAATAAAATCCGCACTCGGCATCAGCGGCGTACATTCTCAGGTATATACTTGGCAGACAGGTCCTTCTAAGGACGGTTTCAAAGGCGCACAAATTGATATGCTCATTGACCGTGCTGATAATATGGTCAATATATGCGAGATGAAGTTTTCAAAAATTCCCTATACGGTCAGCAATGACGATTCCGTTTCCATTGCTAACAAGGTGGAACGTTTTTCGCAAGCAATAGGCAATTCAAAGTCAATTAACGTTACGCTGATTACGGTTAGCGGCATAGCCGAGGCCGGGCATTGGAACGACATACATAGCATAGTTACTGCGGATGGGTTATTTCTGAGCGTTAAATAAAAAAAATGACAAATTGAAAATTATAAAACTTTCAATTTGTCATTTTTTTATAAAGATTTTATTTTTATTCTAATACGCTTTCACCGGCAATTTGTTCGTAAATCTTGTCGATATATTTTGCCGTTTGGTCAGAACCGTTTATTTCAGCAATTTTTGCAAGATAACCGACTACCGACAAACATAAACCGTATTCCCTGTCTTCGCGGAAACCGTCAGAGGCTAAGCCTGCAAGCCATGAAGAAATCTTTTGATATTCGTCAGCCATTTCCGTAGAGATTTTTTCTGCCTCGGTGTTCATGCCGCAGGAGTACATCGCTGAAAGTACCGGCAACATCTTGTAATCGTAAGGCAATTTGTCGTTAGGCATAAGTTCAAGACACTTTTTCACAACTTCCTTTGCCTTAGCGGTTTGACCGTCAGCAACAAGTTGCGTTGCAAGTCTTGCAAACATATTCCTTAAATCCAATATCGACATCTGACGGCGGTTGTTTTCTTCAATCGTAACGTCAGGCTCGTTCATTCTGCCCCAAGACATCTTGCTCATAACGTTGTCGTACATTATTTCTGATGCCACTTCGCCGACTTCTCCACTTTCTTTATGTTCGGTAACGTAAGGGACAAGTCTGTATGCAAAACCTTCCATTCGCATAAACTTGTCAAGACCGAGAAAATCACCGCCGCCGGCACTCGCCGCAAAATACACCGGACGTTCCCAATCGTTAGCGGCAATAATATCCATAACTGCCAAATCCGATTTCGTAAAATAATTCTTACTGATATTCCAGTTCAAAGACGTTAACGCGCGGTCTTTGTTGCTGTTGTCAAGCGTCCCGTTTTTAAGGCAGTTTTCCTTGTTGACGGGAATCGAAATCTTCTTTGAAGGTATGTAATTGTATTTATCGCCGTTTGACATTGTTACCAAATCGTTGTCGTCAGCAGTAATTTTCAAAACGTCTTTTATTCCGACATAATAGCCTGTAATTTTTGCTGCCATATCAGAAGTTCGCGTTTTGATAGCCTCTATTCCGCTTAAATCATTTCCGAAAAGATTTTTAGCGATTTCGGGTCTTGAAAGTTGACTTACAAGTGCCATAAACACTGCCGGAGACAATTTTTCATGACCGCCAGAAACCGTTTTATAGTCTTTTTCGTACTTTTTCGGAAAGTCGGTTTTGTCAATCAACTCCATAAAATCGTCATAAAGTTGAGCATAAACGCTTTCAATTTCGCTTTTGTGAGCGTTGTATTTTTCGTTTATCATCTGACCGGCTTGTTCGGTGCAAATGACGATATTGCGCAAATCTTGACGGTATTTTTGGGGTGCCATAGTCATTTTTACCGGCAGACCTTCATATTTCTTTTCCTGACATTGTTTCAAATACCAGTCGCAACCGGCAAGTGAAAGGTTTACTACTCTGACATCACGGCGTATGCCCTCAACTTCCTGAGCGTACCACAACGGGAAAGTGTCGTTATCTCCGAAAGTAAACAAAATTGCATCTTTCGCGCATGAGTTCAGATAGTTAGCGGCAAAATCGCGGCAGGTATAACGTCCGCTTCTGTCATGGTCGTCCCAGTTTTGTCCAGCCATCTGGATTGGCACGAAAACCGAAACGCACGACACTAATGCAGCCGTCATCGCTTTATTTTCGCCCAAAGCGTTTGTCAATATTCTCCAAATCGCCAAAACTCCGAGACCGCACCAAATACTAAACGCATAAAACGAACCGGCATACGCATAATCCCTTTCACGCGGTTGATAAGGTGTCTGATTAAGATAAACGACAATCGCAATACCCGTCAAAAGGAAGAACATAAAAACTACAAAACAATTTTTGCCGTCCTCATTAAGACTGATAAAAATGCCCAAAAGTCCGAGCAACAAAGGCAAAAGATAATAAACGTTTCTGCCCGGATTGTTTTTGTAACGGTCAGGAAGATTTTCGCTTGACGCACCTTTTAAACCGTCCAAAAAGTCAATACCCGTAATCCAGTTACCGTTGATAGTACCGCCGGCGGCATTTTGAATGTCGTTTTGACGTCCTGAAAAATTCCACATGAAATATCTGAAATACATGTGCCCTAACTGGTAAGTGAAAAAGAATCTGAGGTTTTGGGCAAAAGTCGGTTTGGTTTCGGTATCATCGAGACCGCCCCAAGATTTGTAAGCCAAAACATGACCTTCGCTTGTAGAATACATTCGCGGAAAAAATCCCTGATTTTCTTTGTCATAAATGTATTTCGCCGATGGTTTGTTGATTTCCAAATACTTACCGTCTTGCGGAATATAAGTTGTTTCTTTTTCGCTGCCTATAACGTCTGCCGTGAAATACGGTCCGTAAATCAGCGGATTGTCGCCGTATTGTTCTCTGTTGAGATACGACAAAAGCGAAAAACCGTCTGACGGAGAGTTTTCGTTAATAGGTGTGTTAGCAAACGAGCGGATAACCGTCATTGCAAACGAGCCGTAACCTATCATTATCACGAAAACGCCCAAACTGATAAGGTTAAGAAGTGCTTTTCCGTTTTTGTGCGACCACCACACAAGCCAGCCTAAGCCAGCCATCACCAAAATCAAGAACGTTATAATTCCCGAATAATACGGCAGACCAAAACCGTTAACAAACATCAAATCGAAATGTGCTGCAATGTTAACTGTTTGAGGTATAATGAAATATAACACAAAAGCCAAAATCACCACCGAAATTCCGAGGGCAATAACCGTCCCCAACCTTGTCGGGTTGTATTTTTTGTTATAATATACCAAAACGATAGCCGGAATCACCAAAAGGTTTAGCAAATGCACACCGATAGAAAGTCCCATCAGATAGCAAATAAGTATAAGCCAACGGTTCGAATATTTTTCGTCAGAATGTTCTTCCCATTGAAGAATAAGCCAAAAAACCACTGCCGTAAACAGCGAACTCATACTATAAACCTCCGCTTCAACAGCCGAAAACCATGCCGTGTCGCAGTACGTGTAAATAAGTGCGCCCACAACGCCGCTTGCTAAGATTGCGATGTTTTGAGCCCAAGAATAATTATTCTGTCTTACCTCTTTATAATAAGTGTTTTCGACGATACGACGCGCTAAATGCGTTATCGACCAAAACAAAAAGAGCGAAGTAAAAGCCGCCGCTAATGCAGAAGTAACGTTCATTGCAAGTGCCATGTGAGCATCATCGGAAGCGAAAAGTGCTGCAACCCTGCCTATAATCATCCAAAGAGGTGCTCCCGGGGGGTGTCCTACTTCCAATTTCACGGAAGTAGCGATAAATTCGCCGCAATCCCACCAACTTGCAGTAGGCTCAACGGTAAGGAGGTAGCAAATTGCCGCAACAGCAAACACCGCCCAACCCGTTATGCGGTCATAAAACTTAAAATTCTTCATTATAAACTATATTTTTTTTCAAAGCGCAAAAATACATTTTTTTTTGATAAATGTCAAGAAAAAAACGCGGTGAAATTTTTTTTCATTTTTTTTGAAAAAAAAGTTCAAAAAAAATTTGGAAGTTATTAAAAAAAGTTTCTATCTTTGCACCCGAAATCTGAGAGCGGCGCAAACGGTTTAACGGTTGCCATGTTGAAAGTTTTGAGATTTTGATACACGCCGCTTAAAGGTAAAGAATTAAAAGTTTTATGGTACTGACCTATGGTGTAACGGTAACACAGCAGATTTTGGTTCTGTTATTTGAGGTTCGAATCCTCATAGGTCAACAAAAGGTAAACACACAATTAGGTCGCGAAAAAAATAGCGGCCTTTTTTATTATAAGAATTATCTGATATGAACAAAAAAAATAACACCACGGCAGCAGCAGAATTAATTTTGAATGTTTCTCAGGAAGATACACTGCTAAAATTCCTGCTTGAAAAAATCACCGACAGAAGCAAAACTAAGGTTAGAGAAATTCTTAAAAGCGGCAGAGTAGTTGTCAACAATATGTCAACGACGGCTTTTGATTTTAAACTTCAAAAAGGCGATACGGTAAGGGTTTTGCACAAACCGAAACTTATGCAACAAGGCGGAATCAATAATTCTAACCTTGACATTCTTTACGAAGACCACGACGTTATAGTCATCAACAAAAAAGAAGGACTTCTTTCAGTCGGCACTATGGGCGACAAAGAAAACACTGCTTATCATATTGTAAACATGCACGTTAAGAAAGAAGGCAGAAACCGTCATATTTACGTTGTTCACCGTCTTGACAGAAAAACTTCCGGCGTGATGATGTTTGCAAAATCCATGGCGGCAAGGGATTTTTTCCGTAACGATTGGAGCAATGTCGTTGTTGAAAGGTCGTATTACGCAGTTGTTGAAGGTGTTCCGCAATATAAAAAAGATACCATAAAATCTTACCTCACGGAAGATAAAATGCTGAAAATACATTCGTCGTTTATCAATAACGGCGGACAGTTTGCTGTAACGAATTATGAGGTTTTGCAAAACAACGAAGAATATTCTTTGGTAAAATGCAATCTTGACACGGGACGGAAAAATCAAATTCGCGTTCAGATGTCGGCAATCGGACACCCCGTAGCGGGCGATGCAAAGTACGATGCGCAAACCAACCCGTTGAAACGTGTTTGTCTTCATGCCGCGACTTTGCAGTTTATTCACCCGAAAACCGGCAAACTTATGAAATTTGAAGTTCCCGTTCCGGGAGGATTTTTTAAGATTGTGAAGTAAACTCAGATTTACAATTCGGGCGGAATCGATAAAAAAAACGTCGATTTCGCCCGAATTGTATAGAAAATGGGCGGAATCGATAAAAAAAACGTCGATTTCGCCCGAATTGTTTTGTAAGATTAATTTTTTTGTAATAATTTTACGTCGGAAAAAAATATCGTGAACTATGGAAGATTTCATCGGACGAAAATACGAAAAAGAATTGTTGAAACAATATATAAACTCCTCAAAATCAGAGTTTATAGCGGTTTACGGACGACGTAGGGTCGGCAAAACGTTTCTCATAGACCAACTTTTAAGAAAAGATTTTGCGTTTTCGTTTACGGGCATTGTTGACGGCAAAAAGGAAGCGCAATTTCAGGCGTTGAAAGATGCGTTTGATTTTTACGGCATTAAGCCCGAAAACACACCGCAAAACTGGATAGAAGCCTTCACTGAAATCCGTAAATTTTTACAACCAAAAATCAGTAGCGGCAAACCGTGCATAATGTTTATCGACGAACTTCCGTGTCTGGATTACAAAGGAGCGGGGCTGATTGAGGCTTTGGGATATTTTTGGAACAGTTGGGGCGCAAAACAGTCTGATTTTAAGTTAATTGTCTGCGGCTCGGCAACCTCGTGGATGATAAAAAACATAATTGATTCAAAAGGCGGACTTCACAACAGAATTACTCACGAAATTCATTTACACCCTTTTTGTTTAGGCGAGGCTAAACAATATTTAATTTCACAAAATGTTAATTGGGACGATTTGTCGTATCTTCAAGCATATATGATTTTGGGCGGAATACCGTATTATTTAGGACTTTTGAACGGAAAATTTTCACTCGCACAAAACATTGATATGCTGTTTTTTAGTCAGAACGGAGAATTGCGCCGGGAGTTTGACAGATTGTTTAAAACGTTGTTTTCGTCGTCAGAGCCATACATCGAAATTATAAAAATTTTAGCAAAAAATTCTTCGGGCATGTCCCGCGATGAAATTTCAAAAAAACTCGGCAAAAAAGATAACGGACACCTTTCCGAACGGTTAGAAGATTTAAAAAACTGTGATTTTCTTAGGTTTTACAACGTGAAAGTCAATAAGATAAGCCCGAAAAACGGCATTTATCAACTAACTGATTTTTATTCGGCGTTTTATTTGAAATTTGTTACTAAAAATTCCGTTGACGACCGTTTTTGGACAAACCGTCTTATGAGCAGCGAAATAAATGTATGGTCGGGTCTGACGTTTGAAAAAGTTGCATTAACGCATATCAATCAGATAAAGAGGAAGTTACATATTGATTATATGGCTTGTGAATATTATTCATGCCGTCTGAGTGATGCACAAATAGATTTGGTTTTGGAACGTGCCGACAGAATTATTAACATTTGTGAAATCAAGTATTCTTCGGATAAGTATTTGATTGACAAGGCAGAATACGACAAAGTAATGCACCACGTTGAGGCATTTCGTAGAGAAACCAAATCCGATAAATTTGCCATTCAGCCGATATTTGTTACGACCAAAGGTCTTGCCGACGGAATGTACTCAAAATCAATAGTTTTTGATGTAACGTTGGAGGATTTGTTTGAGGTGATATAAGATTCATTTTGCTTTTCCCCAGCGGAAGCCGTTATGTTCTACCCCTAATAAGTCTAAAATGCGGAATACAACCGTATCAACCAAGTCTTCAATACTTTGCGGCTTTGAATAAAACGACGGACATGCAGGACAGATAACAGCACCCGATAAAGTCAGAGTTTCCATATTACGGATATGAATAAGGTTGTAAGGGGTTTCCCTTACAACCAAAATCAGTTTTCTTCTTTCTTTAAGCATAACGTCAGCAGCCCGCGTTATAAGCGAATCCGAAACGCCTGAGGCTATCCGCCCTAACGTCCCCATAGAACACGGACAAATAACCATTGCATCACATCGAGAACTGCCCGAAGCAAACGGCGCATTAAAGTCATCGTCATCATAAAGCGTAATGTCAGCACTTTCTTTTAACGACGAACCCGTTTCTTCTTTATAAATTTTTATTGCATTTTTTGAAAAAACTGCTAAAATTTTATGATTTTTAGATAAATATTTTAGCAGTCTTTCGGCATAAATACTACCGCTTGCGCCAGTTACGGCTACAATGATTTTCATCATTTATTCGTTAATTCTATTACCTCTTTGGTCAATGTAGAAATAAACGGTATCATTATCGGCAACTTTAAGGCAAACTTTTGCACGTCCGTTGTAGAACGTTTCGCCCTGACCGTCCATAGTACGGTAGTTAAAGTCGAACATCGGCGCGATTACCACGTTACCGAGAGTATCCACAAATCCGAATTTTCCTTTGCTCTTATCCTCCTGGTCATAAAGATATTTAAAAAGTCTCAAACCTTCGGTCGGACGACGCATACTCAGAAAATACTCAGCACTATCGGTAGAGATATGCTGCTGAACCTGATTAATATAATCAGCCATCGCCCTGCACGCTTTAAGATAACCGGCTTGTGCTCTCTGATCGGTATTATCAATTCTGATAGCCCGCTGATATGCAATAATAGCCGAGTCTATATAATGCGGAGTTTCGGGCGAAATTTTTTCCATATAATAATCGCCTCTATTAATCTGAATCGTGAGCGGTGTCGCCGAACTTTCCGCCTTAACACCTCCTTCTGAGGATACAGCGTCAGCAATGTTACGACCAAACCAGAAGAGCGCAAACGCCGCACCAAGAAGCAAAAGAATAAGTATAACTCCCCAAATTGCACGACGGCGAAGTTTTTCTGCCTTTTGCAACTCCTTAATTTCCGGATCAATTTTTCTCGCACGGAAATAATAGAAAGGTGCAGTAAAGACATTCAACCATGACAACCATTTAGATTTGAACCTATTAGTTCCTTTATCCAAATAAATAGCCAAATCGTAACGCTTTTGTAGTTTTTGGTCAGAAGGTTCTTGTTCTAAGGCAAGAGAAAACTCCTCTGCCGCCTTACTAAACTCTCCGACTTGCAACAAGGCTTCTCCGTATGCCTCATAATACTTGATAAGTGCTTCATTATCACGCATTAACGATGTACAAGTTGAAGAAACAGACATATCCGATTCGTATTCTTCAAGCGTTTCTTTGTACGAGTCAATAATTTCGCACGCTTTTTTATACGTTTCAGCAGAATTGATATAATCACGTTTTGCAAACAGCAAATCGCCTTTTATCATATTGTATTTATAATTCAACTGAAACTTACTCTCACTTACACCGCGTCTATAATCCTCTTTAAGAGTGGTGTCTACCAAACCTTTTTTGTCGGTATATTCAAAGATGTAAAGTCCGCGCGAAAATTGTTCGTTATTAACGTAAATCTGCGCCTTTTTAATAAGGTCTTTTCCCGTAAACTGCGATAAATCACCGAAAACGAAATCGTTAAGATAATTCTTAACATTACTGTCGTCTCTGCGGGCATCAAAAACTTTGCGCTGATTTTCCGGCAATTCTACTTTTTCGGTTTCCAAAGCCTCGAATTTCGTCTTAAAATCAAAGGTCGAGGTCAACTCCTCCAAAACTGGTTCTGGTATAGCCTCGGGAGTCAGTTCAGGCTCAGGTTCGGGTTCGGGAGTCGGTTCGGATTCCGGCTCTGATACAGGCTCAGGGTCGGATACGGGTGCGGGCATTGAAACCTTCGGCGGAGCAACTGCTGCAATTTTTTCTTCCGATTCAGTCGCCTCGGGATTATAATCGAAATCAAAATCCATAACGTCATCGACAGAGGTTACCTGCGGTGCTTTTTCAAGGGTTTCAAGTCCCTGAAATTCAATACCGAATTTGCTTGCAAGAGCAGCAATTTCATCACCGAGTTTCACTATCGGGGTAACGCCGTTTTCCTGCTTTATTCTCAGCGACCAATTATCCCACCAAGAGGCCTCCTCAGTAGAAAATTTCAGAGGCATAAGCAAAACCCACTGTGTAATCTGATTTGCCTTCATATACGGCAAATTCTCGTTAAGAGACTTTCTAATCTGACCTTTCCGCGAGTTAGAAACGCCGTCAAGAAAGTATTTCGGCAAATAAACTATACATTTTTTTCCAATATTGCCGTCTTTTTTGTTTTCCTTTTCAGAAATCTCATCAGAATATTTTATGGTGTAATCGGGATACAGTTTCTGCATCAACAAATCACATAACTTTATAAACCCCTGACGGGCTTCCAATTCATTCTTGTACGCATTTTTGAAATTTTCCCAACTGAATTCCATAGTTTAGATTCGTATTAAAAATAAGAAAAAACTTCTATACATTTCATTTTTCAAAGCAAATGTATAAAAGTTTTTTCGTGTAAAAAAATTTTTTTTAGGATTTTTTCAGGCAATTATTTTATTGCGTTTTTAAAATCCTCAGAAATCTTCAAAAACTCCTGCCATACGTTGTCAGAAATCGGAATTCCTGAAATTTTTCGTTGAGCCATCATACGTTTTTCTGGGTCGCCGGCAACCATAACTTCTTTTCCTAACAGCGGTTTCAAACCTCTTACTCTTTCTACAAGGCTTTTCATTCTTGCGGCAAATTTTTTCGGATTCGTAAACTTGGAAATGTCCACCGCCTGAAAATAATGCGAAATACCACGGTTTTTGGTCATATCAGAGCCGAACATCGGTTGCAAATCGTGTCCGATGTCGCTGTCTGTCAGCACGCTGCAAAGAATCTCTATCATCATTCCTAAGCCGAAACCCTTGTAATCACCTATCGGACGCACACATTTGGCTTTGAACGGGTCGGTCGTAAACTCTCCGTTTTCGTCGTATGCAACTCCGTCTTGAAGCGGAGTATCAGATACTTTGTGATTACGAACATAATTCCAACTAATTACCGAGGTCGCCATATCCAAACAGAAAGGCTCTTCACCTTCAATAGGAGCGGAAAAACATATCGGATTAGTCCCGAAAAAAGGTTCTACCGCATTATGCGCCTTTACAAGAGAATTAGTATTTGTAAAAGCAAAACCTAACATATTGTGCTTTGCCGCATACTCGGTAAAAAAATTTGCCGCGCCAAAATGTGAAGAATTTTTTACGGCGACAATACCCGCTCCGTTTCTTGCAGCCATGTCGATGCAAAAATCCATCGCAAAAATGCCGGCATGATGACCGATTGCGCCGTCAGCGTCAATAAGTTTAGCAGAGCCGTTATCCTTTAAAATCCTAAACTGAGGATTCTTTTTCAAACGCCCTTTCGTAAAACCTTCATAATAGTGCGGAAACAAAGCAAGCCCGTGAGTATCAATACCTTTCAACGAGGCCTCAACCACACTTTCCGTCATAATGCCAATAGAAGTTTCGTTAACTTTCAACGCCTTCAAAACCTTTGACATCTCATTTTTCAATTTCTCTGCATCGACGTGTACCATAATTGCAATTTTAAAAAAATTACCTGCAATTATTTTACCAAAGTTCCGATTTTTTCACCGTTTATTATTTTTTCGAGGTTTCCGGACTTTGTCATATCGAAAACCATAATCGGCAAATTGTTTTCGCTACACAGTGCAAAAGCCGTTAAGTCCATGACTTTCAAGTTTTTCTCTATCGTTTCTTTGAAACTTAACGTATCGAATCTTTTTGCATTAGGATTTTTCTCGGGATCCGAGTCGTAAATACCGTCAACTCGCGTACCCTTTAATAAAATGTCGGCTTTTATTTCAACACCTCTTAACGCCGCTGCGCTGTCGGTCGTAAAGAACGGATTGCCCGTACCGCCGGAAAAAATCACCGTATAACCGTCATTCAAGGCTTTCATAGCCCTGTCCGCAGAAAATCTTTCGGCATACGGCTCCATCAACGTTGAAGTCAAAACTTTCGCTTTGCCGCCTAACTGCTGAATCATACTTTCGATAGCGATAGCGTTGATTGTTGTGGCAAGCATACCCATAGAATCGCCTTTTGTGCGGGAAATTCCTTTCTTCATACCCTGAATACCACGGAAAATATTTCCGCCTCCGACAACAATTCCTACCTGAACACCTTTGTCAACAAGCGAGAGAATCTCTTTACAAAACTCTTCCAAAACGTCTGCGTTGATACCGTATTTGTCTTTACCGGCAAGGGCTTCGCCACTGAGTTTCAATAATATACGTTTATATTCCATATTATCTTTGACATTTAAAAATTATTGTTTAATTTTACGGCACTAATTTACATAATTTTTTTTGTCTTGAAACAGAATATTCAAAAAATTATTGAAGAGGAACTTGTAATTTCCAAAACGGTCAGCCGCCCCGAAACCTTGTGTCATAGTTTCGACGAGGACGGTTATTTGTGTTATGACGAGATAAAAACCTTAAACACAATGACTTGTGATTTTTTAGGAAAATCCTCTGATGAAAAATCTTATTCAAATTATTATTGCGGACAAAGCAAAAACACGGCACTTTTAGAAGAAAAAATTTCACAGTTTTTGCAAACTCAGGCTACTTTCATAACGGGTTCTTACGAGGGACTTTGCGTTGAAATCTTTGAGGATTTGTTGAATAAAGACGATATAATCCTTTATGATTCAGCGGTTTCTCCATGGCTGAGAAAAGGCATAAAAATATGCGATGCCGACAAAAAGCGTTTTTTTCATAACGATATGTCAGCATTGGAAAATTTCTTGAAACTCTCGGTCGTCAACCGCCTGAAAGTAATAGTTACGGACGGAATTTTTTACGATTCGGGCGAGTGTGCAGACTTACAGAAAATAAGAACGTTAGCCGAAAAATACGGAGCGTTGGTTATCATTGACGACAGTTTCGGATTTTTGACCTGCGGCAAAAAAGGACACGGTGCGGACGAGGTTTGCGGCGTTAAAAACTTTCAAGAATTAAAAATCGTTAATATGCAGAACTCCCTATGTTGCAGCACGGGAGCCTTTGTCAGCGGAGATAAAACTTTAACTGAACTATTAAAATTAAGGTCTAAATCCTTAAAAAATACTTTGTCAACAGACGAAAAAAGCATTCTCCGTGCATTAGACGTACTTCAAGACAACGAAACTGAACGTCAAAGGCTTGCCAAAAACGCTATTAACCTTTATGAAATTCTAAAAAGCCTCGGCTATAATCCTCAAAAACCGGTGGCAGGAATAGTGTCTTTTATTTCAGAAAAACCGGCGGAAGAGTTAAGGCGGGAATTAAAAACACACAATCTTATTGCCGCCTTTTCAAAAGCAGGGAAAAACACTTTGGCATCGTTTAAAGTGTCAGCAAAATGGCAAATGGAATATAAAAATTAAAGAAAAAATTTAACAATTACACCCTTATTCCGACTAATGTTACATCGTCGGTTTGAGAGCGGTTGTTGCGCCAAGCATTGAAAGCATTTTCAATGCTTGTCTTTTGTGTCTCCATAGGCTGAGCATAAATTCCAGTTAAAAGCACAACGAGATTTTTCGACATGAATTTATGTCCGAAATCCGACTCCGTGCCACCTAACTGGTCTTGAAAACCGTCAGAAAACATATAAACCATATCACCCTTACAAAGTTTTACACTCAGCGACTGAAAATGCTCTTTTTCAACAATATAACGTCCGACAGGCATTCTGTCGCCTTTTAGTTTTATACTTTCGCCATTACGGATAATGTACGCTGACTGATTAGCAAGGGCATAACGAAGTTCCATCGCCTCAAAATCAAAACAACAAACTGTCATATCCATTCCGTCGTCAACTCTTTCGTCATTTTTGGAAATTAATGTCGCTTTTATAAAACCACGCATTTTGTCCAAAACCATTCCGGGAATTTCTGCATCACTTTCCGTTGCTAAAAACTCTTTCAACGACGAAATGCCTAACATCGACAAAAACGCACCCGGAATACCGTGTCCCGTACAATCAGCGGTTATCATTACGGAAAACCGTCCGCATTTTACCGCCCAATAATAGTCGCCGCTGACAATATCCCTCGGTTTATAATAAACAAAACTTTCAGGAAAAAGTTTGTTAACATCGCTTTGAGACGGAATTGCCGCCCGCTGAATCCTCTCGGCATAATTAATACTGCTGAGAATTTCGTTGTTTTGAAAAGCAATTTTATCACGCTGAGCCTCAATTTCGGTTTTCTGTTGATAAAGAATTTTGTTGGCTCTGCGCTTGATTTTCCACATTCTGTAAAACTGCACAACTACCAACAAAACCAAACATAACCCCACCGAAAGCGCAATAATCAGCGTATTTAAATGCTTTCGCTGTTCGGCAAAAACTTTTTCGCTCTCCTCGCGTTTTATACGTTCCACTTCTGCGGCTTTTTCGGCTTCAACGTTTGCGATTGCACGTGTAGTATTATCATCACTGATTTCTCTCTGACAACGAAACTCTTTCCAAACGGTCTCGTAGGCATTTTTGTAATCACCGAAAACTTCATAAACGTATGTGAGTTTTTCATAATAAAACCTCATACTAATTTTACTCTTTTCAAAGAAAACTTTTTGAGACAACAGATAATCAATAGCCTTACGATGTTGTTTACAATACAATAAATAATCCACATCAAGAGAAACTTTCATAGGTTTAAGGGAGGAGTTGACGGCAATGTCGCTGAATTTTTCATAATAATACTTCACACTATCGTTCTTTTTGTCCCACATAGCATATTGTGTCATAGCATAATACGAGTTGAATCGCGAATATTCGTCTCCGTCAAGACTTAACGCTTTTCTCACACAACTTAGAGAATTATTTCTAAATGTTTGATTGTCAGGAGCGTCAATATATTGTATTCCGTAAACTAAACCCAAAAACGAAAGGTTTAAAGCGAGTTGTTTTTCGTTGCCGGTCAGCGAATCTAAATGTACGGCTTTGTTAAGAAAGTCCTTCGACATACCGTAAAGTCCTCGGTTGAAAGTTTCTGCTCCGAGATTCGTATAACAGCCCGACATTGCCGCCGTATCATGTTCTAAGATACTGAGTTTCAACGCAAAAGTATTGTAATAAAACGAACTGTCGGGAATGTTCATAAATTGATAAGTGTTAGCAATACGGATAGCACTCATTATCATCTGAGCAGTATCATTATTGCTTTCAGCACGGTTCAACTCCTGATAAAACACCGGCAAATCCTTCTCCGTGCTTTGCGCAAAAAGACTTTGCGAGACGAAAAAAGATGTCAACAAAAATATAAACCGTGCTAAATATCTCATACTTATACCCTTACATTAATTCCTTCCTTAACGAGATATTGCTTTAAATCGGGGATTGCGATTTTGCCGAAATGAAAAATACTTGCAGCAAGTGCCGCGTCCGCTTTTCCTTCCGTAAAAACGTCCTTGAAATGCGACATCTCCCCCGCCCCGCCCGAAGCAATAACGGGAATAGTTAAAATTTCAGACAATTTTGCCAACGCCTCGTTAGCAAACCCCGTCTGATGACCGTCATGGTTCATAGAAGTAAATAGAATTTCACCCGCGCCACGGTCTTCGATTTCCCTCGCCCAAGAAAAAAGTTCTCTTTCGGTAGGACGTTTGCCGCCGTGAGTGTGAACAATCCAATCGTTACCAATCTTTTTGGCATCGATGGCAACAACCACAAACTGACAGCCGAATTTTTTGGCTATATCGCTGACTAACTGAGGATTTCTAACCGCCGCCGAATTTACTGAAATCTTGTCAGCACCATAAACTAAAAGATTTTCAGCATCTTTTATGTCGGAAATTCCGCCGCCTATCGTAAAAGGTATCGAAAGGTTTTGCGCCACCTTTTCTACAAGCGAATAAATTTGTTTCCGCCCCTCGTTAGTTGCCGTAATGTCCAAGTAAACCAATTCGTCAATGCCTTGCTCCGAATACGCTTTGCCGAGTTCTACGGGGTCGCCCGCATAACGTAAATTCTCGAAACTCACGCCTTTAACCGTCTGACCGTCTTTGACGTCAAGACACGCTATTATTCTTTTTGCTAACATTTTTCTATTCTGATGTTATTTCCGCCAAATCCGTCAAAGAAATACGGTTTTCGTAAATTGCCTTGCCGACGATTACGGAATCTATGTCAATTTCGTTTAACTTTAATAAATCCTCTTTTTTCGACACGCCGCCGCTTGCCGTAAAACGGATTTTAGGAAAATCATTCTGCAATTTTTTGTACAAATCAAGGTCGGGACCTTGCAACATTCCGTCGCATTTTATGGACGTAACGCAGACACGTTTTAGTCCGTCGCCTAAGAATTTTTCTATTAACGTGTTGATTTCCATTCCGCTGTCAGCCTGCCAGCCGTTAATTCTGACCTTTGAACCTAAAACGTCAGCACTCAAAATGATTTTTTCACCGCCGTATTTTTTAAGACACGCGGTCATCATTTCGGGATTTTTGACTGCCGCGCTGCCGAGGTTAACGGCAAAGGCTCCGAGCGAAAACAACATTTCAACATCGCCTAAGGTTTTGATTCCGCCGCCGCAGTCGATTTTCAGCGAAGTTTTTTGTGCAATGTCCGAGAGGACTTCCGTGTTGACGAGTGCGCCTCTTTTAGCACCGTCAAGGTCAACGAGATGAAGGTGCGTTAGACCCGATTCTTCGTAATCCTCAGCAACTTTTACGGGGTCGAGGTCATATTTTTTAACGTTTTCGTATTTGCCCTGTTCAAGTCTGACACAACGGGCGTTAATAATGTCGATTGCAGGAATTATTATCATAATTTTATAAAATTTTCTAAGATTTTGAGTCCCGTTTTGCCGCTTTTCTCAGGGTGAAACTGCGTTCCGAAGAAATTATCTTTGGCTATCGAAGCCGAAAAATTTTCAACGTAACAACATTCCGCCGCCGTAAATTCAAACACGGGAACCATATAACTATGAACGAAATACACAAACGATTTTTCGTCAATGCCATTATACAAAGGCGTTTTGAGATTAAAAACATCGTTCCAGCCCATGTGCGGGATTTTTTCGCCGCTTTTCGGGACAAACTTTTTGACCTTTACGTCAAAAATTCCGAGTCCGGGCGTGTTTTCTTCTTCGGAAAAGGCGCACATAAGTTGCATGCCGAGGCATATTCCCAAGACAGGTTGTTTAAGTGTTGGGATAAGAGTATCAAGTCCTTCGTTTTTAAGGGCTTGCATAGCCGCGCCTGCGTTGCCGACACCCGGAAAAACCACCTTGTCGGCACTTAAAATTTCGTCATGATTTTTTGTCAACGCGGTCTTACAGCCCAAACGCTGCAAAGCCGCCTCCACCGACTTTATGTTGCCGGCTTTATAGTCTATGATTGCAATATTCACGGTAAAAAAACTTTTTTCAGGGGCAAAGTTAAAAAAAATACGTCAGTTTTGCAAAATAATGGCTTTCTTTTTGCAATTATATCCGAAATCTTCCTTATATTTACGAAATTTTTAGTTTAAAAGTACATATTATGAAACTACTGAAAATCAATTTGTTGGGTATATTATTAATTCTATCGTGCAGCGTTTTCGGTCAATCTACTTACCGTAGTTCGACTTTTGAAAACGCAGTTACTAACAAAACCCGTACATTAACCGGTCTGCCGGGCGAAAATTACAAGAACAATTTCGCAAAATACAAAATCAACGCAACATTCAACCCTCAAACTCAAATACTTGAAGGCGAAGAATTTGTTACGTACTATCCGAATATGGACGGATATTACAACGGCAAGATATATATGAACCTTTATCGCAACATTTACAAAAAAGGTGTTCCGAGAATACGCCCGTGCAATCCGGAAGACATCACGAATGAAGGTATGGAAATTTTGGAGGTTAAGCAAGTAATAAAAGGCGGCGAAAAAGTTGATGTTTACTACAACGTCAACATCACAAAATTAGGAATTACGACGAAAGGTTTTTCCCAAGGCGACACGGTAATGCTTTATGTAAAATGGCGCAACAAAATAGCCGCTAACACACATCTCAGAGGCGGAAAATACACCGACGGTACATCATGGTTTATACCGTATTGGTATCCGCAAATTGCCGTTTTTGACGACGTTTACGGTTGGGACAACATAGATCATACCGGAAACGAAGAGTTCGCTTTTGAATTTGCCAACTATGACGTCAACTTAACAATCGGCGAAAAAATGTACGTTTGGGCAACCGGCGAACTTCAAAACAAAACCGAAATTTATTCTAAAAACATTTTAGACCTTTACGCAAAGGCTTTGAAAAGCGACTCTGAGGTCAGCATTTTGAACAACAACAACCGTAGCAATGGTCTGAAAAAAACAGCAAACACTTGGCATTTCAAAGCCGACAGCGTTCCCGACTTTGTTTTTTGCTGTTCTTCCGATGCTGATTGGACGGGCAGTTCCGTTCAAATCGCAAAAGGTAAAAAACGCACTTTCACCTCGGCGGTTCATCACACGCCGAAGTTTTCATACGTTATCCCGATGACTAAAAAAACTCTCACTTATATGAGTACACAACGTCCCGCCGTAGAATATCCGTATCCGCACCTGACAATTTTTGAAGGCAGCGGCGGAATGGAATTTCCGATGATGATTAACGAAGACTTTGACAACAACTACGACACAGACTTGTTTACGACTTCTCACGAGGTCGCTCATTCGTATTTTCCTTTTATGACGGGTATGTATCAAAACAGATTCGCATTTATGGACGAAGGTTTAGCAATGTATGTTCCGCAGTATTTTCAGAACTCGGAATTCAAAACCAAAAACATAATTGAAGATGCGTCAAGGTGCGTAAACTACGTTCAAAGTTCCGACAATTACACACCCGTTTCCACACCGTCGTATTCTCAGACAAATCTGTGGATTTATACAGTAAATTCATATTACAAACCGCAAATGGCTTACACGTTTTTGGAAGAAATCGTCGGTGAAAAAGTGATGGACAAAATTCTTAACGTATTTACTCAGAGTTGGTTGGGCAAACACCCGCTACCTTACGACTTCTTCAACATTTGCGAAAATATTTCAGGATTAAAACTTCAAGACTTTTTCAACTCGTGGTTTTATTCGGTAAGCCTGCCTGATTTAAAAGTTGCACAAGTAAAGGACAAGACAATTACGATTCAGAATCAGGGCGGTCTTATGCTCCCTATTTATCTGAAAGTCAAGTATAAAGATGGCAGCGTAGAAATCATCGAAAGAAACGCTCTCTGCTGGGCAGGCGGCAACAACAGCATTAATATGAGTGTCAACAAAGATATAATTGCGGTTGAACTCGGAAAATATATGATTCCTGACATCAATCGGGATAACAACTTCTGGTATGCAGAATAGTTTTTTAATTTCACAAAAATAAATAAAATAAAATGTTTAAAAAATCACTTTTACTGATATTAATTTCGGTATTTGCGTTTTCCTTCGCAAAAGCCGACGAAGGTATGTGGCTTTTGCAAATGATTGGGAAAAATTACAGTCAGATGAAAGCCCAAGGTTTTAAACTAAAACCGGAAGACATTTACAGCGTGCAAAAATCATCGCTCAAAGATGCAATCGTAGTTTTCGGCGGTTATTGTACCGGCGAAATAGTTTCGGACAAAGGTCTGATTTTCACCAACCACCACTGCGGTTATCAGAGCATTCAACAGCACAGTTCCGTTGAACACGACTATTTAAAAGAGGGTTTTTGGGCAAAATCTTTTGACGAAGAAATCCCGACTCCCGGTCTTTACGTAAGTTTCTTACAAGAAATCCGCGACGTTACCGATGCCGTTAACGAGGGTATAAAAGAAGGTATGGACGAAAGTGAACGCCAGGAAAAAATTCACGAAAACATCGACATTTTAAGCACTCAATACGAAAAGGAATTTCCGAGCGAAAGATTCTACAAAATCGAAATCAAACCGTTTTTCGAGGGCAACGCTTATTATATGACGATATACTTGGTTTTCAACGATGTAAGAATGGTAGGCACTCCGCCCGATGCAATCGGCAAATTCGGTGCTGACACCGACAACTGGATGTGGCCCCGTCATACCTGCGACTTTTCGGTTTTCAGGGTTTACGCTGACAAAAACGGCAACCCCGCAAAATATTCGGCTGACAACGTGCCTTTCAAACCCAAACATCACCTTCCCGTCAGCCTCAAAGGTTATAAAGAAGGCGACTTTGCAATGGTCATGGGATTTCCCGGAACAACGGTACGCTATTCCACAAGTTATGAAATCGCCAACGACATGGAAGAAAACGCATATTGTTCAAAAATCAGAGGCTTGCGTCAGGACGTTTTGATGGCTGACATGGAAAAAGACGATGCCATAAGAATCAAATACGCGACCAAATTCGCACATTCGTCAAACTACTGGAAAAAATTTATCGAGGCTAACAAAAGTCTCAAAGCCTTGAAAATTCCCGAACTCAAAGCCGACACCGAGAAAAAGTTTGAAAACTGGTTCAACGCCGATTCTAAACGTCAGGCACAATACAAAAACGTATTGCCGTCAATCAAGCAGGTTTGCGAAGAAATGAAAGAAGACAACCGCCGTTTGAACTACATCAACGAATGTTTCTGGTCGGGAATGGAACTCGCCGAATTTGCATACACTTTGCTTTCGGGCATGATGGAAGACGACACCGATGCACTCAAAAACGAAATCAATAATTTCTATAAAGACTACAACGAAAGCACCGATTATAAATCGACTATCACAATGATAAAAGTCTACAAAGAAGACATCGAAGAAGAATACTGGCCTGAATTTCTTAAAGCCTCAGACGACCCGAAAGTTATTGCCGACAACGTTTTTAAAACCAGACTCAAAAGCAAAGAACTGTTGACGGAACTTGTTAGCGACACTACCGAAGGTGCAGTTATGAACGACCCCGCCGTAAAAGCAATGTTGAATATTCTTGATGTTTACAGAACGGTTTACGTAAGATTAAAAGAATACAAAAACAACTTGACTTCTGCACGCAGACTTTACGTAAAAGGCACTAATGAAATGAACGCCGGACAGTTAGTATATCCCGACGCTAATTTCACCGAGCGTTTGACTTTCGGCACGGTTAAGAGTTACAATCCGAAAGACGGCGTTAAAATGAGTTATTTCACCACAACGGACGGCGTTTTACAGAAAGAAATTCCGGGCGATTATGAATTTGACGTTCCGAAAAAATTAAAAGATTTGATTTTAAGAAAAGATTTCGGACGTTATCTCGACAAAGACGGCACAATGCACGCTTGTTTCTTGACAAACAACGACATCACCGGCGGAAATTCGGGCAGCCCCGTCATCGACGGCAAAGGTAACCTCATCGGTTTGGCATTTGACGGCAACAGCGAATCAATGTCCTCAGACTGGGTTTTCAATCCCGAATTACAACGCTGCATAAACGTTGATATTCGTTACGTGCTTTTCATCATCGAAAAATACGGCGAATGTAAAAGAATCATTGACGAATTGACATTTGCTAAATAAAAAAACAATACTAAATAAAAAAATGAACGTTTTATTAATAGGTTCGGGCGGACGCGAGAGCGCGTTAGCGTGGAAAATTTCTCAAAGTCCGCTGCTTGAAAAATTATACGTTGCGCCCGGAAATCCGGGAATCGCAAAATTTGCAGAAAATCTTGACATAAAAGTTTCTGATTTTGACGGTATCGAAAAAGCCGTAAACGAAAAGAAAATCGACCTTGTTGTCGTAGGTCCTGAAATTCCGCTGATTGACGGCTTAGCAGATAAACTTTCACCCAAAACCTTAGTTGTAGGTCCTAAAAAAGACGGCGCACAACTCGAAGGCAGCAAAGATTTTGCGAAACAGTTTATGGTCAAATACGACATTCCGACGGCAAAATACAAAACTTTCCGCAAAGAAACTTATAATCAAGCGGTTGAGTTTTTGAAAACACTTTCAGCACCTTACGTGTTGAAGGCTGACGGTCCGGCTGCCGGAAAAGGCGTTATCATAGAAAACGATTTTCAAACTGCTTGTCAAGAACTCAAAGAAATGTTTGACGGCAAATTCGGCGCGGCATCTTCGGAGGTTGTTATTGAGGAATTTTTGTCAGGAATAGAACTTTCTGTTTTCGTCTTGACGGACGGCAAAGGCGGTTACGTAACTCTTCCCGAAGCAAAAGATTACAAACGTATCGGTGAAAACGACGAAGGTCTCAACACCGGCGGTATGGGTAGTGTTTCGCCCGTTCCGTTTGCTAATCAGGAATTTATGGCAAAAGTTCAGGAAAGAATCGTAAAACCGACAATCGAAGGTCTTATTTCAGAAAATATTGATTACAAAGGTTTTATCTTTTTCGGACTGATTAATGTCAAAGGCGACCCGTATGTTATTGAATACAACGTCAGAATGGGCGACCCTGAAACTGAATCCGTAATGCTGAGAATAGATTCTGACCTTTTGGAATTGATGAAATACGCCGCAGAAGGCAATCTCAAAGGCAAAGAAATAAAAATCAGCAGTCAGACCGCCGCAACGGTTGTGCTTGCCTCAGGCGGCTATCCGGGCGACTACAAAAAAGGTCTTGAAATTACGGGAATAGAAAACGTCAGCGGCTCGACGGTTTTCCAAGCCGGAACAAAACTGAAAGACAATAAGTTAGTTACCGATGGAGGAAGGGTTTTGACGGTTTCGTCCTTGGGTAGCGACATAAATTCGGCACTCGAAAAATCACTTTCCGAAATCAAAAAGATAAATTTTGAAAACGCTTATTTCAGAAGAGATATAGGAAAGGATTTGTTGAAGTTTGTATAAAAAAAAATATCACACGGATTTTTTATACATAAATCCGTGTGATATTTTTACAATTTAGAGTTTGTCCATAAAAAAAATTACATATATTTGTAGCGTTAAATATAAAAATAAATATGCGAAAAATAGAAATACATAATTTCGGACCAATAAAACATGCTGTAATAGAAATAAAACCGCTACTCGTATTCATAGGAGAACAAGCAAGCGGCAAAAGTACTATTGCCAAATTAATATATTTTTTTGAAACAATACCAACTGATTTTTATCTTAAATATTATCAATCACAAGATGCGAAATTCGATATGACTTCTGATTTATTAATACCAATCAGAAATAAATTTTATGATTTATTTGGCTCGACAAAACATCTTTATATAGATTTTCAAATAATATATTATTATGCAGAAGATAAAAATCTTACTCTTACTCTCACACAAGAAAAAAAATTGTATGCTCATTTTTCTAAAAAATTCATTGCTCAAAACATTGTAAATGAATTATTTAAAGTTAAAAACGATTTAATTCAATTAAAAAATGATTTGGAAGGATTAGAAATGAGAGTTAATGTTGCGCAGCGTGTTGCTTTACAAGAATTACAACTGAATAAGTTGCATGTTTTTAATGATTTAATATATTCTATATTTGATAATAAACATAACGACGAACTCTTCATAATAGCAGGGCGCAATGCCACCGTCGGATATAGTGAAACTTTTGAAGATTTGTTCCAACAGCATTTAGAAAAGCAGTTAACAGAGCAGGGAAAACGTATTTTTTCAAGTAAAGAACAAACTATTGACGAAACACTAATGCTTTATTTTATGGAGCGTGTAAAGAGAATGAAGTCTTGGTACAGAAGTTATGGAGATTTCGACGGTATGATACATCAATCAGATAACAAAGACCGTTTATCTTTGGCATACGAATTAGTTAATCAAGTATTAAAAGGACAGTATTCTTCAGATTCAAATTTTGGAGAATATATACAACATTCAGATGGCAGTAGGGTGTATTTAAAAGATGCTTCATCTGGTCAACAAGAGGCTATACGTATTTTACAGGACTCTTTTTTGTGCATTTTCCAAAATAACAAAATTTTTAGAATTGTGGAAGAACCAGAGGTTCATTTATTCCCTGAG
Organism: Bacteroidales bacterium; assembly: GCA_017417315.1. Classification (GTDB taxonomy): domain Bacteria; phylum Bacteroidota; class Bacteroidia; order Bacteroidales; family UBA3824; genus UBA3824. The sequence goes on from JAFPZK010000050.1 coordinate 130,583, forward strand.
GCACAAAAAGCAACAATTCAATTATTAGTTTTAATGCTTAACAATAATGAGAATAATAATCTTATTCTTACAACTCATAGTCCTTATACACTAACTGTTATTAATAATCTTATTTTTGCAGCAAAAATAGGTAAAAAAAATGCTAAGAAGGTTGATGATATAATTTCAAAAGAACTTTGGCTATCGACAGAAAGGGTTGCAGCATACATTCTCAAAAATGGAGTTGCTGAAAATATCATTGATAACGAACTTGGAGAAATAAAAGCAGAACTTATTGACGAAGTGTCAACTGAAATAAACAACGAATACTCAAGAATTCTTGACATTAAATACGATGACTAAAAAACAAAATAAAATAAAACAAACAACGCAATTCAAAATAATTGCAACAAATCAATATTCTTTTTTCAAAGAGTATAATGGCGATTATTGTATTAATGAACAAGGTGATTATGCACTTGTATCTCAAAAAGATCAAACTTACATTGAATCACATGACAACAAGAAAAAAATTTCTATGAACGATGAAAAGCATCCAAAGATACAATATATTCTTGAGAATCAAAGTGAAAAAGAAATAGTTGTATATAAAATAGATAAAAATCTAATTAAATCTCTAAAAAAGGGTCATTTAAAATGCGATTATGGAATATATACCGAAGATGACATTTTGTTCTTGATTGAATTAAAAGGTAGTGATATAGCGCATGCTATTGAACAAATTATAAGCACGATAAAGATTTTGATAGAACAAAGGCATATAAAAATTAATCGTGTAAATGCTCGCATTGTCGGTTCAAAAGTTCCTAATGTACGTAGTTCCAAAGGAAATATCAATGAAGATGAACTAAAAAAATATTTATGCAAAATCAACAAAAAATCATATGAAGACGATAGAATTATACAATCAAAAACAATAAAAGAAAGTATATAAAAAAAGAGGCTGTCTAACGCTCCACCTTTTTAGACAGCCCTTGTTTTAAAAATTAAAATAATTCTTTGCATTGAAATAGCAAATATCTTTAATCACCTGACCGATTAAAGCGGTATCGTTCGGTAGTTCGCCGTTAAGAATGTCCGTCGCAAAAATATTACAAAGAATCCTTCTGAAATATTCATGTCTCGGATATGAAAGGAAACTCCTGCTGTCGGTCAACATGCCGACAAAACGGCTGAGAAGTCCGTGATTGCTCAAACAGTTAATCTGTTTTTCAATGCCGTCTTTTTGGTCAAGAAACCACCAAGCCGAACCCCATTGCATTTTGCCCGGAACACTGCCGTCCTGAAAATTACCAATCATCGTCGCAAAAACTTCATTATCAGCAGGATTGATATTATAAAGAATGGTTTTTGCAAGAGAGTTTGTGGAGTCGAGTTTGTCAAGAAAACGGCTCATCTGTTGTGCCTGCGAAAAGTCGCCTATCGAATCAAAACCCGTGTCGGGTCCGAGTTCTTTCAACAGTCTTGAATTGTTGTTCCTGACGGGTCCGGCATGAAACTGCTGAACCCAACCTTTTTTATGTACCTGCAACGCAAATCTGTAAAGACACGCTGACTGATATTTTTTCAATTCCAAAGCCGTCAATTCGTTATTAGAACGGACTTTTTGAAAAATCGTATTGATTTCGCCGTCAGTGAAACTCTCGCTGTAAAGATTGTCAAGACCAAAGTCCGCAAGGCGGCAACCGTTTTGAGCAAAATGTTCAATCCGAGAGTCCAAAGCCTCAAACAGTTTGTCAAAACTATTAATGTCAATATTAGAAACCGCTGACAATTTGTCAAGATAAGCATTATAAGTTTTAGGATTGCCTGCTGCGGAGGCTTTGTCGGGACGCCAAGTCGGAAGCACTTTTACGGGACAGCCGTTTTGACGTATTTGTGCGTGATATTCAAGACTGTCAACGGGGTCGTCGGTCGTGCAAAGAGTCTCAACATTCATTTTTTTGAGCAAGTCCCAAACTCTGTAATCGCCGTTTTGAAGCATATCTGCCGTTTTGTCGAAAATTTGGTCTGCGGTTTCGGGACATAAAAGGTCGTCAACGCCGAAATAGCGCAAAAGTTCGAGATGTGTCCAGTGGTAAAGCGGATTTCTGAGGGTTTGAGGAACGGTTTTAGCCCATGCCGAGAATTTTTCTCTGTCGCTACCTTTGCCCGTTATAAACTTTTCGTCAATACCGGCGGCACGCATTGCACGCCATTTGTAGTGGTCGCCGTAAAGCCAAATCTGCGTTAAATTTTCAAAACGCTTATTTTCAGCAATTTGAGCAGGAATCAAATGCGAATGGTAATCAATTACCGGCATCGTTTTTGCGTTTTCGCGGAAAAGTTCTTCCGCAAGATGAGATTTTAATAAAAAACTTTCTGTAATAAATGTCTTCATAATATTCTTTATAATTTGCTGCAAATTTAATTTTTTTGTTATGAATGTACAAAAAAAGTAGCAGTTTTGTAAAAATTTTCATTACTTTTGCGAAAAAATATACTTTGTTATGGCACAATTAATTGCAAATCCGATTTATGATTCGGCATTCAAATATATGATGCAAAACGAGCGGGCTGCTACCGTTTTGCTTGAAAATCTTCTTGATAAAGAGATACTTAAACTTGAAGTTCTGACTAATGATGTCGCAGTTATTGAAGAGAAAAGCGGCGTTAGGATTTTGCGTCTTGATTTTTCTGCAAAAGTGAGAGACAAGAAAACCAGCGAAACCGAACTCGTAACTATTGAACTTCAAAAGTCGTATCTTGACACCGAAATTATGCGTTTCCGTACATATCTCGGTCAGCAGTATTCTGACGTAAAAAAGACTGATACAGAGATGGTTAAGACATGGCGCAAAAATAAAGAAACCGGAAAAGTAGAACAAGTTGAAGTTGAAAAACATATCCCATTACATATAATTGCGATTTACATTTTAGGACATCCGTTTCAAGAAATCAACATTCAAAAACCCGTTATTTATAACCGTCCGAATCCTCGCGGTATTGAAAATGAGCAAGTTTCGGAGGTTATGAAAACACGTTTTTTCCGAGGGCTTACACATGACACGATAATTGTTCAGATTCCATATTTGAAACGTAACGCGAAAACCAAAGTTGAACAGTTGTTGGAAATTTTCTGTCAAGATTATGTATCTTCCGAATCAGACCAACTGCTTGAATTTGACGATTTTGAG
>JAFPZK010000051.1 GCA_017417315.1 Bacteroidales bacterium
TCATCAAGTTCGCTAATATTTTTGTTTTCATAACTTTCAGCTTTCACAACCGATGCAGGTTCTTCTGTTCCCCAAAATGGATTAGTGTAAGTATTACCATCATTATTGGAATTAGCAGAAGAAGATGTCCACCAACTCAAAGCCGCTCCCGAACCTTCATCTTTTGCATAAAGGTCAATATTATTATTACATGCTTGAACATCATCACCAGCATCAGCATCGTTAGGAGCAATCCAATAAACCTCCACTATATCTGAAGCACGACACTCGTGATTAGTTTCAGGATTAGTATAAGTCACAGTCCACTGGAACTGATTGGAAGAACTATATTGTTGTTCTTGCCAATAGTCGGAATAACTTTGGATTGCACTACGTTGAAGATTAGTAACAGAGGTAACAGCACTTGTAGAATTTTCTACAGACCCCGACCCCTGAACAGTAGTCCAAAAACCAGTCAAGTCGGCAGCATCTCTACAAGTAGATATGCTTGTTGCACACAAATCTGCTTCACCTACATAATAGCCTTTCTTTTTGTCAGGGTCTGTTATAAGTCTTCCGCAAGTTACAATATCTTCACAAGCCTCAACCTCACCAACTTCATCGTTCCAAATAACGACTTCGTCAGAATTTGAACAAACTTTTTTTACCTCACCATCCTGCGATACTTCAATAGTAGCAGTTAAAGTGAAAACATTTTTTCCACATTTCAAATCACTGACAGTAGGTTGTTTTACTGTTGGATCAGAAATAGTAACACCTTCTTCTGTAGTCCAAAGCAATTTCCACTCCGCTGTTGTACCAGTCATATTTTGATATGCGGTAATATCAACGTCAGGTTGCAAAGTTGTTACATCAGAACATAACTTCTGTATATCACCTGCGTCGACTTCAACTGGAGTATAGTATACATTGACTAAATCTTCAGACGTACAAAAATCTTCTTTCAAAACACCTTTAGTGATTTTCCACTTGAAGACATTAAGACCTTTCTGTAAATCTTTGATACCTGTACGAGGGTCGGGAACTTCTACGGCAGTTATCTGAGGATAACCGTCTAATAAAGTCCACCCATCAGCAGTTGTAACACCTGTTCCTGTTTTAAGATATGGCTTTCCTACAGACTCAGCAACCTTCGAACGTAATATAGGATCTGTAATCCACTCTTTTTCTATACGACTTGTCACTCTATTGGAATGGTAAATATAAGTACGAGTCTCCGAACGGCTATTAGTAACTTCATACACACCAATTGCACCAGTTGCATAGAAAGTTAAAACTTCTTGTTTCAACTCATACCAAACACCACTACCGTCATCAATAATTGTAGTGTAGACAGTAAGTCTTGTAGTAGAGTTTAAATCCGTAGACGTTCTTGATGACTCTCCATCTTGCGCAACTTTTTCATCAAGACTATTAATGACATCATCGATAATGCTGGCATAGTTGTCTGATTCATTTTTATATGTATATTCTATGTTAATTTCCTCATCATCTTCTTCTTTCACAGGCCAAGATGGTCCAACATACGCTTTGGTTACAGCCATTGTTTCCTGATACGGAACCAACACTGGATAATCAACCAGTGTGTAAGCAACTGAATTTTCAGAAACAACATTTCCATTTTCATCAACTGATATTGTAGTAGTTACAACATATGGAACACCTTCATAAGTTGTTTCAGTCTCCCATGAGTAAACAGTTTGGTTTGCATTTGAATCTGATATAAAAGACGCATGACCAGTTACCAACTCCCAATGACCAGTACCGTTGTTTGATTTGTTACCATCAAGATGTGTACGAGGTTTACCGTTTGCATCAAAAGTTTCTTCACACACAAAGATGTCTTCACCGGCTTCTGCCTGTTCTACTCTTGAATTGTAGATTGTAACCTCGTCGTAGGCTTTACAGATTTTTGTACCGTCGGTTCTGTACACGTTCCAAACAAAAGTATTTCCGCCGGGTTGCAAATTCGTAACTGCAAGAGTTTCACTACTAACATTGCCGTTAAGAACTGCGCTACCACTATGTGTCCAATAACCGACCGTGGCAGGCGTAGTCTTATTCAACTTAGTCGCTTTCAGCGTGTAATTGTTTTTAGAAGGGTCGTCAGCGTCTTCAGGATCAACGCAAATTTCGTCGTCATCACCTGCGCCAGCATCCACTGCCCAGTTTTCGATAGTTACGGGTGCTTCTGCATAGCACAACATCCCGCCGTCAGTTGTGTATTCGTTACGCCATATAATAGTGTTCTTGGCTGTTGAAGTCTGAGAGAGATGTGCAGTTGTTTTATAACTGCTCGGATCAGCAACTTCTATACTTCCGCCTGCGGCAGTCTGACTTTTCCACATACCGGTAGCCGGACTTGCACTATTACCTTCTAAGTTTACTATTTCTTTTTCGTTACAAACAGCATCGGTAGAAGCATTGGCAGTGGCTGTTACGTAAACGACTTGAGTTTCAACTTCATCATGACACGTTTTATTAGTACCGTCTTCAAGTTCTACAGTAATCTGGTATTTAAACTTATTAACACCGGGAACCAAATTTGTAACTTTTGTTGATGTTGCAGTTTCATCAACAATATTCGTACTCTCACCGCCATTTGACCAAAAACCGGAAACACCGCTCGTGAAATTTGCCCCGTTAACAGTAATGGTTGCTTCGCCTTCCCCATCGGCACACACCTCGTTAGCAGTTAAATTAAGTTCCAATTTTTTTACAGGATCCGTTTTTGCAGAAACCTTACAACCATTAGGTCCGGTAACCGTCCATGTAAACACGGCTTGGTCTCCTGTCATTGTAGCGGTAGTTTTAAAATTAGAAGGATTTGCGATAGACGTTCCGCTTGCACTCCATACAGCAGAGACACCGTCCGGGAATTTAGAAACATCGTTAGCGGTAAGTCCGATTACACTACTCTCCTCATCAGAACCGCAAACAAAATCTCTGTCAGCCTTAGCCTCTGCAAACAACTTATAAATTACAATATCATCAGTTGCAACACAACCACCGTCCGTAGTAACTACGACACTGACAGTATTTTGACCCGGATTTAATTTAACAGTACATTCTATATTATCAGAAGAGGTAATATTTTCTGCTTCAAAATTCTCTTGAAGCAAAGACCATGTAATATTAGTATTTGCAGAAAAAGAAGAAGCATCAATCTTAATTGTTGCATTTTCGTCGTTGCAAACTATTCTATCCTTACCGAGATCAGCAATAGGAATATTTGTTGTAATCTTAAAAGACTGTTCTACAACCGGACATGTACCTTTGGTAATTTGCCACTTCACCGTAGAAATACCATTAGGTATATTACGCAAAGTGGTGTTAGGAGAATTAGGATCATCGGCTGTAATAGTACCGGACAACAACCACTTACCCGTAGCACCAACCGGCAACGGCGTAACATTGTTAGGAGTAAAATAATCCTTACAATTATCGTCAATCGTCTGATCAGCATTCACTGTAAAAGAATTATTACTGATTTCGATTTCCTTTTTAACTTCGGGACAAGTACCACTTGCAGAAAGTGTCGCTGTGATAGTATGCGAACCGGCAGGTACAGAAGATATGGTCAATGTATTACCGTTGGAAGTAGAAGAAACTCCCGTTGCACCCCAAGTAACAGTACCAGCAGTAGTAGGTGTTACATTGGCAGTAATAACAATGCTACTTGTAGGAGACTTGCACAACTCAATTTTCCCGTCATTCAATGTTGCACCTGTTGCAGACAAAGATATACTCGGCGCACTATTTTTTATTGTAACAGCATCCGAACTTGTATTCGGACAAGTACCCGAAGGAAATTCTACATTCCATTTCAAACTTACACTTTCTCCTGAGGGTACTTTTATAAAAGACTGATAATTTTCTTTATCGTCAACATAGTCCGAAGACCAATAAGCACGAGTACCCGCTGGATAAGCAGCAGGATCGGGAGACGCCGTAATACTGACAGCATCATTACCGCAAACTAGGGTTTCAGTATTAGGAGTAATAGTCGGCTTTTTTAAATTATATATCGTAAATGTCTTTGTTATTGCCGGACAAGAAGAACCGCTGACAGCAGCATAAGTTGCAGTAATAGGATTAGCACCGTCTTGTAATTGTGAAACAGTAATTGCACCATCATTACCAATAATTCCGGTAGGAGTAAAAGTAGCACCGGAAGTAAAACTACCTATACTTTTAGAATTATCACCCGGACAAACATAAACATCATCTATATTTCTTGCATCAGCAGGTGCTTGATTTGTAACAGTATACTTAGAAGACATAGACTCACATCCAGCAGCACTTACAGTCCATGTAAATACAGTCTCTCCACTATTAAGTTTTGAAACTTTTGTTACATTAGAATTAGGATTAGCAACAGCACCTCCATTAGTAGCAGACCATTGACCTGTTACTCCAGTAGGCAACTCAGGACGTCCCAATTCTACAGTGGAAGCATCACATACCGTTGCCGCCATATCTACACCTTTAACTTTCTCATCATTCAAATTAACAACCGTAATAGCCTTACTCTTCTGTACAGTACAAGAAGTATTATTCGCACTTCTTACTACTACAACAACCTCTTTTGACTCTGTAACATCAATTTTATTAGAGGCTCCATTAGAATTTGTAAAAGTAGTACCACCATCCCATGATATTTGGGTTGTACCTATACCACCGATATTAGCATCCAACTGCACCTTTGAACCATTACAACTAATACCATTATCAGGCACAGATGTAAGTGTCAACGAAGGCTGCACATTCTTAATAATAACAGAAAATGTATAAGTTGAACCATTTGCAGTAGTAGTATACGTCAATGTACCACTTGCACCTGCAGAACCTTTAACCCATACAGACGCGGCATCATCAATTGTACCACTTGATACCGTATTACCCCAAGCACCCCATTGATTACCAATTTTCATCTGCAAACCGCTACCAGAAATTGTTACTTTATCTCCGCTAGCACCGTTAGGTTGAGTAAACGACACAAAAAAGCCATTTTCGCCTGTACCGAAACCGCAAACCTCAGCAGTGTTACCGCTTTGATTATACGTTGTCCCATTGACTTTTACCTGACCCCAAGCATTAGTTTGGATAATAAACAAAATTGAAAGCACGGTGAATAAATGTACCGCAACTTTCTTGGATACTAACTTATACATAGTATGGTTGAATTTAGAATGATAGTTCATTGTAATTAACTTTAAGTTAATAATATTTGACTTTTACAGTCTTTATCTCAATTACATAACGTAATTTGAGGGCGTTTTAGTATAGTCCACCCACTATTTAGACCATAAAATTAATAATTTTGTTGCATTGCACAAAGAAAAAAAAGTGATTATTTTGTTAAAAAATTAAGATATTTTTTACTTTTTTAAAAATCAACAAGTTAGCAGAAAATTTTTATTAATATTTTTTCAGAAATTTTCAACTCAGATGTAAAAAATACGTTACCATAGACACAAAACACCAAGAGCCTATAGAAAAACTCCATAAGCGGTAAACAAAACTTTACTTTTTAAAGACTTTTTTCGGAACAAAAACGTCAAAAAAGTATGTCGTATATTTTAATTTATATCCCGCTTAGAATCGAATATTTCGGAACGCTTCGATTACTAATGCGAAATATAAAGATTATTTTTAGTTATCAAATCGGTATAAAAAACCGATATTTCACATTATAGCCCTGAAAGGGCGATACAACAATAACCGGGGGTGTTGTCGCGTAGCGATAAAAACCCCCAGTTATGTAAACAAAATTCGTTATTCCTATTTCAACTGATCCAAAATCACACCGAGTTTTGCATCGGCTTCGGCTTTGGCGGCATCTTTTACGCCTTCTTCGTAATAAACGTTTGCTTCAAACGACGAACGAAGACCTGCTGCCCATTCGTTGAAAAATCTTTCACCCGGAAAATCTATTGACAATTTCAAATCCTTCTTCTGAGGTGCTCTTACTACCCTCGGCGCAAAAACCGTTGTCGAATCTGTCGGTTTTACTTTCGGCCGTTCGGAAACAGGTACAAAATCCCAACCCAAAGAATTTACAAACTTATTTATCAATATCGCTGAAATCCGCGCTACTATATCTATATTGCTCGTCAACTGGAACGTATTAACATGCTCCCTGACAGCATCTGCAATAACTTTTTTCAAGTTGACACGGTTCTTACTACGGTTCAACTCGTTGATTATCAGGTCTGCCGTCTTCTTGTTCATGCCAAGAGAGAACAAAACATCGTCCTGCTTAATCGCTTCAATGTATTCAAGCCAACGGCTCAACAAATTCTCCGCAAACAAGAACGCACGGTCATTCAAGTCGCCGCCGACTTTCTCCTTCTGATCCTTCAAGTCAAGAAGTTTCTGAATGTCAATGCCCGACTCCGCTAAAACCGCTTTCAACTCGTCGTCCGACTGTAAGTCAAAGAAGTCCCGAAGTTTCTGCAAAATCGACTGCGCACTCTCGTCCTTGTCTATCGAAATAAACTGCCCTAACATCTCTATCAAATCCAAGTCAACGGTGTTGCCCGATGTACTCGGCTGAGGTGCAGGCGTGTCAGAAGTCTCAACCTGCTTGTTCATCATCAGGTCAAAATATATCTTCCATGACAAATCGTCAGTTATCGTCAAATAGTCAACAAAATTACCGAAAGTGTTCTTGTCTTTCTGCATCTTCATCAACGACATAAACACTTGTGCAGCCGAAACTTTCGCTTTCTTCAACTTGTCGTCAATGTTGCCGCCCTGATAAAACGCTGACAATGTGTCATATAACTGCGCTTTCAAACCGTCAATACCCGTCTTTATCTGCTGACGCTTAATCACAGGGTCGCAAGTCGGGGTCATATATTTAATAATGTAGTCAATACCCGACTTATTCGGCGAAGTAAATTCAGTCCAACATTCCAACGGATTGTGAACGTGTGCCACAACATCAGGGTGATTAACCCATGAATTTTTCATATCCTCGAATTTCTGAACATACTCCGGTCGCAACTGCGTTTCTTTGCCGTCAGTGTCCATGCCCTCGAAAAACGATTTCGACCATTTCGGGTCTCTAAGCGGAAACAAATTCTTGAACGCGCCGTTGTTGTCCCAATTCTGAATCCACAAGTCACCAACCGAAAAGCCCATTTGGTCACGGAAGTTTGCACCAATACGAGCCGTCCATTTAGCATTGTGAGTTTCAAGTTTGCCCGGAATGTCAGTCGCAGGATTGCCCGCCAACTCTATATTGAATTTTGTAAAGACAACCAACAAAGGTATCAACTTCGCGATACTGTTTTGCTGAACCAATAACGCTAACTGACGTTCCCTTTCAGCACGCTTTTCAGGTGAGCCGCCGTGAGTGTTGCGAATCCACTCGTAAAGGAATTTGCCCAAATCCGTAACCTCAGGCTGCTTGTCGTCCATACAGAAAAGCAACGTAGAAATCTCATAATTGAAATTATAACGGTTGAACAAAAACGCAATCTTTCCACGCAAGAAAACTAACAACTTATCGTTATCGTCCTTGGATTCAAAAGTGATTTCGGGAATCTGCTGTCTCGAACGCGCACCCGGAAAGTCCAAAACGTCAGCATCTTTCAAAAACGCACGCTTCGGATTCTGAGCCGTTGAATCGCTCAGCGGCAAAACAACTTCTGCCGTGAGTGCCGACAAAACACTTCTGTCCAAAGTCGCAATCAAAGTGCCGCCGTCATAACAATTTACGGGCGGTTTTTTCTTCTCTTTGTAAAGTTCACGCAACCTTTCAACGTCCAAAATCGTGTCCTGCTGAGGTGTCAAAGCCGAAAGTTCTGTTCTGACCTCCGACAAAAAGTTCAACTGCTTTAAGCCGTCAGACAATTGTTTGAACAACGCCGTAAAGAAAGGCTGTTTGCCCCAAAGAATTTCAAAGACCTGCCAACGCTGCGTCGAATCAATGTACGGCACAACGCCCGCAATGTCGTCCCAGAAATTTATATTATTTAAGTCCTTGATAATGAAACTATCACGGAAATTATTATTACAATAATCTTTCAAATCGTAAACGTCGTCCTCAGTAAAGCCCGGACATACAGAACCCTGTTTGCCCGCTTGCAAAGTCTGAATCATCTTCTGAATTTCAGCCCTGTTGACCGTATACGTATATTGCGTTATATCAGAGAGATAACCGTTTGCTATGATTTTAACGACGTCAGCCTGCGAAAACAACCTCAACAAGTACGGCTTTTGACCCGCCTGCCAGTTACTCTCGGTCGTAAACCTCGATACCAAACCCGTCGCCTCTTTTCCGCCTCCCGGAGGGTTAATCGAAGCGATAAAGTCAACGTCCTCGCCCGTATCAGGAACTTTCACAAAAAGTGATTGTGCCTCAGGGGTTTTCGCCAAGTTAGAAACCAAATACGATTTTCCAACCTGACTTTGCCCGAAAATGGCAATCGAGGGACGGCGGGGCAACGCATTTTCATAACGGTTTGCCTCTCGTCTGAGTTTCTTTAAATTATATATCGTAACCGCGCGTTTGTCCTTTTCAACATTCGCCGTTACCCACTTCATACTGTCTTCTATTACCTGTTTTACTTTCGTACACTGCTGTATCAAAAGCGATGTTTCCGGGCTCTGTGCCATTTTTGTTTAGTTTTAATTAAAGTTTAATATCTGCGTATTTGACAGTTTTTTTGGTGTCTCTTCTGACAACCGCAAACGAACTGCCTTCCTTTATGCTGCCGTTGCCCGCACCCGAAGCGTTATGAATATCGGGGTCAACGTTCAACGTCTGCTCAGGAGATATAAAATCGTATTCAGTAAAAAATTCGTTGCAATGCTTTGCGACAAGGTCTAACAAGGTTCTCCTTTCCGAAATATAACAACCTGAAACACACGTCAATAAGTCCGTCAAAGCAGGATAAACAATCTCCAACCTGTCTTTTTCCGAACCTTCCGTGGTTCTATTCAAAACGTAATTCAGAGCCGAAAAACCTTTGGCAAATTTCATAACAAAAACCGAAACCGTTTCGTCGCGCGACTGTTCTGCCGCCTCGTTAATTGTCTGACGGATACGCTTTTGCGCCTCTGTTTCGCCGTCAGGATTTTTAAAGTTGACATCAATAAACTTCTTCAACGGTATCGCTTTGTTGAGTTGCGCTTCAACGGCGGCTTTTTCGCCTTCGATTTCCTCCATCTGAGAGCGCATTTGCTGAAACTTGTCGTTATATTTTGACGTTTTTTCTGACAATTTTTCGGCAACAATTTTGTCAATTTCGCCGCTGTCAACACTTTGTGAAGAAAGTTTTGACGAAATTTTCAAAATCGTCTCCTGCGAAAACAAAGTTTTAATAACCCGTTCAAGCCATTTTTCAGTGCTGAGATTTTCCTCCGTGTATGGCATTTGCAAATTCGGGTTATTGATTAACTCGTCAAAAACCTCGGAACCGAATTTTTCTACCAACCAAGAAGAAACCGCCTGAGACTGCACAATAGGGTCGGCTGCAACTTTTTCAGTTTCAAACTTTTGCGACAACGATGCCGACACCGAGCCTGCACCTTCCTGACTTTCTTCATGAACGACTTTTTTCGTCAAAGAAAGTTTTGAAGTCTGCTGCGCTCCGCTCTGCTCAGAGCCGTCATTACCGCCCTGTACCGATAAACTTAGTTTCGCCATAATCTCTAATTATCAAAAAGTTGAATTAAGAAGATACCTGAATCCATCCAATAACCGTGTTCGTCAGCCAAAGACTGCATCGTAAGTTTGAGGTTTTCTGCCGCAACCTTTTTGCCTTCTCTGTCCATAACGTTTCTCAGCGGTTTCATTGCCTCTTTGTTTCTCGGATTTCTTTCCAAATCAAACGTTAACGGCTCTCTGTCTTTCAAACTCTGCGCCGCCTGCTGAGAAGCATAAACGAGTTTGAACATCGGTGCCGAAATCCAATCGTCCGTCGGCATCTGCCTCATACCGAGCATCATGTGTCCGAAGAATTTTATATTCTTTGAATCCGTATCGGGATCGAGGAAGACTTCTTTCAAACGTGCTTTGTTAGCATCGTATTCGCCGATGTAGTCTGCCGTCGAGCAGAAATTCTTTTTCAAAAGCGAAGTGTCGATTGTGAAATCGTCCAAACGCCTCAATTTTCCAGCCATTAACGCCACCGTCGCACCGACTGCCACGCAAGTTTTCGGGTCTTTGATAACGCCCGTGCCTTCTGCAAACGGATACCACGTACCGATTCTGTAATGTCCAAGTTGAACAACTCTGTCAGGCGTTACGGGCAAATATTTCAAGAACAAATCCCTTACGACTGGCAACTGGCTCGGACGTCCCGACAACAATACGTAATCACATTCGTACTGCGAAACAATGCCGCAAAGGTCGCCAATCATCTTTTCGACAACGTCTTTTACAACCTTGTCAGTACCGTCAACATCAAGTGTCCAAACAACTTTTTCGAGGTCGAAATTTTCCGCTCCGTCCTCTCTGAACACATTATTAATATACTCGATTAACTGCGCATTCGGGTGCGGATAGTTAACGAAGAAACTTTCAAAACTGCGTTTTTCGCTCGGACGCTCCTCTGAGGTGTGCTGCAAAACGTCAGTACCGATAGGAACGGCAATCTGCATTGCAAACTGTTTTTTCATTAGTTTGTCCTTAGCAGTTGTCTTGCCGAGGTACGGTCCGAACAAGAAGTTCATCACGTTAATAGAATTTCTTGCACCGCATTTGTCAGCATAAAGTTTTATCGTCGGCAAAACAATACGCTCTATAACGCGCTTCAAAATGTCATCGCCGGCAAGATTAAAGCCCTCCCAAAACATAGGCGAAGGCGTTAACACTGAAATATTTGCGTCAGGGTTAGCCTGATAAGAAGCAATCATTAAGTCAGTTGTACCGCCGCCGATGTCAACGCTCGCAATAGTTACCGCCGGTTGAGACTGATTAACGGTATCCTGACGGAGTTTTCCGACAGTATTTATATAAAGTGCCGCATTGTTCATAAAGCGGTCTTTGATTTCGCCGTAAACAAACGCCAACTGATTACAAGTCGCCTCGTCATAATTCCAATCCTCACGCTTATCTTCGTCGCGGCGAATGTCGTCAGGGTCGGGAATAATCGTAAGATTGTCATCAATGAAACTCTTGCCGAAATATGCTTTCAAAGCCGTAATCGCCTCTTTTGCGTGTTCGCGGAGAATAATCTGCTCGGTCTGCAACATCGCTGTCGGACAAGTGATTACGATACGTTTAAGTTTTCGCGGCAGGTTTTCTTGTCCCTGACGTTTACGGAAACCGTAACTGTTAACGTATGTGATTGCCTGCATGAAAATTTCACTGAAAGCAAAAGTCATCAACGATGACCTCGAAAAATACGGGTTCATTGCAGGAATAGGAGTTTTCATTTCGGGGTCTTGTGCAGCTTTTTCGCGCTCAAACTCCAAGAATTTTCCGTCCTCAGTAAAAAGTTCTGCGATACCGTAAAGTGCCGGTTTTGCGAACCTTTCGTCAACCTTAGAAATATACGTCCACGGGAAAAGCCGCTTTTCGGTATCCCAAAGATAACGTTTCGGACTTGACATCACCGAGTTAGAATTGTCTGACGAGTTCAAAACCGTAAGACGTTGAGCCTCACGACCGATACGAACCAATGAAGGCCATGCAAAGGCTTTCGGGTTGCCGGAGAGAATAAACTGAGATTCGTTTCCGAGGGTGGTTTTAACAAAAGCCACTCTCATATCAAACGGGTCTGAATAAATTCTGTCGGGATAAGTCATATCTCTGATTTCGAGCGGGATAGCATCGGTGAACTCAAACGGCTGACCCGTCTTGATAGACTCAACCAAGATACCCGTAGTGCGGGAGTTGCCCACATCAAGAATTAAGTCAACGTCAATACCCACCTTATTAGTATGAAGGGTAAGTTTCGGGAAAGTATCGGCTTTGCCCAAAACTTTCAACATCGTCAAATAAAAAGAAGTGTGAAGAAAAGTATAATCTTCGTCATGTTTTCCGAGGGCGGCGCGTTTTTTGTCGAACTCGGTTTTCAACCATTCCTGAACCCAAGGACGGGCGCAGAAAAAGAAATTATCGTCAGAAGAGACGGCACATTCAAAAATAGAATTTTCAGCATCTTTTACCGTCGGCGTAAGATAAGCCTCGGCATTGTCCTCGCACCGCGTGTCAAAAGCCAAAACGACATTGTGCGTAAACTCGCTTTCGTCGTCAGTGCCGGAAATTCTGCTGAGCCACATCATAGCCCATGTTTCGGGTCCCTGCTGAAACTTCTTTCCGTCATAACTTTTCCTTAAATACGGAATCGGAATCCAAATACCTTCGTAACTTTCAACGGCTTCCCTTGCCCTGACGGTAATAATTTTATGTTCAGGAATAGGTTTGATAAGGGATTGCGGGATACGGGATTCTTCGATTTGCCCCGTAGCCGTATCAGTTGCAACTTTTCGGATTTCGTCCGTCAGTTCTATATATTTTTGAAGTTTCTCGTGGTAATAAGGAAAAACAAACTGAATCTCTTTGTTTCCCTCAATATCTTCTTCAATTTTTTCGTAAAAATCGGCATTTGCTTTCATCGCCTCGGACTTTAAGCCGAGATTAATTTTCAGCGAATGAAACTGAATACCGGAATTCGCTATAAGATTGAAATCACTCATTATCGATGGTTTTAATAAATTTTTCTACGCTCCAAATATAAAAAACATTTTTTTAAATGAAAAATTTTTTTTGAAAGTTTTTTTTAAATATGATAAAATATCCATATATGCTTCATTGTTACCTTCCTTCATTCCTGACGAAGTAATCGTTATATGCTCCACATCGGCTCTGTTTGCCAACACTTTGGAAAGCCCATAGCGAATGGATCTATTGTCGTATAATTCTTCATTAAACTCATTACACCTTTTGTGAATGTGTCGCCATCTTTTATGACATTTTGCAAATATGCTATGATGACAATTTGGGCATAAACTTTATTCGTTGGAAAACTGAAATCTGTAATCCAACTGTTTTTCAAATTTTTAGGCAATTCGGGAACGGACGGAAAACTTCTGTTCCAAATTCGTGAATGATGTGCGCAGTAATTGCGCATAGCCGATATTGTCGTTATCCAACTTTCTAAAATCAAATGCTGAGGCAAACCCAATTCTCTTGCTATCTGCTTTTTGAGTTTTATGTCGGCAAAATTGAAATAAAACTTTGACAATATGCCGAATGTCGCCAATTCAAGTGATTTCCACACAGGCGGGAACGCAGGCTTGTCGTATTTTTGGAAATGCTCTTTAATAAAGTCTTCTTTTGAACGGCTGATTTCCCTGTCCAACGCTGAAAGGTTTTCTAAAAATTTCCGACCATCATTTGTCAAATTCATATCAACATACCAAAACGCTCCGTATGTCTGCGAAAAAATATGTATCAGTTTGGTTCTGAATGATATTTCAATCGTTTGGATAGCGGTGAAAAGCAAATTTCTTAATTCCGTGTCGAAATCGTACATCTTTATTATGGACTCAAATGTTGTGCCTTGTTTGAATTGGTGAGTTGCAAGGTCTATTTCACACGTTCTCATATAATTGGCAAGCCTGAAATAACTTACATTTGACAATATTCTCGAAGCAAAATCGTCGTCTGCAATTATCAAACCTCTGTCTTTAAGTTGTTGGATTTGCTGCGAAATGCTTAATGAACGTTTGGTATATTCCATAAAACACTTGAATTAAAAGGAAATAAAAGCCCCGCCCTGGGACGCTGTTCAAGTGGGTAGCGTGGCGGGTTCTGTCAGTGCAAATATAAAAAACATTTTTTTAAATGAAAAAATTTTTTTGAAAGTTTTTTTTTCATTTATAAAAATTCTTCACAAATCCGCTTGTATCGCCTTTTTTTCTGACAAGTCCCCGCCAAACCGCCTTCAAAAAACCTGAACCGTAGCCGAAAAGTTGAACGTAAACCGCTTTTACAGAAAGCAATGCAACTTTAAAAGAGTTCTTACGAAACGAATCACAAAACACCAAACAAGAAAACAAAACTATCGGCAAAAGACAAAGCAAAGAAATTTTCCAGCCGAAAATTATCCCTAAAACCAATGCCGCTAACACGCAAAAAACATTTCCCAAAAGAAAACACGAGGGCAGAAAATGCACAAGTTTAAGCGAATTTTTGTGTCGCAAATAAAGATTAATTCTCGCACAACCCGAATTGAAAACTTGTCGGAAAAACTTTTTAAAATCCGTTCTGCGCTTATGATACACAAACGCTTCTTTTATAAGTTGTGTGGAAAAACCGTTCTCTAAAATCCTGAGTGTCATATCAATATCCTCACCGAAACGCATTTTTGAATAGCCGCCCGTCTTAGAAAAAACTTCTCGCGAAAAACCCATATTAAAACTTCTCGGGTGAAATTTTCCCGCCTTTTCGCTGCCGCCCCTTATGCCGCCCGTACTCAAAACCGAGGTCATCGAATAATTAACCGCTTTTTGAACGTCAGTAAACGAAGACATCGCAGCATCAGGTCCGCCATAACAGTCAGTATATTCATTTTCAAGACGTTTTGAGACTATTTCCATGTAATTTTCAGGAATAATGCAGTCGCTGTCAAAGAAAATAAAGTAATCTTTTTCTGACCTTTCAGCCCCGAAATTACGCGTTGTTCCCGGCCCCGAATTGTCCTTGAAAAAATACTTTACGTCCAAAACATCTTTATATTTTTCGATAATATTTTCCGCTTTAACGTCGCTGCCGTCCTCAACAACAATTACGTCAAAGTTTTTCTCTGTCTGTTTTGTAAGGCTTTCCAAAAGTTCGTCAATTTCTTGCGGACGATTGAAAAGCGGAATTATAATACTGAAATTCATATCTCTTGAATTTTTTTCATTATTTTATCTTCGTCTTCCAAAGGGTTAAACCACTGATGAAGAATCTCTTTTCCGAACCAAGTTATTTGTTTCCGCGCATAACGCCTCGTATTACGTTTGATTAATTCTTTGGCGGTTTCTAAGTCGGTAAGACCGTCAAAAAAATCAAACAACTCTCTGTAACCCACAGTGTTAAGCGGCATCAAAGACTTATATTTTTGTAAAGTTTCCGCCTCCTGCAAAAGTCCGCTTTCAAACATCAAATCAACCCTTTTGTTAATTCTTTCGTGCAGAATTTCACGCGGAAAATTAAGCCCGATTCTTAAAACCTGAAAACCACGCTGTTTTTTTTCTCCCGTCCTGAAACTCGAATAAGGCTTGCCGGTCTGAATCGAAACTTCCAAGGCTTTAATCACCCGCGCATGATTTTTTAAATCACATTCTTCGTAATATTTCGGGTCTAAACGCTTTAATTCTTCTTTCAACGGTTCAAGACCTTCCGAGAAAAAACGTCTCCATAGTTCTGCCCGCAAATTCACGTCCCTGTCAGGCGCATAATCTATGCCGTTAACCACAGCGTCAACATAAAGCATTGAACCTCCGCACATTACAACAACGTCTTTCCGTTTAAAAATATCGTTTTCCAAGAGAGAAATCACTTCCTGCTCATACATATAAGCGTTGTAATATTCCGTTACTGAACGCGTTTGGATAAAATGATGTTTTACTTTTTGTAACGTCTTATTGTCCGGCACGGCAGTTCCGATTGTCATCTCTTTGAAAATCTGACGCGAATCCGCCGAAATTATCTCAGTATCAAGATATTGTGCTATTTTGACGGCGGTGTCCGTCTTTCCCGATGCCGTCGGACCGATAACTGCTATAAGTGTTTTCATTCTTGTTGTTCAATTTCTTTATTTTCAGTTTGTTTGGCGATATATTCGCTGTAATACGTTATGACAAGACACGTAAACGGAATTGCAAGAATAAGACCCAAAAAGCCCAAAATCTTACCCCAAACACTCAGCGACAACAAAATCACCGCCGGATTCAATCCCGTATTTTTGCCCATAATATAAGGCGTAAGTATCATATCCTGAATGATTTGCACAACTACAAAAACTGCCGCCGTCATCAAAACCGCAATCCATAAAGGCGAGCCTGTTTCTACGGATTTAATAACCGTCAACAAAAAGGCAGGCAAAAAACCGGCAATCTGCAAATACGGCACAAGATTAAGAATGCCGACAAAAATGCCGAGTGTCAAGCCCATCGGCAATCCTATCAAAGAAAACCCGACTGAATACAAAATCGTAACGCACAATACCACAAGTAGTTGTCCGCGCAAATAATTGCTCATCTCCTTTTGAAAACGTTTTATCAAAGTCCTGAAACGCTCCTTATATTTCGGTGGAATCATTCTATAAGCCCCAGAAGAAATTTCGTCATAATCTTTCATTATAAAGATAATGTACAAAATCACAATCGCAAGTCCGAAAATACCTGACAAAAAGTTAAAAGTTTCAGAAAAAAAGTTCGTTATTCTCGGCAAAACTTTGTCCAAAACCTTTGAAAAATTACCGTTAGTTAATAATTCTTCAATAGTTTTATTCGTTGAAAAATTTTTGATATATTCGCTCACAAATGCGGGAATATTGTCAGACCACTGCTCTTGAACTGCCTTGTCTTTAAGCGTCGTATAAAGCGAACTTATCTCCGAAAAAATTGACGGAAAAATCAATTCATAAAAACCGAAAAGCAAAGCAACAACAATCAAAAGCGTTAAAACCACTGAAAAAAAACGTTTTTTTAACCACCGATTAAAAAAATTGACCACAGGATTAAGAATGTAAGCAATCATAAACGCCACCGCAAAAGGCAACAAAACATTCCTCAGATAATAAACCGTCAACAAAACGATTATAAAAAATCCGATTTTCAGCCAAATATTATTTTCAATAGCCTTTAACATTTTTCAAATTATACTTTTCAAAAAATTCATTGTATCAACACCGTCTGCAAAGTCAAAAATACTCGGATTTTGAGCCGCGCCAAAACTTTCAGTTTTTATACCTTTAATTTCACTTTTAGAGACAACACACTGAATTTCATTGCTTAACAAAACTAATTTTTCTGACAGTTTTTCAATATCGTCATAGCGTTCATAAAACAGAACACCGATTGGCGAACTCAAAGACAAATCTTCTTTCAAAAGCAAAAAGTTATTGTCAAGCAATTTTGCCCCCGACATCAAATAAACAGCCTTGTTATAATCGTAATTGTCAGCATATTTCGGGTTATTGATAACATCAGAAAACTCAACAATATGTTTGAAAAAGTCCTGAAAATCATAATTTTGAGGAACAAAAATTTTTGAAACGCTTCTGCAACCAAGACCATAATATGCAAAAATATCCTTGCCGATATTTTTTAAATCCTCTTCGGTTTCTTTTCCGGAAAAAACTGCAACAGAATTTCTGTTACGACGGATTATGTGCGGATATTTTGAAAAATAATAGTCGAAATAACGGCTCGAATTGTTACTGCCGGTCGCTATAATTGCATCAAAGGCAATACGTTCATCTTTTTCTTCAATAAATCTGTCCTTTAATTCGGGATTAAGAGCCTTCAAAATTTCCATAACCGCAAACGGCAAAAGTCTGTCTTTTTGCGAAAATTTCACGACACATTTTTTGCCCGAAAACAAAACACAAAAAATATCGTGAAAACAAACAAGCGGAATGTTGCCCGCTGCAATTATTTTTACCGTTTTATCAGAAACCACGCCCTTAGAATAAACTTCTTCAAAACGTGTTAAATCGTTTTCATTCAACATTGTAGCAAGCGAAAGCAACTGCATTTTCACGAATTTTTCGGTGAACCAGCCGTTATAATTATGATAATTTTGCGAAATTTCTTTTAAAGCATTGACATGAGTTTCTAACCCCGGACATTCAGCAGAAGTTGCCGCCGCAAAAAAAATTTTACCGAGCGTTATAAAAGTGTCTTTGTACATAATTTTAGAGTGTTTTTATTAATTATAACGTATTTAATTATAACGTATTGTCAAAAAATATATTTGAAGTTTTTACGCCCAACATACAAAATGCGTTGCCGTCAAAACTACCCGCCTGAGAAAACAGACACAACCCTTTTAAAAATTGCGGCTGATATTTCAAATCGACGGAAAGATTCATAAACTTAACATTGCTACCCTGACCAACAAAATTATCATACTCACTGCGGCGGGTGTTGTAGGAGCGCAAAACGTTGCCACCGTAAGAATATTTATCAAAATCTTTGCCTTGCTCAACATAATCAAGAGTAAGAGAGACTGAAAACAATTTTGAAAAATATTTCAACTGCGCCAAAAACTCTTTCAAATTAGCACCGTAAGGATTGGCATACGGCTGATTAAACATTGAATGTGAATTATTTGCATCGTCATGCGAATACATATACGGACGAATATAATTAGCCTCCAAAACATACGAAAAGTTGTTCAAGACAAAACCTTTAACGCCCGCTTGAAGAGCATACTTGTTTGCCCACCAACCCGTGCCGGCTTTAACTTCCTTGATTTTGAACTCATCAATTACCGCCTGAGCATAAAATGTCTGCTTAAAAAATTTCAACTTACCGAAAACACCCATAAGTTCGTTGTCGGGCGAGCCTAACGAATATTCAACGGGGCGCGTGAAAATCAACGGGTTAATATAATGCAAATCCACAAAACGGCTGTTGTTTAGACTGTCTCTGCGCACAAGATTAACCGCTTCAAAACCGCCGAAAGACAACCATTTTGCAGCGTTCCAACTAAAAAGATGATAAACTGTCCATTTTGTCTTATTAGTTTTTAGTTTGGTGTCAAGATTTTTGCCGCCGTTAATCGAAAAAACGTAACAAAAATTTCTCACATCAACCCTCAAATCAAAATAATACATTCCGCTGTTTTGTGCTGACAACAATGCCGACCTTATCCCCTCGCCTATCTGCTTTTTGCCTTTGCCGAAAGAAAACAGCAAATAATCAGCCGGACGGTAATTAATGTAAAACTCAAAATATTTTACAAAATAATTATTGTCATTTTTCTTAAAATCACCGAGTTGCGGAAACCAACCCAAAGAATCTGCCAATAATGCACGGTGATTAAGCGGTGAAGAATATCCGCCGATAACGTTAGCCGAAATGCTAAGCATTTTTTTATAGTTATAACCGCCGCTCAGCCCCAAAAACGCATCATACACAACATTATCTTCTCCCTCAGACTGATAACCGGCAGCAATTTGTGTCAAAGGCGAGAGTTGAAAACCCTTTTTATCCAAAAAAGCCTCGGCTGGTTGTGCCGAGGTAAAATTTTTTAGTTCGCTATGAAAATTTTTATTATCATATTCCGCTTTTTCGATTGAGTCCTGCTCATAACTGCCGATAACAACGTTGCGCGTTTGCGAAAAAGTTTTCAGGGACAAAAAAGTTAAAAATATCGCACAAAAAATTTTCATGACTGCCCTTTATCTCCTTTCTTACGGTTTTTTATCGTGATAATAGCCTGAGGTATATGGAAAAGCACCATAAGAACCAAGAAATCAATCAATAACATTCTCATCAGCGACATAGATTGTGAAATCTGCCACGAAAAATATGCAAAAATAATATTAATCGGGACAAGCACCAAATCAATTTCCCAAGCCTTCAATCCCAAAGATTTCAATCTGTAATGTATGTGATGATTGTCGGGCTGCATAATCGGTTTATGAAGTACAAACCGTATAAACATCACTCTCAACACGTCATAAACGGGTACAATCATAAACGTAACCGCCACAACGGGAGCGCATTGCAAAGGCTGTGAAAGAACTTCAACGTGCGAGCCGTGATTACACTGCATAAACTTCATCGCCATAACCGAGCAGGTAAAGCCGACAAGCATACTTCCGGTATCGCCCATAAAAATTTTAGTCTCGTTTCCGAACATATTGTGTCTTAAAAAGCCGGTTATCGCGCCGATAAAACATACTCCAAAAACCGTGAAATCTTCGACACCTTCCATATAAAACCAAATCGAAAAAAACGCCACCGCCGTAATGCTGAGCAATCCAGCAAGACCGTCAACACCGTCAATAAGATTATACGCATTAATTATGGAAATAATAAAACCTATTGAAAGAATGACACTTACAATATACGGAAGGTCATACAAACCGAATATTCCGTCAAGACTTTCTATCCTGACATCACCGAAAATAACCGTCAAAGCGGCTGCCGTTATCTGCCCGAAAAGTTTGGTAAGAGGAGCAATTTCTAAAATATCGTCTTTAATGCCGACAAAAAACAAAAGCACTGCCGAGGCAGCAAAAGCCTGCAAAAAACTTTTAGTTTCGCCGCCGCAAAACAACATCGCAGAAATCAAAAAACCGGCAAAAACCGCACAACCGCCCAATGTCGGTATTACTCCGACATGAAGCCTTCTTTCATTAGGTTTTTCACAAAGGCCTTTCAGTTTTGCAACCGTAACCACCGAAGGTATTGAAACCCAAGTAATTATCATCGCCACCAAAAAAGCCCCCGGTATAATAAAACTTTCCATATTTTCTTAAAACATTTTTTAATGCAATTTTTTTCGCCGCAAAGATACACTTTTTTCGTCAAAAAACAGAAAATTAAACGTTAAACTTTTTTTATTTTTTTTTTTTATTTATACTTTTTTAACACTCAAACTATTTGATTCCTTGCTTATCAAGTGCCTTTTGATAGTCTCTTGCATGAAGTTTTTGATCTTCGTAACTTTTTGAGAAAAAATGTCTTCCGCTAAAATCGCTTTTAGCACACATATATATATAATCGTTTCTGTCATAATCCAAGACTGCCTCTATAGCACCTTTTTCAGGAAAACAAATCGGCGAAGGCGGAAGCCCTAAATTTTTATAAGTGTTATAAGGTGAGTCAAATTCAAGCATTTTGCCCGTAACTCTCCGTATCGAAAAATCTCCGATTGCATAAATTAATGTCGGACAACTTTGAAGCGGCATTCCTATTCTAAGCCGGTTGATATAAAGCCCCGCAATCGTAGGCTGCTCGTCTTTGAAACGCGCCTGCTCCATTTGCACGATTGAGGCTAAAATGCTGACTTCAAGCGGACTAAGATTAATCTTTGCGGCTTTTTGCTTCCGTTCGTCAGTCCAAAACTTTTGATAATAAGAATACATTTTGTCGATGAATTTTTCCTCATTCGTGTTCCAATAAAAATCGTAAGTATCGGGGATAAACATCGCGTTACAAGTTTGGGGCGTAAAACCGTATTTTTCAAGAAACTTATCATTTTGAAGCAAATCGAAAAGCATATTGCTGTCAACGTCAATTTGCTCAGAAATCCTCGAACAGAGTTGTTTTATAGTCCTTAAATTGTTGAAAGAAAGATGCACTTCCGCCTGATTGCCGGAGCGAAGAAGATTAATAAGGGCGTTGTTACTCATTTTGTCAGAGAGTTTGTAACGACCGCCTTTTATCTTTGACGGATAGTTTTTTCTTTCGGCAACAAACTCCAAACCGTCAGGGTCTTTAACATCAAAATTTTTACGTAAAGAATCCAAAACAGTCTGAAAATCAGCACCGTTTTTGATATAAAGATATTCGGTATCCTTTATAAAAACGTTAGCGGAATATATTTTTTGATAAATGCGGAAACCCAAAATTCCGGCAATAATTCCCGCAACCAAAAATGCCGCAAGAAGTATTTTTATTGATTTTTTCATCTTAAAAACTATTATTTCAGGGTGCAAGTTTAAATATTTTGACGTAAAAAAACAAAAAAATTTGTTTATATTGCACATTATCCCTAATTTTACAAAAAATTTCGGCGCATGAATTTGAAAAATTTTACCGGCAGGGAAACCGAATTAGGAATTTTGCTTGACACGTTTGAAAGTTGCTGTAAATCAACGGAAAACACCGTTTTTTTGAGCGGCGCAATCTCCTCCGGCAAAACCTCTTTGGTGGAAAAATTCGTTGAAAGACTAAAATCGGGAGGCTATGATTTTCAGTTTTTCAGCGCGGAACTTTTTTATTTTGACTCAAAAACGGATTTTTGCGCCTTCGAGTTTTTGAAAAACGAAGTAAATCCTGAAAACAAAGCAGAAGTCGAAGAGTTTTTCCGGCAAAAAGCCGATAAATCGCCAATCATACTTTTTATCGACAACCTCAATTACGCCGATGAAAAAAGCCTTGATTTACTGCAATTTATTGTATGTCAACTTTCAGAAAAGCCTTTCAGAATGATGATAATCTTTTCTGAAAGTAAAGAACTTTCTACCGAAAAAACCGACAAAATACTATCGCTTTCCAAAAACACACAAATTAATTTGCCGCCTTTCAAACTCGCTGACATTGCATTATACATCTCTAAACGGTTTCCCAAAAGCGAATTTTCTTCGGGACTGTCAAATTCGATAAGAGAAATTTCGATGTCAGATTTATTTATAGCCGACGAAGTTTTGGATTATTTAGTCTTAAAAAGATTTCTGTACCAAACAGAAGATGGGGTTTGGAAGCAAAAAAACGATGCAATAAAATTAAAACCGAATATCTCTTTCAACGAAATAGAACAACTGAAAATTCAAACGGTAAGAAATGCGGAACTTGATTTCGAGGAAATTCTCCGCAATCTTAACAGTTTGATTATCAATTATACGCGGCATACTTTAATGAACGCCGAAACCGAAAAAATGCTTTTTTCGTTGATACGGAAAATGGTAAAAACATACGGCGGAGAAATTACGGCTCTAAAAGAAAAAGCAGAAAATTTTCATTCAAAAAAACTTCTGTTTCAAGACACCTCAGGCGAAACAGACGAGCAAAAAACTATTGCGGAAGTTCAAGAAATAATCAGTACGAAAGATATTAGCGAAGTTTTTTCAAAACTCGCAGAAGCGCAAAAAAATTATAATGCCGATTTTGTCATAAAACTCTCGGAAAAGGCGTTAGATAATTTTTCAAAGTTTTCTTTTCCTGACAAAGAAAGCCAACATATTGCCGGTTTTGAACTTTTGCGTTATCAAAATGCAGCCCTTAGTTGGTCAGGACAATTTTGTCAAGCCGCAGAAATATCTTCGCTGATGCTAAGAACGGCTTTCAAATACAACTTGACGAGCAAAATTCATTTTTCGTTTTACACAATCGGCACAGATTATCTCAACTCGGCAGACTATGAAAACGCCGAAGAAAATCTTATGAGAGCCGTTGAAGGCGCGTCAAAAGAAAGTGATTACGCAGCCCTTTCTGTCTATAACAGTCAGTTAGGAATGATTTACATTTACAGAGAAGACACCAAAGAGGCTCAGAAGTTTTTTTCGGAATCGCAACGGCTATGTCAAAAAATTTCCGACCCGGAAACTATCGCGAAAAACAAAATCAATCTCGGTATATATTACACATATTCAGACAATTACGAAATGGCAGAATATTGTCTGAAACCTTTGGTGAAATTTTTCGAGAAAAACGGCGACAAACGTTCATTGTCAAAAACATTGGGCTGTCTTGCGATTATGTATCAAAGGACCGAAGATTACGAATTGTCGGAAAGTTACGCTCAAAAAGCAATTAAAACCGACATGGAAATCCACGATAACGTATCCTTGTCGAGCCATTACAACAATTTCGGACTGTTTAAATACGAATGTGGCAAAAACGAAGAGGCTCTTGATTTGTTTATGAAATCACTTCAAATCAACGAGTTACTCTCCGACAATGCCAAAATAGCCGTCAGTTGCAGCAATATCGGCGATATTTACGCTGCTAAAAACGACACGGAAAAAGCCTCGTCATATTATTTGAGAGCAGCAGAATTATTCTTAAAAAACAAAAACTTTTCAGGCTGCGCCACCGTTTATATCTCGCTCGCCGAGGCTTACTCAAACGTCCCGGAATATGAAAATGCCGTTTCGTATTTTGAAAAGGCAATAAAAATATGTGTCAAAAATTCGTTTCAAGAAGATTCGATTTACGCGTATAATTCCTTAGGCGACGTTTTTATGGCATCAGGCGAAACGAAAAAGGCTCTCGAGGATTATCACAAAGCACTCGCTATCGCTCAAAACGAGAAATTAGACTCAGGCGTTATAACTACGCTTTACAATATAGGAAACGCTTTTCTTTCGTTAAACGATTTCAAAGAAAGTCTTGACCGATACAACGCAGGATTATACATCGCAAAAAGAAACGAAGACAAAGAGGCAATGAGTAAAGGTTTTTCGGCTTTGGGTAAACTTTACTTTAAACGTACCGAATACGATGCTGCAATTCTGAATTACAATTATGCCATAGACTTGGACAAAGAAATCAAAAACGGCGTATCCTTGGCGACAAACCTCAGCAGTATCGGGGACGTTTACGTAGAAAAAAACGACGTAAAAACCGCTTTTGAAAATTACGAAAAAGCCGAAGAAATTTTTACGGTACTCGGTGAAAACGCATTGCTGATTGAAACAATGCGCAAAACGGCTGAAACACTTTCGGAAGAAAACCGTTATAACCAAGCGCAAAAAAAACTCGAACAAGCATTAACAATCTGCACGGATACCTGCGACAATTTGTCAAAGGCTCTTACTTTAATATCTTTTGCGACAACGGAGGTAAATAATTCGCATTATAAAAAGGCGTTGGATTATTTGGAAAAGGCTCAGAACGAACTAAAAAATTTACCATACTTAGGCGATGTGTATTTTGACTGCACAAACAAAATGGCGGAGATTTACAAAGAACTCGAACAGCCGGAAGAAGCAGTCCTTATTCACCTCAATCAGTTGGAAATCTTAAAAAACCGTCCGTCAAAAGAAAAAATCGTAGAAAAATATTTGGATATTGCCGAAGACTACAAAGAACAGGAATTAAATCAAAAGGCAGAAGAATATTATCAAGCGGCTCTAAGACTTGCCAAAAAAGTTTATGACCGATACATTCAATCAGACGTATTGTTTGAAGCGGGATTGTTTTTCGTAGAAACCGACAGGTTTGACAAAGGTATTGCAATGATGTTCAACGCTCCGAAACTTTTCGGCGAAAACGAGCATAACGACTACCGCGCTGCAAATTATTACAACATAACTGGCGATTATCAATACGATGCCGGAAATTACGAAGACGCTCTCGAATGTTACACAAAAGCCGGAAATATTTATTTGGAAATCGGCGATAAATACAAAGCCGCATATATTTTCAACAATATCGGATACTGCTATGACACAATGTCGAAATTTAGAGATGCATTGTCGTTTTATCAAAAATCGTCGCAATATTACAAATCCGTTAACGATATTGACGGGGTTATCAACAATATAAAAAACGTAGCCTTGATGTACGAAAGGCTTCAAGAATACGGGAACGCTTTGAAATACTGTCAAAACGCACTCGATAATCTCGAAAACTTGGAAGCCGATGAAGAAAAAGGCGAACTTTGTCTCGAAGCCGCAGAAAACTACGTAAAAGCGTATTCAGATTACGACAAAAGCCGTGAATACGTGATGAAAGCATACAAGCATTTCAAAAATGCGGAAAATTTCAGCCGGCAAATCAGTTGTCTCGAATCTGCCGCAATGATAAGCATCGTAAGCGGCGACAGCGAGGGTACGGACGATTATTTAGGAAAAATACGCAGGGAAGAAAACTATACAAAAGACCCGTTACAAAAAATCCGAATTCATAAAACGGCGGGAAACGTTTGTTTCAGAAAGTCGGATTTTACCGGTTGCATGAACGAATATTTTACGGCATTTACTCTGAGTGCAGATTTGGACGACTGGGAAGTTATGGCAAATGTTTATTACGAATGGGCTAACGTTATTTCTTCTGATTCAGACGAATATTTTACGGTAACGGAGTTTCAGGGACAAAAGAAAACTCTCTCTGAATTTGCCTTAGAATATTACGGCAACGCAATAAAAATTGCTCAGAGCAGCAGTCAAAAACCTAAAACAGCCTCTGACGCATACCTTTCGAGGGCTTTGCTGAACACGGCACTAAAAAAACAAGACGACGCTTTGAAAGATTTTGACAACGCCGCTCTATTGGCAAAAGAAAACTTTCCGTCGCGTTACGTCTCGGCATTGGTGTCGAAAGGCGAAAACTGTTTGGAAAAATTTCACCGCATAGACTTAGCCTTAGACTGTTTTGAAAAGGCTTACGAAGCCTCAGTTGAGCATAATTTTACGGACATGAAAATTATCTCAAAAGCATACGTCAGTTTGACGTTTTTCATGACGGGACACGCTGATGAAGCAAAAATCATACTCACTGATATGAAAGAATATTACGACTTTATAATTAAATCCGTGCCGGCTTTGACACGGTTTTTGTAAAAAAAAAATTGACTTTATGAAAAAATATTCAACGTTATTTTTGGCGTTTTCCGTGTTTTCGGGAACGGTTGCAGGACAGACCTCAGAGGGCGATTCTACCGTCGTAATCGTCAGCGGTCAAGAGGCTGCACTCGCCTATAATCAGGGAATTACGGAATTTAACGGAGGTGATTACAATGCCGCGTTAAAAAGTTTTTCGTCCGCAATTTCTTATAACGGAAAATTCTTTCAGTCCTATTACAACAAAGGAATTACCGAACTAAAAAAAAATCTCGACAAAGAAGCGTTAAAAGACTTTACCGATGCAATCGCATTGTCAGGTAAAAAAGCCGAATATTATCTTGCCCGCGCAATCGCTTATTCAAGGCTCGGAAATTACACCGAGGCTTTACGGGCAGTTCAAAAAGCAGAAAGTTTGAAATACTCACCCGATAAAATAAAATATTTTTACGGTTACGTTTATTTTTTGCAGGGCGACTACAAAAAAGCACAACAAGCATACACCGAGGCAGTTAACACAAATCCGAAATACGCCTACGCTTATTGCGACAGAGCAGCGGTACATATCCGGACGGGCAATTTCAAAGCGGCTTTGGACGATTACGAAACGGCACTGCACATCATGCCGGGCGAAAGTTATATTTACGTACTAAGGGCTTGGGCAAAAACACACTCGAACAATTTCAGCGGCGCAATGTCGGATGTCAACACCGCAATTTTAATGGACAAGGAAAAGGAACTCGAATACTTAAACGAAAGGGCTAACATTTACGCCAAGTTCAAAAAATATAAACTTGCAACCGACGACTTCAAAGCCTGCATTGCAAAAAATCCTGACTTTGCCGACACATATATAAATATGGGCAATATGTTTATGGAACAGAAAAAATACGCCGAGGCTGAAAAATATTATACTCTGGCGTTAGAAAAAGATAATTTCAACATTGCGGCTTACAACAACCGCGCGAATGCAAAAGAATTGCAGTTTGACCTAAAAGGTGCAGCCTCAGACCGTCAAATTGCCGAAAACTTATTAAAACAGAAAAAATGAAAAAAGTTTTTTACATATTTGTCATAACTTTTATGCCGCTTTTACTATCGGCTCAGGAAAATCCGAAAATCAAGAAAAAAGACTTTCTGACCATGGACGCCGGCAAAAAAGAAGCATGGAAAGACATAAAAAAAGGTAACAAATTTTATAAAAAGGGCGATTATGAAAAGGCTGCTGAAAATTTTTCCAAAGCCTTGGATTATAATGAGATGTACGCACCTCTGCTTTATAAGGCGGGTGTCAGCGAAAGTTTTTACGGCTCTAATGATTTGGCATTGAAACATCTAAGCAATGCCTACGATTTTTCGTCAAATGTTGCCTTTGACACTCAATATTGGCTCGGTGTTGCAAAACAACATTTGAATAGGTTTGAGGACGCAAAACGCGATTTTGACGACTGCGCCGCAACATTGGACGAAAAAGGTAAGAAAAAACTTCAAAACAAAATTCTTCTCCGTATAACGCAGTGCGATTTGGGAGCAGGACTGAAAAAAGTGCCGTTCAAGGCTGTAAATCAACTTGTTGCCGGCGATATTAACACAACAACCGACGAAATTGCGCCCGTTTTTTGCAATCTCGATTCGTCGCTTTTTTACGGCAGTCAAAAAGACATTTATTATGCAAAAGCAGAATACGGAAAATTTAATTCTCCGCTTGCAGCACAAAGCCTCAACTCGTCAAAAAACGATTATCCCGCTAATATGAACCTCAACGGAAAGGAAATTTTTACGTGCAGAAAAGATAAAAAAATTCTGCATTTTTATAAAAAATCAGAAAATTCGCAGTTCAGAGGGTTGGGCAAAATTATGAAAAAAACGATTTCAATATCGTTTTCAAAGGATTCGTCCTCGGTGTTGATTTGCGCCAAAAAAGGCAAGGATTTAATCGGCGGTTATGACATTTTTCTTGTCAAAAAGAAAAAAGGTAAGTATCTGAAACCTCAGAACTTAGGCGAAGGAATCAATACGGGTTACGATGAAGTTTTTGCAACTTTCGGCAACAACGATACGGTGATTTATTTCGCTTCTAACGGACAAATGAGCGTCGGCGAGTTCGACATTTTGAAAGCCTCGTACCGCAGCGGAAAAGTAGGCAAAATCGAAAACTTAGGACTCGGAATCAATTCGGGAACTTTTGAAAACTATTTTCAACTCTCGCCCGGTGAAGAGCGTATCGGATATTATTCGTCAAAACAAAAAGGCGGAAAAGGCGGTTATGACATTTATAAAGTGCTGTTGCTTTTTAAGCCGCAAATTGTTTTGCCGCCGCTGCCGCATTACGAATTGTCAGCCGATTGGATGAAAGAGCCGCCTCTGCCGCTCGAAGACCCGCAAATAATTAAAACAATGCGACTTACGGTCGTAAAAGGCAAAATCACGGATTACGACGGCGAAAATTGTCTCACCGCTCAAATCACTATAACCGACAACGCTACGGGAAAAACCGCTCAGCAAATCACGGTCGATAAAGATAAATGCGAATATACCGTGATGTTGCCGTCAGGAAAAAACTACGGTTTTACGGTCTCCTCAGACGGTTATTTTTTCCACAGCGAAAATTTTGATATTCCAAAAACTTCTGAATATCAAGAGATAAAAAAAGACATAAAACTTCTCCCGATGGATCCGGGGTCGAAAGTCGTACTCAACAACGTGTTTTTTGACACGGGAAAAAGCGATTTAAGGGCAGAATCTTACGGCGAATTAGACCGTTTGGCACAAGTTTTTAAACTCTATCCAAATATTGTGATTGAAGTTTCAGGACATACCGACAATCAAGGTAACCGTCAGTACAACATACAGTTGTCTCAAAAAAGAGCCGAAGCGGTAAGAGATTATATTATCTCACAAGGCGTTGAACCTGAAAGAATTGTGGCAAAAGGTTACGGTCCTGACTCCCCGAGAGACAGCAATGCTACCGAACAAGGACGTCAAAACAACCGTCGCGTTGAAGCCAAAATTTTGAGCAATTAATTAAAAAATGTAAATTTTGGAACGATTTTTGGCATAATGATAAACATAGTTAACAAATAAATCTATTAATCAGAAAAGTAATATGAAAAGAAAGTATGTATTCCCGTGTTTAATGGCATTGTCCGTTGCATCGGGTTGTATAAAAGAACAAGGTGAAGAGCCGTTTCTTATTACCAGAGACGATATTAAGGAGTATGACGAAAAGGCAAAAGGCAGTAAAAAAGAAAACAAAGACTCCATTGCTTACACACTTGTTACCGCAATAGGCGGTTTTGCAGAAGGCGAAGCAAAAATAGACGTTTTGGATACCAATACTTTCAGGGTTTTTCAGAGCGGTGCAAAAAAAATCACGGATCTTGACTGTTATGCAGAAATTTCTGCACAATATGATAATCTCGAATTAAACGGCAAAACAATCGGTGAAAGAGGTTGCGTATATTCTCATACCAACAAATTTCCCATTGTTGACGGCAACGGTTGCGAGAGTTCGTCAAAATATACAATCATAAAAACCGATACTGACACAGAGACATCATTTAAAAGCGGATGTCATAATCTTGATTTCAATACTGACTATTACATAAGGTCTTACGCAGTGCTTCTTGACGAAAACGACGAGCCTTGCGATACTATTTACAATCAGAGAGTTTCAAAAATTCACACGACATTGCCGGAAGATGTTTGGGTTCAGAGAAACGACGTAAATTTCAGCAATAGGTCGGAGGCTATATGCTGTACGGTTAACAACAAAATTTATCTTTACGGCGGCAAAACGGGAAGCACGTATTTCAACGATATGTGGGTTTATGACAAAGAAAGCGACACTTGGTCTCAGAAAGCGACTTTCAATGAAGGCACTTCACCCAACTATTCAGGCACTGAAAAACGCGCTAACGGTGCAGCATTTGCATATCCTACGCAGACAGATATTGTCATCTATATTGCCGGCGGCGAAATAGACGGCAAAACACCGACCGAAAAAGTTATGTTTTACAGCACCGCAAACGACAGATATTGTAATGAACAAGATCACCCGAATTACAATACGCAAGTACAATTATACGATAAAAACGGAAAAGCGCAATACGAGCAGAAACCCGTGTATGACAGCGAAGGAAACCCGATGTATGATGTTTCCGGCAATCCCGTTACGGAAGATGACAAGTCTAAACCGATTATGGTTACGGGTGTAAGGTCATACGTTGAAGATTTACCGCATCCGGTTCGCGGCAATAGAGCATTCGTAGTCAATACAAACATCGGAACAAGATATTATATAGGATTCGGGAAAAACGAATCTGATGCTATGGTCGCTACTTTTTACGAATACCAAGTGCAATATGATATGAACAACCCCAACCCCGTACACAAAGAAGAACACATACTTACATGGACGGCTTCCGGCTCTACACAAGGCAACAGAGCAAGAACCGGTGAAGGTCTTTACCAACCTGTTTGCGAAGTTTGCGGTTCAAGAATTATCGTCGGTACGGGCGAGAGTTCTAACGGCGGTTTGTCTAAATCATTCTATCAAATAAAAATCAGCGATATAGGAGAAGTAGAAATGGTCGCAATGGCAGAAACACCTGAAACTTTCCCCGCAAGAGCAAATGCAGGATCGTTTTTCCTGACGTATCAGAAAAACGGCGAAACGCATGAAAGATTTTATGTAGGAACGGGTAGAACTTTCACAGAAGGCAGTAGCGGAAATCTCCTCGGCGATTTATGGTATTACGATTTCAGTCAGGAACAATGGGGCAAAGCACGTGATTTCAGCAATTCGACATACGCAAGAGAAGGCGTAACCGGATATGCCATAACAAGAAAAGACGATTACGATCCGGATGTTAAAGGACTTATACAAGAAGAAGCCCGCGGTATTTTTATTCTCGGATACGGCTATCACAATGATGACCCTGCCACTAAAAACTATTATAAAGATAGTTGGGAATATTTACCGTAATAGGAAAAATTAATAAACAAAAAGGTTAACTTATAAAAATACACGAAAATGAAGAAGTTATCTATTATATTATTATTGAGCGTGTTATGCAACACGATGGTACAGGCTCAGGGCGACTATTTGGAAGATAAAACTGAATACCGCTATCCTAACTTTGTATTAGGATTAAACCATTGTTTCGGTTCAAGCATAGGCGGACAAACCGAAACCCTTCTCATTCACTATCCCGGCAGAGGAGATGTGCCGCAAGAGAAAAAAGGTTTTTCCTATACACCGGGCATTCAAGCGGGAGTTCTTTATAACATCGACTTCAAAAACAACACAACGGGTGTCGTAGTCGGCGGCGAAATTATTGATTACGGTTTTCAAAATAAATATAAATGTACCGCAAATTCTGACTATAACAGAGCAGAAGGCGACTATATGGTAAAAGAAACTTTCCGCTCGATAGGGCTGCAAATTCCCGTCATGTTGAAATTTAGTTCTTCGGACATTTATAGGGATATGAGTTACGCATATATCGGCGTAAAACCGACTCTCAATTTTATGACTTCAAAAGGTCAAAAAGTCTCTTGGTCTGATGAAAAATTCGGCAAGAAACTCGAAAGCGGAGAAAAAAATACGTTTTCAGTAGCAGCAACCTTCGGTTTCAACTACAACATATTCAGTTTCAACGTAAACTATATGTTTATGGAATTTGTAAACTCGAAGTTTGAAGACGAACACGGCAAATCACCGTATAAAGGCATTAAAGGACATATTTACGTTTGTACAAGTCTCAACGTACCAATGACCCGTTGGATAACGATTCACAACTGGACGGCAGAAAAAATCCGTCGTAAACTTCATAACGGAAAGTCATTGTAGTAAAAGAAGTTTTTCATGATAATAGATTTTTTGGCCGGATATGCAAGGATTTGCAGTCCGGTTTTTTTATGTCTCATTCGAAACAAAAAATCCGAAAAACCTATTGGTTTTTCGGATTTTTTGTTTTTATATCTCCTTCAACATTTCTTTGATAACCGTAGTCATCTTAGGTTCGGCAGCGGCAGCGGCTTTTTGAACCTCCTCGTGAGTAGGTTTCTCCGTTGTACCAATACCCATATCGGTGATGACTGAAAGCGCAAAAACCGGCAAGCCCATGTGTCGTGCAACAATAACCTCCGGAACAGTACTCATACCGACCGCATCTGCACCCGCAATATGGAAAAACTTGTATTCTGACGGAGTTTCAAACGTAGGACCGGTTACACCGATATAAACACCTTTTTGAAGGTGAATATTGTTTCTTTCGGCAACTTCAAAGGCCATTTTAATATAACGTTTGTCGTATACTTCCGACATTTCAGGAAAACGGGGACCGAGTTCGTCAATATTTTTACCAATCAAAGGATTAGTGCCGAAATGATTGATATGGTCGGTTATTACCATAATGTCGCCGACTTTGAACGAAGTGTTCATTCCGCCGGAAGCGTTGCTGACAATCAACAATTTGATTCCTAACATTTTAAGCACTCTTACGGGGAAAGTTACCTGTTCCATGGTGTAACCCTCGTAAAAATGAAAACGTCCTTGCATTGCAACAACCTTTTTTCCCGATAAATATCCGAAAACGAGTTGTCCCTTATGCCCCTGAACGGTAGAAACGGGGAAATTAGGAATTTCACTATAACTGAGCGTTTTATAAACCTCAATTTCGTTAGCGAGGTTACCTAAACCCGTGCCGAGAATAATTCCCGTTTCGGGCTGGAAATCAACGCACCGTTGTATGTAATCGGTAGTCTGCTTTATTTTCTGTAACATATTTAAGAATTTGTTGATTAAACTTTTGAGCGTCTTCGTCTGATAAAAAATTAACCTCTATCGGAAGGTAATACATTTTTTTCTTGATTTCTTCGGCAAAAGCAATTTCTTCAAGTCTTACGGCATCTTTTTCGGTAGTTAGGATAACTTTCTTAGAAGAAAGTGTCGAAAACGTAGACACGATTTTTTGAATATCCTTTGCCTTAAAATTATGATGATCAGAAAATTTAAGTTGCGTAATCTTTTCCGAAAGGTTTTTCTTTACGTAATTCTCCAAAACCTTAGTATTAGCAATTCCCGTAATAAGCAAGATTTCAGTATCTTTTGTGATTTCACAAGTGTCCTCTGCCTCAGAAAAAACTTTTTTCGGAGCAGAATACTTAAAATTAGTAAAATAGACCGACTGAAAAGGCAGACGGTTCATATTTTTAGCGATAATGTTTTTTTCGATAGGTTTTATTTCGTCGGGACATTTCGTTACGATAATAATATGCGCTCTCGAAGTACCCTTTGAGGATTCCCTCAACCGTCCGTAAGGCAAAAGATGGTCTTCATAAACGGGACGATTATAATCAACAAGCAAAATACTTACAAGCGGCGTAACCGCTCTATGCTGATACGCATCGTCCAAAACAATAATCTGATTATCCAATCTTTTTTTCAGAATTTTCAATATTCCATGAACTCTACTTTCACAGACAGCAACAAATGCCTGTCCCGAAAACTTCTTTACCATTTGTTTCGGCTCATCACCGATTTCCGCAACAGTGGAATCTTTGGTAGCATCTACATAGCCGGTAGTTTTCCGCTTGTAACCACGGCTCAAAACAGTTACAGTAAAATCGTCTTTTAGTAAATTAACAATGTACTCTGTATGCGGAGTTTTCCCCGTACCTCCTACCGTAATGTTACCAACAGAAATAACGGGGGCAAAAAATTCATGGGATTTTATAACCTTAGAATCGTAGAAAAAATTTCTTACAGAGGTTATAAGGTAATAAAATCCCGATAATATTTTTAGCAAAATTTTCAGCATAACTAATTTGTCAGCAGGAGATTCTCTCTGCTTGTTCTTTAATAAATTTTAGGGCTTCCTTTTCGTCAATTTGGATTGCATGTCCGTTTTTGACTACGATTTTCCCCTTTGCAATAACAAGTTTTGTTTCTAACGCCTGAGAATTATAAACCAAATGTTTCACAAAATTCTCTTTGCTGAGTTCAAAGGGCGAATTATTGTCAAAAACGATTAAATTGTTTTCACCGTCGCCTTTGAAATTATTGATTTTTACGTAATTGTTATTTGCACGCAGTCGTTTATAGACCTCGGAGAGCGACAAATCATTATCAGAGGCAAGCGAAGAAAAAAATGCGTGTTTCATAACATCAATCATTCCCTCGCCCGAAAAATCCGAACCGAGAAGTATATTGTCAAGCCAAATAGAGTTAAAAGGTCTGATACCACGTCTGAAATTACCTATCGGATTGTGAGCAACCCAAGCCGGTTTATTCTTTATATAACTCCTTTCGTCATCTCCGATATAATTAGCATTAACCAAAATCGTTGACTGATAGTCCATTAATCCCGCTTCATAAAGTCTGAAAACCACATTTCTGCGGTAGTCCCTCATCGTGTTTATTTGGTCTAACTCGTCTTCGGCGGCATTAATCATAACACCGATATTACGCTCTTTACATTTTTGAGCAACCAAGGCAACAAGTTCTTTGCTTGCAAGATACGAAGCGGCTATACCCATAAGTCCTTGTTTTTCTGACAGATAAGCCGCATTTTCGTTGACGGCTTTTTCCGCCGCCGCAAAACCGTCAGCCTCGCACGCCGCAAAACTCTGCAACGTACTAATGCCGACTTCATTAAACGCCTTGTCAACCAACGCCAAAGACCCGTCAATAAACTTAGAAGTCTCGTTTCTACAAATAGCAAACGTTGTACCCGTACGGGCGGCGTTGATTGCCGCATAAAGCGCACTCGCATAAACTAAATCCTTGTCCAATACTTTGTCAATATTCCAAAGTATATCACTTACATAACGGAAATATGTCGTTTCGCGCTTAGTAAAGACTTTGGCTTTCGGAGCCAACGACAATCCCGGACGCATAAAAGCGTCAACAAAAGAATGAATGATATACTTTCCCGAACAATCGGCAACCTGATCGCCTGTTTGGGGTATATATTCTCCGTAATCATAAAAATCCAAAGTCTCTTTTTCAGGACTAACTACAACGTCCTTAGCAATAAATTCCAAATCGGAATAATTGATATAAATTCCGTTTTTAAGTATCAAAGACATAGTTTAATTTTGATGTTGTTCTCTTAACAAATCCAAAACCGTTTTTACGGGAGAGAATGTTTCAATAGGCACTTCAACAAATACCGTATTCCAATCCGACATCGCGCCGTTCCAAAGTCCGGGACGCTCTATGGATTTTAAATTTCTGCCGTTCTTTGATTTGTGCGAAATAAAACCTGTCAACGGGTCGGTAAATTGTCTCAAATCAAATTTCTTTCCCTCGCAATCGGTTAAGTCGCAGACCAAATCAACGGGATTGAAATGCGTTGCTTTTTTCACTTTTTCAACGCTTTCGGGATTATTAGAGTCGATTTGCGAACTCTCTACGATTTGCAGCGAAGTTGTTCCGTCCTGATTTTTAGCCCAAAAAGGTCCTCCGCCCGGCTCGCCTTCGTTCTTAACCATACCGCAAACTCTGAGCGGACGTTTTAATTTCGCCAAAAGTTTTTCCGCTTTTTCTTTGTCAGAAAGGCTTAAAAAACTTTCGGGAAATTCCGTACAAAGTTTTTTGCTGATGAAAATATAAGCCTCGTCAAGTTGTTGAGGCGTAGGATTATTTTCAAGAAGTTTTATATAATCTGCAATATTTTCCTTAGTTTTGAGAAGATAACCCGCCAAAGCCTGTTTGTATCTAATCGTAATCTCTTTACGGGTATCGGGAACAACATTGTCGATAGTCTTTATAAAGACAAGTCTTGATTCTATGTCGTTTAAGTTTTCGATAAGCGAACCGTGTCCGGCAGGGCGGAAAAGCGGCGTACCGTCTTCGTTGCGGAAAATCTCGTTGTTGTCGTCAACCGAAATAGTATCCGTAAACGCCTTCTGTGTCGAAAAACCGATTTCAAGGTTGCAGTTATATTTTTCTTCAAAAAACACTCTCGCCTTGTCAACAAAGGCGGTGAAAAATCCCAAATGCTCCGGCGAAACGGTAAAATGAATTTTAACATTTTTGCCCGATTTTGCATACTGTATACCCTCTGCGATATGTTCTTCAACAGGAGTTCTCGAAGTATTTTTGTAACGGTGAAATTCGATAAGACCTTTCGGAAGACTGCCGTAGTTAAGACCGTCTTTCGAGATAACGCTGTCAACCAACTCCTTCGGCTTGTGAGCCTGCAACATCTCCTTTACCGACATTCCGTATTTACCGTATACAATTTTTTGCAGGTTGTCATAAAAGGCAAACCTGTCGATATTGTCGATAAAACGGCGTGCCGGCGAAGACAAGTCATTAAACTTCTGTTTTTGTTCGGGAGTGTTGTTGTATTCCGAAACAAAAACAAACAAGTCTTTGAACATTCTTGAAGCCGCACCCGAGGCAGGAACAAACTTTACGATGTCAATATGCTCAGAATCAGCAATGTATTTCTGAACATATTTCGTAATCTCCTCCTCAGAAAGACATCTTATACCGTCATTTGCAGTAGCAGGACGGACAAGTTCCAAAAACGGAAAACCGCTTTTGTAAAAGTTGAGTTGTCGGTCGATTTCTTCAACCGCTATTCCGCGCTCGGCGAAATACTTTATATCTTTATCTGTATACATAAGCAAATTTTGTTTTTCAGTTTGTATTTGAAAAAAAAGTCCGGCAAAACAAACTTAAATTTCCGGACTTTTTTCAAAAAAAATAACACTTAAAATCAAACAAGATATGAAAACAATTTTAGTTATAAAAAATCCGGCGCACTCACTGCGTTTTTCAAGGATTTTTCTGAAAGCAAATGTAAAAGACTTTTTTATTACTACCAAATTTTTTTACACTTTTTTTTTACAAAAATCTGGCTGTTGTTGTTTCATTATCAAATGCGGTTACTTTAACAACGTCTCCCGCCTTAACAGAGTGCATAAAAGCATCTTCTTTGTTAGGGAAAAGTGCTGAATATTTTTTCAAAAGTTGGTCAGCCTGCTCCGAAAGCGAATTATCAATTTTTTTAGCCTTCGCAACATAATCTGCCGCAACCCAATAGATTTGACGGCGGTCAAAATCGTCTTTGCCGAAAAGATTAGCGTTAGAGCCGTAAACCGCACCTATCAACAGATAAGAGCCTGCATTTTGCGGATTCAACTCCAAAGATTTTTTCGCAAACGATACCGCAGAAGAATATTTTTTCTGATAATTTGCAACAAGTGCCGACTCGTAAAGATAAGAAGCCTTTTTCATATTGTCGGTTTCTTTGCTTACCGCCTCGATGTAATACTGAGAGGCTTTTTCATAATCCTTATTCTTGCGGTTGAAACGGGCAATAAGTGCCGCAGCCTCAGCAGTAGGATTTTCAGCGTAAAGTTTTTCTGCCGAAAGCGCAAACAATTTGCTGCCCTCGCAATTAATCTCCGTCATAACATTACTGAGAAGTCTGATTTGGTCAGCAGTCTCAGGCAAAGAAAATTTTTCGTCAAACAATCTGTCAAAATCTGCCTGATAATTAAGGCGTGAAAGATTTTTTGTAAGCGTTGAAAAAAGTTTTTCGGTTTTTTCGTTACTTTCTCCTTTCTTGATAATCAACAAATTGGGGACAATAACGTCAAAAAGTTTTTCATTCGTTAATTTTTTTTGGGCGGAAAGTGTCGTAGCAAGTTGAAAATAAGCCGTATAAGTGGCTATATCAGTTTTTTCGCCACCAAGTTTTACCGAGTTTTCAAAAATATTGAACGCTTCTGAATAAGCAGTATCGGCTTTTCTTAATTTCATCACGTCAAAAGCCATACGGCTGAGACATTGTGCTTCTTCTCCGTAATTTTCGATACGTTTGGAGTAAATGAGTTTTATCGTATCAACGTAAGCGTTGATAAGGCTCTCGTCAGTAGTTTTTGAGATAAGTCCTTTGTAAATTTTTACGCCGTCAATATAAACCGTTTTAGAAAATTTAGGACACTCATCAAGTACTATTCTGAAAGAATTAACAGCATTGTGATAAGATTCTACGTTTAAGAACTCCTTGTAAATAGAATAGTTAGCCGCGCATTTGTTGTCGTTCTGCGCATTAGATGCCGCGCTTAAAAAAGCCAAAGATAAACTCAAAACAATTTTTTTCATTTTGCCTCCTGTGTTTTTTATTACTTGCCGCAAAAGTAACCACATACTTTTATTTTAAGGCAAAACAATAGTAAATTTTGTTTTAATTTTTCAGCCGTCAAAATACTCCAAGTTAATACTTCCGTTATAAAGTACGGCATACGGCGAAGACTTAAACCAACAGCCTGTGTTGATATATTTGACGTTCTCTTCCAAAAAAACCTCCGCTTCAAGATGACGGTGTCCGAAAATGTAACAATCAGCCGCCGTATCTTTCATAATTGAGCGTATGTATTTGATAATGTGTTCTTTTTCGCCCCGAAACTGGAAAATATCCCTATCGTATTGATGACGGCGTTTACTCCACGAATAGCCGATTTGCATGGCAACATTCGGGTGAAAAAAGTTAGTGAACAAAAACTGCAAAACACGGTTAGTAAAAATCCACTTTATAAAAGCGTAACCGAAACTGTTGCTGCCGAGACCGTCTCCGTGTCCGCAAAAAATTTTTTTGCCGTCAAGAGAAAAAAGCCTCGGTTTTGTCCAAACGTTAATTCCGAACTCGTCTTTTAAATAATGATAGTGCCAAACGTCGTGATTTCCTGTAAAATAATGAATTTCAACGCCTTGTTCTCGTAGTTCGGCAAGTTTGGTAAAAAATCTGTAAAAATATTTCGGGATAACGTGTCTCCATTCGTACCAATAGTCGAAAATGTCGCCTAAAAGGAAAATCGCTTTGGCATCGTCTTTTATAAAATCAAGCCAACGGATAATGCGTTTTTCTCTTTCAAGCGATATTTCTCTTTCGGGCGCACCGAGATGAAAATCCGACGCGAAAAAATATTTGTCGTGCATTTTTCTTTTTTAAAAAACTCTTTTAACCGTTTGTGCAATCAGGCTTAAATCCGCTAATGCGACAGCCGCAGCCGCTTCCAAAACGGGCGGAACTCTCAGTGCAATGCACAAATCGTGTCTTCCCGTTACGACGAGTTCTTCTACTTTTCCCGTCTTAAAATTATAAGTCTCCTGAGGCAGAGATATTGACGGTGTCGGTTTGACGGCAATTCTGAAAACGATGTCATTACCGTTAGTGATTCCGCCGTTGATACCGCCGGCGTTGTTGGTTTCGGTTTTACCGTCAGCGTTTGTAATGCAATCGTTATTGAAACAGCCGGTCATTCTTGCGACTTTGAAACCAGCACCGAACTCTATGCCTTTGACCGCCGGAATGGAAAACACCGCCGCACTTATTGCCGATTCAACGCTTCCGAAAAACGGTTCTCCAAGACCGACAGGCAATCCTGAAATTTTACATTCCAAAATTCCGCCGATAGAATCCCGCGTTTCCTGAGCGAGTTCTATGGCTTTTTCAATATCTGCCGTGCCGCCGATTTCGAGAATTTTGGCTTCGATTTTTGCAGGCGCAAGTATTTTTTTTGCGATAACACCCGCTGCAACAAGTCCCAAGGTAATCCTTCCCGAAAAATGTCCGCCGCCGGTGTAATCGTTATAACCGCCGTATTTTATCCTTGCCGTAAAATCCGCGTGTCCGGGTCTGGGGTGGTCAAAAAGTTGAGAATAATCCTTACTCTTGGTATTTTGGTTTCTAAAAAGCACCGCAATAGGCGCACCGGTAGTTTTTCCGTTAAAAACGCCTGAAAGAATTTCCGGCTCGTCGCCTTCGATTCTCGGTGTTGTGCCTTTGCCGCCGGATTTTCTGCGGAGCAAATCTTCTTGAAAATCCTCCTCTTTCAGAGATATTCCTGCCGGACAACCGTCAACAACGATTCCGAGTCCCTGACCGTGGGATTCTCCGAATATGCTGATTTTAAAAATGTTACCGAATGTGTTCATAATTTTAAATATTTGTCATTTTCATTTTCGTTGCAAAGAAAATATTTTTTTCGCAAAACCGCAAAAAAAAATTGCAGGGAAACATGGCATGGCTTTTTTGTGTTATTTTACACTCCTAAGACTATTTCCGGTGCAATATTGAGTTTTTGACTCA
Organism: Bacteroidales bacterium; assembly: GCA_017417315.1. GTDB lineage: Bacteria > Bacteroidota > Bacteroidia > Bacteroidales > UBA3824 > UBA3824. Next base: position 40,319 of record JAFPZK010000051.1, read on the forward strand.
TTGTACGGGCGATAGACAAAGACGGTTCTTTTTTCCCGATAATTATATCATTCATACCGGCAGAACTTATACCCAACAATGCCGCAAGATTTTGCTGAGAAAGTCCCATTTCGTACATACGGAGTTTTATAACATCAAGCAAAGTCGGCTTTTCTATATGAACATATTTATCTTCATAATCGGCAACAAGAGCGGAAAGTAATGCCAATTCAATTTTTGCAGGCGAATCTTCGGGAACATCGTCGCCCCATGTCAGAGGTAGCAACTCCTCTATTCTATCAACTGCAACTTTAAATTCTTTTTCATTTTTGATTTCTGCCATAATTTTTAAATGTTTTTAATGTCCCTAATTCTGTCACGTCTTTTAAAAACTTTTTCGTGTTGAACTTCCTGCTCATATTTTTTTTGAAAAATTTTGATGTTGCGAAGTTATATAGTATTTTGTTTTTTTCAAAAAAAATTTATACCTTTGCGCACTTGAAAAAATAATATTTTAATTATGTCAAAACAGAACGTAAACAGATGCACTTTTTGCGGCCGTCCGAAAAGCGAAACGGAACTTCTCGTAGAAGGTCAGGAAGGATTTATTTGTAATTTTTGCATAGAACAGGCTCACCAGATTTTGGTAGAAAGTTCTCAAAGTCAGACAACTACCCCGAAAGGTCAAATAGAATTTAATTATAAACCCTCGGATATAAAAAATTTTCTCGACCAATACGTTATCGGTCAGGAAAATGCAAAAAAATCATTGAGCGTGGCTGTTTACAATCACTATAAACGCCTTAATCAAAAGCCGTCAAAGTCAAAAAGCAAAAACGACGACGTTGAAATAGAAAAGTCTAATATCATAATGGTAGGTCAGACGGGAACAGGTAAAACATTGTTAGCCAAAACAATAGCAAGACTCTTGAACGTTCCTTTCACTATCGTTGACGCAACCGTCTTAACAGAAGCCGGTTATGTCGGCGAAGACGTTGAAAGCCTTTTGAGCCGTCTTCTCCAAGCCTGCGACTACAACGTAGAACTCGCAGAAAGAGGAATCGTCTTCATCGACGAAATCGACAAAATCGCCCGCAAAGGCGACAATCCGTCAATTACGAGGGACGTTTCAGGCGAGGGCGTTCAGCAGGGACTTTTGAAAATTCTCGAAGGCAGTATCGTAAACGTTCCGCCTAACGGTGGCAGAAAACACCCCGAACAAAGAATGGTATCTGTCAACACAAAAGATATTCTTTTTATTTGCGGCGGCGCATTCGACGGAATCGAGAAAAAAATCGCTCAAAGAATCAATGCCGAAATTGTCGGCTTTAATTCTATCCGCGAAACCGGCAAAGTGGACAAGGACAACTTATTGCAATACATCACGCCGACAGATTTAAAATCGTTCGGTCTTATTCCCGAAATTATCGGCCGTCTTCCCGTGTTGACGTTCCTCGACCCGCTTGACAGAACGGCACTCAGGAACATTCTTACCGAACCCAAAAACGCGATTATCCGTCAGTACATAAAATTGTTCAAGATGGACGGCGTAGACTTGGATTTTGAACCGCAAGTTCTTGAATATATTGTAGATAAAGCGATAGAGTTTAAACTCGGCGCACGCGGTCTGCGTTCTATCTGCGAGACGATTATGCTTGATGTCATGTACGAAATTCCTTCAAAATCAATGACATCATACACCGTAACGCTTGATTACGCAAAAGAAAAACTCGCTCATGCGGAATTTTTGAAATACGCACGCGCTTAAAAGAAAAAAATAAAAAAATAAGGGAAAAATATGGATAATTTTATTGATTACGTAAAAATATACGTCAAATCGGGTAGCGGCGGCTCGGGCAGTGCGCATTTGAAGCGCGAAAAATACCGTCCGAAAGCCGGTCCTGACGGAGGCGACGGCGGAAAAGGCGGCAGCGTTATCATTCGCGGCAACAAGCAATATTGGACACTTTTGCACTTGAAATACCAAAAACACATCATCGCTGAAAACGGCGTTTCCGGCATGAGGGACACTTGGAAAGGCAAAGACGGGAAAGACGTTATCATTGACGTTCCGCTCGGAACGGTGGCAAAAGACGCTGAAACTTTTGAAGTGCTTTTTGAAATCACCGAAGACGGTCAGGAGGAGGTAATCGCAAAAGGCGGACGCGGCGGTTTGGGCAACGTACATTTTAAGTCGTCAACAAACCAAGCACCAAGATACGCCCAGCCGGGTGAAGACTGCGAAGAGGGTTGGAAAATTCTCGAACTTAAAGTCTTGGCTGACATCGGTTTAGTAGGATTTCCTAACGCCGGAAAGTCAACTTTACTGTCTTCGATTTCGGCGGCAAAACCCAAAATCGCGGACTATCCTTTTACGACGCTCGTTCCGCAACTCGGAATCGTGGACGTAGGCGGAAAACACAGTTTTGTAATGGCTGACATTCCGGGTATCATAGAAGGCGCGTCAGAAGGCAAAGGCTTGGGACTGAGATTTTTAAGGCACATTGAGAGAAACTCTCTCCTGCTCTTTCTGATTCCTGCCGACAGCGACGACGTAAGAAAAGACTACGAAATTCTTCTCAACGAGTTGGCGGAATACAATCCCGAACTTTTGGACAAAAAACGTATTCTGGCGGTTTCAAAATGCGATTTGGCTGACGAGGAAATTTTGGCGGACATCAAGAAAAAACTTCCCGAAGATTTGCCGTACTTTATGTTTTCGTCGTTTACAAAAGAAGGTCTTAATCAGTTAGTTTACGGAATCTGGGACATCTTGGAAAAAGAAAACGCCGAGCCTGAAAAGCCTCAGTCGGTTTTTGAACCCGTTGCAGAAGTTTCAGAAGAAGTTGACGAAGACGAACTTTCGAGACTGTCTGTCAAGGAAGATGATATATGGTAATTTTTTAATAATATACCGTCTAATGTTTTGAAGAACTCGCTTTCCTTGTGTTTGCAGAGTTCTTCTATTTTTCTGAAATCACCGTTTATATTGACGGGAAAATCGTTGTCATTTCCTAAATTTTCAAACCTTTCGTAAATGGTGTGGACAGAGATTTCGCTGATGTCCATAGCCGGAATATAAGTCGGCGAATTGTTTTTATCATCGCGGATTTCAGCCAAAAGTCCTACCTCTTGAAGCCGTCCCGTAATGTAAATGAAAAGTTTTTGCGAAATCTTCAAATCTTCGCTCCATTGAAAAGCATTTTTCGGTTTTTCCTGTTTCTGAAAACTTTCTATTATTTTGGTCATAATCAGGACAGCGACCTTTTTTTGAAGACCCATGCTGATATTTCCGGCGGAATATTCCGTAGTATAATTGCTGACATTTTGAATAGAATACGTAAGTTCGCAGCCGACAAGCACTATAATCCACGACGTCTGCAACCAAACCAAAAACAACGGTAAAGCCGCGAAACTTCCGTAAACTGCGCCGTATTCGTTAGCCCCCATCTGAAAGGTTACGAAAATCCACTGCCAAACTTCAAATATAACGCCCGTAACCGCGCCCGAAATCACGGCTGCCTTAATGTCGACTTTTGTATTCGGCATTATCAGGTAGACAATCGTGAAAACCATCGCCATCAAAACCCACGGCAAAATCTTGATAATCAGGCTCAAAAGCGGTGAAAAATAATCGGAAAAAGTACCCGGAAGATGCGATGTCAAGAAAAACGTCGCGCTGCTTGACACAATCAGCATAATCGGCGTAAAAATCATAATCGTAACGTAATCGGTAACTTTTCTTAGAATCGGACGTCCGTTTTTTATGTTCCACATAAAATTGAAAGCCTCCTCGATATTGCTGAGAAGTTTGAAAACCGAATACAAAAGCATTACAACACCGATTCCGGCGATGAGTCCGCCTTTTGTGTTTTCGAGCATCGAAGACGAAAACGAAATCAAATATTCCGCCATATCGGGCTGCGCCTCAAAAGTCCCCTTTATAAAACCCTCCACCAAAGTTTCAAGACCGAAACCCTTTGCAATCGCAAACGCTAAGGCAATAATCGGCACTACGGACAAAAGCGTAAAAAAAGTCAAAGCCGAAGCCCTTACCGAACAACCGTTTTCTATAAAACCTTTAACCGCGATAATCAAAATTTTAAGAATGTTAAAAGAATGACGGCGGGTTTTGCTGATGTTGTTAAGTTCGAGCCTCCAAATATCATTCGTAATGAATTTTCGGATTTCGGAGATTTTTTCTGTTAATGCAGCCATTTTTCTATCTGTACCAATCGGCGTACATCGCGTAATTGTTAACTATTCTGTCAATTAAATCCTTTTGAAGTTTTTGGTCGGTATCTTTTATTTTTTTAGCGGGACAACCGGCATAAACTCTGCCTTTTTCGGTTTTAGTGCCTTTGGTAACCACTGCTCCGGCGGCGATTATGCAGTTTTCCTCTATGACGGCATCGTCCATGACGATTGCGCCCATGCCAATCAAAACGTTGTCTTTTACCGTGCAACCGTGAACCACGGCGTTGTGGGCAATAGAAACATTGCTGCCGATGTTCAGCGGACTTGTCTTGTAAGTGGAATGAAGGCAGGCGTTGTCCTGAATGTTGACGCGGTTGCCAATCCTTATGGAATTAACGTCGCCCCTTATAACGGCGTTGAACCAGACGTTGCAGTCGTCGCCCATAACAACGTCGCCTATGACGGTGCAGTTGTCAGCAAGCCATATATTTTTGCCAAACTCAGGAGTTTTGCCCAAAAGCGGTTTTATCAGTGCCATTTTTTTGCAGTTTTTTCGTTTGTTAACTCAAATCCAAATCTACGTCTTCGTCATCGTTTTGCGACTTTTTCTGATTGTTGCAGAAGGGGCAGACATCAAATGAATACGGATAAATTTCGCCGCAATAGGGACAACTTTTAAGTTTTCCTGCCGGTTTTTCCTCCGGCATAGGTTCGGCAGCCTGAGGCGGCTGTTCTGCGGTGTTTTGAGCCTGAGTTTCAGGAGAGTACATATCAAACCAGACTTTTTGCGACTGCCATGCGCCGTCTTTCAAAAATCTGTCGTGATAACTCTCGCCCCTTGCTATACAGCACCTGCCGACGGTTTTTCTGCCCGAAAAATCCGCGCCGGAATTTTTTTTGCCGAGTGAGAGCCTCAGCCCGTTGTTTTTTGAGATAACGGGTTTCATCTCGGTCAAGTCCAGCATATAACATTTTTCCTCAGAAGCCTCGGAAAACTTCACAAAAACGAAGTAAATTCTCGGCGTACCCGCCCAAAGAAAATTTATAACGTCTTTTTTCAACGAGAATTTTCCCTGCGCGCCGCCCTGACCGACGATTGAAACTTCCAATCCGTCAGAGATTTGTTTCCATTCAAGAGAGTCCATATAATAACAAAATTATATGCAAATGTAAATATTTTTTTTAAAACGCAAAAAAAATTATTTCATTTGTTTGCGGGGGTTGCAAAAACTACGTTTTTTTTCACGCCCCGCCTAATCTCTACCGCCGCTCTGCGGCTACAAAGTGAAAATAAAAACGGGCGAAAAAATAATTTCCGCCCGTATGTTATTAATTCAAAAACTTGAAAACAAGATTAATTACTGCGCATCGCGAACCAGCCGAGCAGACCGTTGCTCTCCGTACTCGACTACCACTTTGATCTGTGGTTTCTCAATAAACATAACCCGTGCCAAGACAATGTAATCAATCGGAAGGTTGCTAATCGTCAATACTTCCAAGTAAAGAAAAATCGACATCCTTTACAACCTGGGAAACATTCATAACCAAAACCAAGCAATCTTTTGCTTTTTTCATCAGAGGACTCCTTGATTTCCCCATCATAATATCTTTCGTGAGTCAGACAATATGCCCTAAGACATCTTAGCTTTGCCACTTCTTTAAATATTCCAATGGAATAGTCTTCGTTATATTCATTTGTTGTACTGTTATGTTTATTCATATCCTTCTTGAAGTGCTGGTCTTGATAAATGAGGTCAAGAATAATTTTGGCCTCTCTATAAGAAGCTCTAACGTCAGAATAATGATGCACACCTAACACCACTCTGCTCATTGCAAATTCAGAGGCTTTTCTCATCAGTCTTATTTTCTCTGATTGACAATTGTCAATGCCGAGGGTTTCCATGAACTCACCCAAAACCATCGCAGATGCAAAGCAGATGACAGAATGTCCGGAAGGATAGCTTCTGTCAGTTTTTTTCAAGCAATCCTCATCCCATTTCTTAACAGGATAGTATTGCCGAATTTTCATGTAATTGACTCGACCTCCCTTTTCTGAATCCCAAAAGTTATACCATGGTCTTGGTCTGTTGAATCTATTTTTAATGCTGTCATTGACATCATAAACATCATCAATACATTTACAAAGAATACCTATATAATTTACAGGCAGCTTTTCAATCCAATTGTTATTTTTGTCTTTGAAGAATTTCAGCATCGTGTTTGTATTGCATTCAATGTTCTGTTCCCATGCCACGCTGTCAAGTATAAAGCATTGTCTATATAAAGATTCATCAATTTTAAATATTTTTCGTTGATCTTTATCAAAACCGGCAATATCCCTTATTGCTTTGGCTACTGCAAAGTAATCTTGGTCAATCAAATAATCAACGCTATCTTTAGTATCTTTAGAAGGTATTTCGCCTATTTTACATTTGATTTTATCAATCATTTTGGAGTCGTATTGCAAATACTGCGCCCAGCCTTCAAATGGGGTGAGCAGGACAACCACTGCTATTATAATTATGCTTCTCATCTTTTTGTGTTTTTTTGGGTTATTGTACTTCAATTGTGAATACGAAAGTAACATCATCTCCCATACCACAAATACCGTCCATCGAACCGCCGTTGCCGAAGTTTACAGACGATGACGCAGTACCAGTCCATGTGGCTTTTTTATTAGAAATTGTCCAGCCCGAACCCATATTAGTATAGTCTGCACCAGTTACCTCTATCTTTGTGAAGTTTCCAAGAGTGGTTGTGATTGTGCCACTTGTCAGGAAATTCTTATCATTAAAGTCGAGCATTGCAGCGGTTATAGTAACACCATCTTTAGTGAATGTGTTACCTTGACCAGAAATGTCGCTGCTGTTCCATGTAACAACGGTGGCAACAATCACGGTACAGGTGGCTGACACACCACTACCGTCGTTTGCCGTTGCGGAAATTGTTGTCGTACCGCCTGCAACAGCCGTTACTTTGCCGTCTGCGTCAACAGTGGCAACGGACGTATTTGTTGAACTCCATGAGTAGGTCTTGTCAGTGGCATTGTCGGGCAACACAGATGTTACGGACAAGGTTTCTGTACCGCCTACGGTGATTTCAGCCGTGGTCTTGTTGAGTGTAATACCCGTTACA
>JAFPZK010000052.1 GCA_017417315.1 Bacteroidales bacterium
CAGATAAAGATAAATCAGATTCTTGAAAGTGAAAGCAATCAAGAAGAGGAAGAACAAAAATTCAACCGTGTAGATTTGTTGGTTGAGGACGAAAGAAAAGAAAAATTCTTGATTGAAGTTCAAAACGACCACGAATTGGATTTTTTTCAACGTATGGCGTTCGGAGCATCAAAAATAATCACCGACTATATGAAAATCGGCGAGGCATACAAAACTTTACCGAAAGTCTTTTCTATTAATATAGTATATTTTAGTTTGGGACAGGGCAAAGGTTATGCTTATCACGGCACAACGGTTTTCAAAAATATGTTCAATGCAGAGGACGAGTTGAAACTTACGTCAGTTCAGAAGTCAAAATTTGGCGTTGACGAAGTTGCCGGCATTTTTCCTGAGTATTACATTTTGCGTGTTAACAAGTTTGAAGATGAAGTTATGACACCTTTGAAACAATGGATTTCGTTTTTGAAAACCGGCGAAATTCCAGATGCTTTTACGGCTCAAGGTTTAGATGAAGCGCGTAATGTTCTCCGTGTAGATTCCCTTAGTAAAGAGGATCGTCAAATTTATAAGCGTTATTTGGAAGGGCTTAGTTTGGCGATGAGCCTTGACGATTCGAGCAGAACAGAGGGATATTATGACGGTTTTGGCGCGGGGCAGGAGTTAGGACGTGCCGAAGGACGTGCCGAAGGTCGAGCAGAAGGACGTGCGGAGGGACGTGCAGAAGCACTCGCTGAAAGCCGCAAAGAAACCGCAATTGCAATGCTCAAAGAAGGTATGCCTATCGAATTAATAGCCAAAATTTCAAAACTTTCCGTTGACGAAGTTATGAAACTAAAAGAATAATTTTTTTGCGGAATAATAAAAATACGTTATTTTTGCGGCGGAAATATTAACTTAAATTCTTAAAAAAAAATTATGTTGGAAAAAACATGGCGTTGGTTTGGTCCTAACGATAAGATTTCGTTGGATTATCTTGTTCAAATGGGTGTTGAAGGCGTTGTAACGGCACTTCATCATTTGCCCATAGGCGTTGTTTGGACTAAGGACGAAATCAATAAACTTAAAAATCAAATTGAAGCAAAAGGACTTCGCTGGTCTGTTGTAGAAAGCCTTCCCGTCAGCGAAGACATCAAAACAAAAGGCAAAAATTACCGTCAGCACATCGAAAACTATAAACAGTCGCTTAAAAATCTCGGCGAATGTGGCGTAGATACGGTTTGTTACAATTTTATGCCTGTTCTCGATTGGACTCGTACTGAACTCAATTATACCCATAAAGGCGGCGGAAAAGGTCTGTATTTTCATTTTCCGACTTTCGTGGCTTTCGACGTTTTTATTTTGAAACGCGAAAATGCCGCTAACGATTATCCGGCAGAAATCGTCAAAGAGGCTGAGGAAATTTACAAAAAAATGACTCAGAAAGAAATGGACGATTTGGTTTATGTTATCATCGTCTTGACACAGGGCTTTGTTAACGGTGTAATTGATGGCACGGTAAAAGACCCGAAAAAAGTCTTTTTGGATTATATTTCCACTTATAAAAATATCGGCAGGGAGCAGTTGCAGCAAAATCTCAAAGATTTTATTGACGAAATGGTTCCCGTTTGCGAGGAATATAACGTTAATCTTTGTATTCACCCTGACGACCCGCCTTATCCAGTTTTGGGTATGCCGAGAATTTTAGGCTGTGCTGACGATATTCGTTGGCTTAGAAACGCTAATAAATCCCTCCGCAACGGCTTGACATTCTGTACGGGTTCGCTTTCAGGCAGAAGGGAAAACGATTTGCCGGCTATTGCCGCAGAATTTGCCGATGCAATACATTTTGTACATTTGAGAAATACCCAGCATTTGTCTGACAGAAGTTTTTACGAGTCGGGTCATTTGTACGGCTCTCTTGATATGCCGAAAATTGTTGAAACGCTTTTGAGAGAACAAAAACGCAGAATTGCCGAGGGCAGAAAGGATATACGTATGCCTTTCCGTCCTGACCACGGAATCCGTTTGCTAACCGATTTGGATAATGACATTTATAATGTCGGCTATCCGTTAATAGGCAGAATGAGAGGACTTTGTGAAATTGACGGTCTGCAACACGGAATTTGGCATTTACTTTAATTTAGTTATTAATACCGTAAAACGGGATTTCCTTTTTGTTTGAAAAATGGAAATCCCGTTTTTTTATTTCGGTTGTTCAGTAAGGTGTATTTTGTTTTCGCCCGAATTGAAATAACAAACCGTATTTGTTTCGTTTTCGATGTTGAAAATCAAAATACCGTCAGAGGGCAGATATTCGTATTTGTTGACTTCGTATTTTGCGCCGCTGCCTGTTGTACGGGTGTAGACGTTGCCGAGATACCAACCGCCGCCGTTTTCGCCTTTTGGGATAGTTTTTATTTTTACTCCGACGGGGCAGTCGAGGGCTATGTTTTCGCCTGAATTGTCAAAAAATATCAGCAGTTTGCTTTCCGTGCCGTTTTTGTTGTTGATAATGCAAGCGTAGTCAGGTATGTTGTTGTCGTTGAAAAAACCGATACATATACCGCCGTATTCAAGTTCGCTGTCTGCCTCAGAATATATTTTCCATTGTGAGGCAGAATTTTTGAAAAACTTGTTTTCCACAAAATAATGCCACAAAACCGCCTTGTAATTGTCGGGGGTTTTTACGACGGCCTCTTTGTTGACATACATTGTGTTGATTTGTTGGTATATTTTGGCGGTGGCTATGTAGTTTTTCTGAATGTAACCTTTTATGCCGCGTGCCGAAATACCTTCAACCCAAGTAATACCGTCTTTTGAAACTGCCGGTTTGTCGGTCATGATTTTGAGCGTTTCGCCGTAATTTAAGTTGTCTATTTTTTTTGCTTTCAGACTGTCGCCGTCGTAAAGAAAAGCGTTAGAGGCTATTACGTGCATTTGGTCTTGATTCGAGAACGTAAAAAACGCAATCGTTACTCCTATAACAAACATAACTACGGTTGCCATCATGACGGCATTTTTCCAAATCGGGGCTTTTTTCTCCTTGTCTTCGGGGACAAGGTCAAAGACTTGTGTTATTGCGTTGTCTTGTTTTGATTCGTAGTTTTTGGCTATTGTCAGAATATCGCGTTTGAATTGTGAACAGTCTTGATACCTGTCGAGCGGTCTTTTGGCTACGGCCTTGAAAATCACTTCCTGCATTTGAGCCGAAACGCCTTTGTAAATAGACATCGGTTCTATCATCGGCTCGTTGATGATTTTGTTGTAAATTTCATATTCCGAGAGTTTGCTGCTGTAAGGGTGCTGACCGGTTACCATGTGGAAAAACGTTATCCCTAACGAATAAATATCCGTTCTGCGGTCAAGCGGTTGACCTTTAACCTGTTGCGGACTCATATAAAGCGCGGTGCCGACTTTTGTGCCGTCTTGAGTAAGGTGAGGCGTTTCGCCCATAATTTGTGCGATTCCGAAGTCGAGGATTTTTATTTCGTTCTCAGGCGTGATTATAAAGTTTCCCGGTTTTATGTCTCTGTGGATAATGTTTTTAGAGTGCATATAACCGACGGCATCAAGCATTTGAAGCATCATTTTAATGGCTTTCGGTTCGGGAATAGGTCCAGATTCGCTTTGAAGGTATTCGTTTAGCGGAATGCCTTTTACGAGTTCTTCGATGATAAAAGTTCCTAATTCGCACTCGATATAGTCGTAAACTGCTATGATGTTCGGGTGTTTGAGTCTTGAAAGCGTAACTGCCTCGTTTTTAAGTCTTTCCTTAACGCCGTCTTTTTGTTCTAACAGCGGATTGAGTTGTTTTATAGCCGCACGCCGTCCTAAGAGCATGTGAACGCCTTCGTACACGCTGCTCATACCGCCCTCGGCTATGAGGGATTCTATTTTGTAATTTCCCAAACGTCTGCCTATCAGCGGATTGGGTTTTGAGTTATTGTCTCGGGTCATGGTATTATTATTTCGATTCCGGGTTCTATTCGGGAGTCTTTCAAATGGTTGACCCTCATAATGAGTTCTGCCGGAGTGTTGTACAATTTTGACAAAGTATAAACGTTGTCGTAATATCTTACCGTTAACATTTTTTTTACGGGCAGGTACATCATATTTTTACCGTTTTCGTTTTTGAAAATTACCTTTTCGGGGTCGGCTTCAAAGGCTTTGATGACTGAATCCTTGTTTGTTAACGTGTCGGTGTTAAATTCTGCATAAACGGTTTTGTTGACAGTTGAAAAGTCTGTTTTGCGGTCTTTTCCGTATCTTAACGCTAAAATTATTCCTGCAATCAAAATCAGAATTACCGAAATTCCGATTAAAAGGCTGCTTTTCTTTTTTCGTGTTATGAAGTTTTCTGAAACTGGTGTTTCAGCGGTTTTTTCTTCGTTGACGTTATAGAACTTTATGATTTGGAGTGTGATGTTATCGAGACCGCCGTTCTTTTTTGCGGTGTTGATAAGTTCTACGCCTTTGTCTTCGATGTAACCTCGGTGAGCGAGAGCGGCTTTTATTTCGCTTTCTTTTACCATATTGTAAAGTCCGTCGGTACAAAGTAGCAGCAAATCGCCTTTTCCTGCCTCTAACGCTGTGGTGCAGACATGTGCTTTGCATGGCGGATACATTCCCATGACCCGCGTGAGTTCGTTTTTGCGGGGGTGATGTTCGGCTTCTTCGGGTGTGATTTGTCCGCTGTCGATAAGACTTTGAACGTAACTGTCATCTTTTGTAAGACGTTCGAGAGTCCGTTTTGAAAAATAATAAATCCGAGAATCGCCGATATGTGCGTAATATGCTTTGTTGTAACGGATTAATACCAAGACCATTGTCGTTGCCATGCCGAAAGCCTCCGGGTCTTGATTCCCTTCTTCGAGAATGCGGTTTTGGGCATAATCAACGGCATCGTTAATTGCCTGAAAAGGGTCTTTGTAATAAAAATTAGAAAAGAAAAACTTGAAGGAATTTACCGCAGTTCGTGAGGCTTTTTCGCCGCAGGGCAGACCGCCGCAACCATCGCAGACCACAAAAACGTGTCCGTTGACGGTGTCGAAATATCCTAAATAGTCTTCGTTGTTTTCCCTGACGTTGCCGGTGTCCGTAAGACTAATATAATGAAAATTAGCGAGTTCCCTTGTTTTTAAGTTTTCCATTTTTTTAGTAGTTAATTTTAGCAAACACCGCTCCGAGTCTTACTATGTCGTCGGGGCAGATTTTGCCTTTTGTAATCCTCATATCGTTGATGAAAGTTCCGTTAGTTGAATGATTGTCGGTTATGTAAAACAAACCGCCTTCAAAACTCAGCGTTGCATGGTTTGAAGATACCGTTCTGTTTTCTATTACAATATCGTTAGAGTCTTTTCTGCCGATTGTGATAATCATTTTGCTTAACTCGAAGACCATTTTTTTGTCGCCGTCTTGTACTAAAAGTCTCGGAATTATTTTTCCCGGACCTACGAGGTTTTGTTCTATGTCGAATTTTTCAAAATTTTTCAAAACGCTGACCGGCTGTTTGCGGTATTTTTCGAGTTCGCGTTTTAAGGTTTTGTTTTCCTTTTGAATTTCCTTGATATGTATCTGCGTAGACGCATCTATTCTGCGGATAATTTTATGACGGGTTTTGTAATACAAGACTGCCGCCGTAAGAATCAACAGCAGAGAAACCACAACGGCAACCGTAACGGGATACCTTCTCCAAATGACGTTAGTGTTCGGGTTTGAATATTCGCATAGTGCTTGTAACGAGCCGTATTTTATGGTAAAACTATTTGATACGCCTTTTTGACGTGCAGAAAATTTTACGGAATATTCTCTAAAAGGTAATTTGGCTTTTACTTTTGCGGTTTTTTCAATCACCTGTGCTAATTTTGCTTCGAGGTTTTTGTCGTTGAAGAAATAGCAGTTTCCGCTTGTTGCCGCCGCTAAATTTTCGAGTTCGTGTTTTGCGTTATAAGATTCTGAATCATACATTATTACGTTGACGTAAATGCCGGAGTTTTTTAGTTTTTCGAGAAATCCTTTGCTGAATGATTTCGTTTCCGAAAGGTTTAAGGCGCGGGTTATGACGGATAGGATTACAGCATTGTTTTGAGAATGTTTTGCGGTGTATTTTACCGCCTCTTCTATTGCTTGATAGACTTTGTTTTCGATGTATGAAGAGTCTTTTTGCGGGACGAAATAGTCTTCGATGTTGCTGCCTAAGAGCGGAAAATCAGAGGTTTGCGCCGCGCTTAAATATTTTACCGTTTTTGACGGATGACCGAAATACAGAATGTTCATATTAGAATTTTCCGGCAAAATACGACCTAATTCCGACAGTGTTTTTTTTATGTCGTTGAAAATTTTGTGTTGAAAAAAATAATACGAGTTTTCTACCAAAAAGACGAACATTCTTTCTCCGCTTAACGGGTTGACGGTTTCTTCGGCGTGACAACCTGTTTCTACGTCCTGCTCCGAAACTATAAATGAGTCTTCTGCGGCGTTGTAAAGTTTTACTCTGACCATAATTTCGGGGTAAGAGCCGTCGTTAACGGACAAAACTTCTATTTTTTGTCCGAGTGCGGCGTTACAAAAGCCTATAAAAAATATCAAAAGCGGTAGAATTTTCATTTTTCGTTTCTAAAAAATCAGTTAACGGCCTTGTTGAAATTAGTTTTTTTACTGGGTTTAACGGTTTCTTCGATAATCAGAATCGTATCCCTTTGGTAATAAAACTTATTAATGACCTTGCCTTTTACTTTTACGTTGTCGTTGATTGCGGGCAAAAAGTCGTTTGTTTTTACGTTGAGGTAGTTTCCGCCTTGTTTTAGGACGAAAAAGTTCAAATCTTCCAAATGCAGAGTATTTACTACTTTGCCTTTCACCTTGACCTGTTTTCCGTCATACCATTCGCCGTGTTTTGCGACCGTAGCAATAGGCATCGTACAGGCGCAATTCAGCAGCAATAGCGTGAAAAAAAATAATATTTTACATTTAATTTTCATCTTCGGTTTTTTAGAAGCATTTTACAATGCAAATGTAAGGATTTTTTTTGAGAAAATTTGAACTTGAAACTTTGTTTTTGTTAGAAAATAACTAACTAAAAATATCCAAATATTTTTTCATTTTGAAAAAGCGATTGCGGCTTTGACCGGTGGTTTCAGTCAAAATATTAAGCCGAACAAATTCTTTAACCAAATCGTTAGCGGCCTTGTAACTTATTGAACAAAAAGTCATTACCTGTTCAATACTTATTGTAGGCTTTTTCAAAAGCGAATTAAAAAGCGTTACCGCATTTACTGAACGCCGTCCTAACTCTTGGTGAATCAAAATTTCAGTTTCATTTTTAAATTTAAAAACCTCTGACAATGATTTTACCGACGAAGATGCTTTATCAAGTCAGGCATAGGATTTTCAGAATTGATAAAATTTTCCAAATCCGACATCAAAGGGTTTATAAGCGAGTGATGCGGCGGAATATAACGCGCATCAGCAAGACTTGCGCCGCCAATCCAATTTTGACTTGTACGGTATTCGCTGGGCATTTTGTATTTTCCGCGCACGCCGTCAAGTAAAATTTTATGCGTATTCTTTATCAGCCGGCTTGAAATAGGCAATCTGTCCAACTGCGAAATAGCCTCGTTAATGGCTGAAATATAATTATTTACCTCTTTCCAATCGTTGCGGCGTTCTTCATCAATTTCTTCTTCCGGCATTAGTGCTTCGTCCATCTGCGTGCGCGTACCTTCAATGCGGCTCGAAATCACCGCTTCTTTTGCAACGTGCATTTGGATAAACAAATCAATGTTCGGAACAAGTTTTGAAAACGAGTTCAGTTCACCGAGTTTTATTGCAGACTTTTCCAAAAGACTGTTGATTTCGGGCGACAGCCAATTCCAGTTCGTATTTATCTTTTCCGGCACGAAATATTTGTAACCGCAGTTTTCTTCGTAATGTCCGGGAATAAAATTTTCTATTTCCATTGTTAAAAAGCAAATTCTTATTTTACTTTTTACCCATAAAAGTAAAATAACGAAATTCTTATGTTCCGTAAGTAAAATAAAAAATCCGTTATTTTACTTTCCGGCTCAAAAGTAAAATAAAAAATCAAAATCGGCAAGAAAAATTCATTACCGCTTTTGAAAATTTTTTTGTAATTTTGTGCGGTTTTATTCAAGTAAAAAAATGAAAGACACAACAGGAAGAATACCCGTTACTATTTTGACGGGATTTTTAGGTGCGGGCAAAACCACCCTTTTGAACAATATTGTAAGAAAATATTCCGACAAACGTTTTGCCGTTATCGAAAACGAGTTCGGAGAAATCGGCATTGACGGTGGTCTTATTGTCGGCAACATCGAAAACATGTATGAACTTTCCAACGGTTGCATTTGTTGTAACCTTTCGGACGGTTTGCAAAAAACTTTGGACAATCTTTTGACCTCACGTTATCAGTTCGACAACCTTCTGATTGAAACCACAGGTATAGCCGACCCCGCCGGCGTTATTGATAATTTTGTGGCATACGAGGAGTTTTTAAGAAAATTTGTTATTGACTCGGTTATTTGTTTAGTTGATGCGGTAACCTACGAGGAGAGTGCAGAAGAACAGCCGGAAGTTCACCGTCAGTTAGCCGTAGCGGACATTGTTATTCTTAACAAAATCGGCGACGTAAGTCCCGAAGACGGTGAAAGAATAAAAAAACTTATCCGCAGTGTTAATCCTACGGCAAAACTTTACGCCGTATCTCACGCTGATATAACAAATTGTGACATTCTTGACACTTTTGCGTATACAAAAGAAAACATCGAAAAACTTGTTGTTGATTTCAAAAACGCTACGCCGCTGAAATTTGATATGATGGACTCAGCATTTTCGGAGCCGTCGTTTGCAAAAAATCCCGCTAACAAACACAACAATGCTTTTCAGCATAGTATTGTGTCAGAGGGCTTTACGATAGAGGGCGATATTGATGAAGAAAAATTTGTGAATTGGCTTCAAGCGGTTTTGCAGTATAATTCTGCAACGGTATTCCGTGTAAAAGGCATTTTATCAATTGCCGGACGGAATAAGAAATTTATTCTTCAATCCGTCCGTCAATATTTTATGGTTGACGAAGGCGAGGAATGGAAAAGCGATGAAAAACGCTTTACCAAACTTGTCTTCATCGGCAAAAAACTCAACCGCGAGGCAATTGAAGGTTATTTGCAGTCGTTTGTCGTTTAATGTGTTCTGACATAATCCATTACGCAATCACAGTTTATATTCCAACCGCCTACGCCGTGAACTCCGTCCATATAGGTTTTCAAATCTGACATGGATTTTTTCATTTGCGGCGTAACGGTTGCATTTTCACTATAATAATCGCCTTCATAATAGTTGTAATCGTGCCAAATAAGCCATGTTTTTCCGTACAGGGCTGAATATTTGGTTCCGTCAGTTGAGGATTTTATAGCCTCGTCAAAATATTCAATTGCTTTATTTTCGTAAAGAAGTTGAGCCTTAGACCTTTCTTCATAAACGCTCCAACCGTATTCCAACAAGTACCAACAATTTCCCCAGCGAGAAGCCTGAGTGCAGTAAGTCGCGAGTTTCATTGCCGTTTCGCTTCGTGCGTTGCCGGTTGACTTATTGAACAAGGCTGTTAAAGCCTTCATTTCTTTGCAGAATTTTAGTTTCTGATTTTCGCTTAATAAACCGCCGTTATTGTCTGACCAGTCGTCAATCCAGTCCTGAGGTTCGCTCCAACGCTCTTTGGTGTAATCACGCAAACTCATGTAAAGATTCAGCGCGGTTTGCTGATAATATGAAAGCGGCACTTTTGAAAGATATTCTTCGGCTTTGTCGAAGTTCATTTCGCCGAGATAGCGCGTGCCGAGTTTTTCAATGACTTCCTCTTTTGAAACACGTGTTTTGGTTAAAAGGTATTTTTCAAAATTGTCCAATTTTTTTATGTCCGTTATGTAGTTAAGATAACTCTCTAATTCAGGGATTTTTAACTCCAAAATATTTGACGTTGAATAATCCGTTGTGGCAATTAGCGTATAAAAATTGGTATTTTCGTTTGCCGGCAAAAGATTTTGATGAATGATTCTGTTTTTTGCGTTTTCAAAAAAGTCGTCGTTTTCTGCCATTTTGTCAAGCCATTGAAACTCGCTTAAATAATACGCTGCTTTTGAGGAGGAATATTTTTCCCTTTTTGTTGACAGAAAAAATCTTATAACTCTTGCGACATCTTTCATTCGTTGTGTGCCTTCAAGGTTTGAGGTTTGAGCGGCGAGTTTTTTTGCGCCCTCAACATCACCTATATAATAAGTCATTATTGCGGCTGCTGTTTTCCACATCAGAGGTGTTTTAGAGGCTTTTTTGTCGGCAATTTGGTTTGCAAATTGTATGAACTCCTTAGCCTCAGACTCTTCAATTTCTTGAAAATCAAACGGTCTGCCGCTGTCCTCTCCGTCTATGTTTTCCTGAAACATATTGACATAATCCTGAACCAAAAAAATTAACGCACCGTCATTTTTGTCTTTTGCATAACGCTCTTTTATTCCGTCAAAATTGCGTTTTTTGTCAAGACAGAACTTAACGCTCTGAATGTCATTGATTTGTAAGAAAATGTTAATTGCTGCGTCTACTTTTTTCTGGTGATAAAGTGCACCGGCAAAAAATCCGGTCATAAGTTTTTTGCAGTATTCGTCCTGAGTTTTTATGCCGTCAGAGAGCCAAAATTTTTCTATTTCTGCATATTTTTCCAGCTGAAACATACAACGCATCGCCAAGAGGTTATAACGGTCTTTCAAACGTGTGCCGTTGTATTTTTTGGCTTTTTCCAGCAGTCGTTCGTAAACGGCGAAATATTCTCTGACAGCCTCCTCTGACGGATATTCCCATTGATTGTAAAAGTCGGTATTAACGTTCAGATATGTTGACAAATCTTTCAGATAATCAAGCATTTCGTTGTCTTTTTTCTGAATTGCGGCATTGAGGGCGGCTTTCTCGCTCTTGCCTTTATCGATGTCTGACAAGATGTCGTCTATCTGACAAGAAAAATCGTAAGAGTAGACAGGCGTTTTTCCACCCGCATAGTCGTTCCAAAATTTCAAAAAATCTTCGTCCCTTGTTTGAGGTTCTAAAATTTTAAAAAGGTAATGGTTGTAAGTCGGATAATACCAACAAGAAACGTCCGCTTTCAAGAAGTTAGAAAGCAGCAACGCTGTCATTAAAATTAAAAATCTTTTCATATTCTTTAAAAGTTAAATTGTTAATATTGTTTGAATTTAAATCATAAACTATTGTGTTTGTCAATACGTCCTTTCTTATTTGAGAAATTTCCGTCATGACTTTTTCAATTTCTTTGAATTCTGCTTTTGTTTCAAAAATCGTGTCCGAAAAATTCATCATTACGTTAAAAGCCTCCGTGTTGATGTACACCGGAATATCTTTTGAGCGGACAATTCTGAAAACGCCTTCGCTGACTTGTTGAAACAAAGTGCTGTCACTGAGGTCTTGGTTGTAAACGATGTTTTTAAAGCCGTTTTTGCCGAATAGAATCTGCCATTTGAAATTAGGCAAAGCCGCTTTTAATTCCAGACGGTATTTTTTTAAATGTTTTAAATACGGTTTTACGTCTTTGAAACTAAGAATCGGATTTTCGCACTTTTTGTCTCTGTAATTACCTGTATTATAAAGCATTAATACTCCGTAGTCGCATGGCGGAATTTCCATGGAGAGTTGATGAAGCCTGATTGTTACGGAGAGTTTTATGTCTTTTTCTTTGAGGTAATTTTTCAGCAAAGATAAAAAATTATAGTATTTTTTCATACTCTTTGCCGTAAAATCGCAATCTATCTGAATTTCTTTTGCCTGAGAAATTTTATGAGTTTTATTTATTTGTAAAATTCTGTCAGCCAGAGTTTTATAAAGAGTATCGAGATTTTTTTGGATGCAGTTTTCCGTTATAAAAACAGTCGGAATTATTTCTATGTTTTTTGGCAGGGTGTCTTTAAAGGAGATTGTGGCGTTAGGTTTCGGCTTTTGTGTTTTTGGGTCAACAATGACATCAAAATACCGCATATATATTTTTGAGATTTTGTGTTTTTTTAAGAAATCATTTTCGGTGCTGTCGGTTTTGAACACCGTTTTCCAAAAGTATACTGAATTTTCTTTCGGAGCGTTGTTTTCAAAGCAGGATACTGTGGCAAAAAAAATCAGTGTTAATAGGAGGTTTTTCATAATGACTTAAATAAAAAAAGGGTTTATCCGTCCCGTAACGAAAAACGGATAAACCGAAAAAAAAATTTTAAATTAAAAGTGCCATGCTTAATTTGCGGGAGTGTTTTGCAGCGACGGAGTTTGCGGAATCGTGGGAACGCTGTTTTGATTTATCAAAATTTGTTTAACGCCCGAATCCTGATTGCTTTGTTTTACGCTGCTGCCGCCGCTTACGCTTGCGATGATACTTAAAACGGCTATGGCAATTACCAAGCCCCAAGTATAAGTTTCAAGTTTGCTTTTTTGTTCTGCAACTCCTCCGAATTGTGTTCCGGCACTCAAATCAGATGCCAAGCCGCCGCCTTTGCTGTTCTGAACCAATACTATTAACACTAACAATACGGCTGCGATTACGATTAATACTATTAACGTTGTATACATAATTTATTATTGATTATTTTTCAAATTTTCTATTTCTTTGATTTTCGCGTTGAAATATTCGCTCTTGTCGGGATATTCCTTTACGAGTTTTGTATAACTTGCAATTGCTTTGTCATAAAGTTTTTGCGTTATATAAATTTTAGCGAGTTTTTCAGAAGCGAGTTCCGGCTGTTTTATTGAGTCCTGCCCCATATCTCCGGCGGCAACTTCTTTGTTTCTGTCCAAGTGCGGCGAATCCTGCAAAAATTTGTCA
Organism: Bacteroidales bacterium; assembly: GCA_017417315.1. Taxonomy (GTDB): domain Bacteria; phylum Bacteroidota; class Bacteroidia; order Bacteroidales; family UBA3824; genus UBA3824. The sequence goes on from JAFPZK010000052.1 coordinate 12,860, forward strand.
ATCAAATCGTTGCTGTTTTTTGTTTCGGTTTCCTCAGCCGGTTTGTTCTCTTCGGTCGGATAAGTTTTTTTCAACTTTTCCAACAATTTTTCCGCAGCCGAGAGTTCTTTTTTCTGTTCTTCGGGTTGTTTTTCTTCTGCTTTTTCGACAGGTTTTTCCTCCGTAATTGTTGTTACCGTTTCCGTAACGACTGTTGTCGTAGTTGTCGTAACGGTTGCTGCCGCTGCTTTTTCTGCCGCTAATTTTTCTGCCGCTGCTTTTTCAGCCGCTGCTTTTTCTGCTGCTAATTTTGCTGCTGCCTCAGCCTCTTTTGCTTTTTCGATTTCTTTTTTTACTTCTTCTTTTTCTTTTCTCAAAGAAGCAATTTTATCCAAAATATTGTCTTTGTTTTCTTCTTTCTTAACCTCTACTTTTGGTTCTTCTTTTTTAACCTCTACGGTTTCGGTTTTAACTTCTACTTTTTTTACTTCAACCGTTTTTTCGGGTTCTTTTTTCGCGCCGACAACAACGGCTTGATTAACGTTTTCGTCTTTCGCAAAAGTAGCCGCAGCGGATTTTATAGAGCCGTCTTCTGCGATGTTTGTGGCAACGGTTTTGTAATTTCCGTTTTCTTTTTCGCCGAAAAAGTCTTTTACGAGTTGTTCGTGATTAATTTTGCGCTCTTCGTGCGAAAGTTTTTTCTTTTCTACTTTTACTTCAACTTTTGTTTCAGTCTTTTTCTCTTCCGGCTTTTTCTCCTCCGGTTTTTTCTCCTCTACTTTTTTATCTTCAACCTTTTTATCTTCAACCTTTTTATCTTCAACTTTCTTGTCTTCGGTCTTTTTTTCTTCTTTTTTTATCTCGACCTTTATTATCGGCTCCGGCTTGTTTTCGGTTTTAACTTCGATTTTGACATCGGTTTTTTCTTCTTTTTTAGCCTCTGTCTTGACCTCTGTTTTAACTTCCGCTTTCGGTGTTGACGTTGTTGCTGCTACCGGTTCTTCTTTTAAGAGCGGGTAAAGCATTTTCCTGTCGGCTACATAAAGCGATTCTACGGGCAATTTTTCCCTAACAAGTTTTTTGTTGATTTTTTTTAGTGACTGCAAATACATAAGGTGTGCAGTTTGAAAAAACGGAAATTGTTTTATCAACTGTTCTATTTCAACAACCGAACTATCGGTAAGTTGATCCGGCTCTTGCAGATATTTAAAAAACTGTTTTGAACTAATCATAATAAGCAGAGTTTTTTATTTATTATTCCTTGTACTTTTCTTTTTGTTTTATATCGTATTTTTTTACCAGTTGACAACCGAATCGTTAAAAATATCGTCAATCAACTGTTTTGTTATCTCCTCAACTAACGAGGACTCTACCGCGTCAAACGAACTTGAAACATCGTAGTCAGAATATCTTGTATACGACTTATCGAAATCGTTTTCGGGTGCCGTTTCGTTAGTAAAAGTTACTTTCAGCGTAATTGTCAAGCGGTTAAGGCTTGCCGTTTCGCCGGATTTTATTCCGACCGAACTTATGGCGTAACCTGTTATCGTGCCTTCAAAATGCAAATCGCCTCCCGATTTTACGAGTGCCAGCGGCGTTTGACTGACAAATCTGTCTTTCAAGGCTTCCGTTATGGTGTTGCTCAAATCGGCATTTACGAATGTTGAGCGGTTTTGAAAATAATCAATCGAAACCGTTTTAGCCGTACCGTAAGAAGCACCCGTAAAAGAGTAAATTCCGCAGCCGGAAAACGTTAAAACCGTCAAAAACAACGTCCAAACAATTAGAAACCGCTTTTTCATTTGCTGATATTGTATTCTTTTAGTTTTCTGTATAAAGTGCGTTCCGAAATTCCGAGTTCTTTTGCCGCAGCCTTGCGTTTGCCTTCGTGCTTTTCCAAGGCTTTTTGTATCAAAATATACTCCGAGTCCATAAGCGAAAGATTGTCGTCGGTAAATTCCTCAGTATCAATAATATTGCTGTTGTTATGAAGTTCTCCTCCGTGTATTACGCCGTTTTCTTTGTGTACCGGCGTTACAATCGGACGGCTTATAGTTGTCATAACATCATCGGGCGTGTACTGAACCTCCTCAATGTTATAAGCCTCCGCAGCATTATTTTTGTCGATATGGCGTATTCCGCCGTTTGTCATCTGATGAATTTCCTTACGCAAATTTGCTATGTCGGTTTTTATGTCAAATAACACTTTATATATTATTTCCCTGTCCGAGGCAAAAGTATCGTCAGTTTGACCGGAAGAAGAGTTTCCGTGTGCTGCCGGTACTATTGCGGGGTGTTTTTCAGTTTGATAATCAGGCAGATATGTTTCAATAATTTCGCCGGTAATTTCCCTTTGTTCTTCAATTATCGAAATCTGTTCCGTAACATTCCTCAACTGTCTTACGTTGCCGGGCCAGTGATACGTCGAAATAATATGCTGGGCATCTTCCGAAAGTTTTATCACCGGCATATTGTATCGTTCTGCAAAATCCGAGGCAAACTTTCTGAAAAGCAGCACTATGTCGTTGCCTCTTTCCCTAAGCGGCGGAATGTTTATCTGTACCGTATTCAACCTGTAATAAAGGTCTTCGCGGAATCTGCCGTCTTTTACAGCCTTAGTCATATTGACGTTTGTTGCCGCAACAACTCTTACATCGGTTTTTTGTACTTTGCTCGAACCGACTTTCATAAATTCTTTGCTTTCAAGAACCCTTAGCAGCCTTACCTGCGTGCTTAAAGGCAACTCGGCAACCTCGTCCAAAAAAATCGTACCCTTGTCGGCAACCTCAAAATAGCCCTTTCGGGTATCGTTTGCGCCTGTAAACGAGCCTTTTTCGTGTCCGAAAAGTTCGCTGTCGATAGTTCCTTCTGGAATTGCACCGCAGTTTACTGCTATATACGGACCGTGTTTACGGCTGCTCAAAGCGTGAATTACCTGCGGTATATGTTCTTTGCCGACTCCCGACTCTCCGATAACAAGTACGGATATATCGGTAGGGGCAACCTGTGCGGCAATATCCAAGGCTCTGTTGAGTTCCGGATTGTTGCCTATAATGCCGAACCGCTGTTTTATGCTTTGAAGTTCCATTTCAAACGAATTAGACTTTTTTTCAAGGTACAAAATTAGTAATTATTTTATAAAAATAAATTTTTTTTCAAAAAAATTATTCCAATTCCTTTTGTTTTACGTAGATGATGCTTCTTTGTAGGACTATTATCTCCATAACTTGGTCGGGAGTAAAGATGTTTTTGTCGCGGTCAAAAGCGGTTAAATCGGTTTTGATGTATTCGTTGCCGTCTTTTAAAGTATCGCACTGATAGTAATTTTTCTTTAAGACATAAACCGGCACGTCTGCGCTGATAGGCAGAGTTTCGAGCGTAACTTCCTTATTTACAATGACGTTGAGATTGTTGCCAAAACGTTTGTGCCGTAGTGCGTATTCCGCAGCCTCGTCGCCTGAAAGTACTTTTATGCGGTCAAAAACTATCATAAGTTTATTATCGCAGACGTTAGCCCTCTGAAAAGAAACCGTTACGGTATCGGGAGTGTTTCTGCGCTTATTGATTGAGTCCATGCGCAAAGAATCGCGCAGTTGTTCTTCCAGACGCTCTTCCTCCGACTTCATTTCTGTCCTGAAACAAGAGGAAAACAATATTAATAAAGCGGTTATAAAAAACAGGTTTTTCATACCAAAAGTATTTTTAGAAGTAATTTTCCGCCAAAAATACATAAAAAATGCGTTCCGTGCAAACAAAAGACGGAACGCATTAAAAAAAATTTTATGTCTCAGGAAACATTTAGTCGTTTTCTTCGAGTTTGAAAATATCTTCGAGCCTTACTTTGAAATATCTTGCAATCTTCAAAGCCAAAACGGTTGAAGGTATAAATTTACCCGTTTCAATAGCATGAATCGTCTGACGGGAAACGTCAACTCTTTCCGCTAATTCGGCCTGAGTAATTTTTTTCTTTGCCCTCTCTACCCTGATTGTGTTCTCCATAATTTTTTCCTATTTTAAATGGTTTATTTAATATTTTACTGATAAAAAAATACAAAATATGTACCATTTTTAAAATTTTCGGTGAATTTTTTACGTCTTTTTTTTACAAAATGTTCGATTTCTTTAAATTCTTACACCGAATACCAAAACATCATCTACTTGTTTTTCTTTGGGTCCTCTCCATGCTTCAAAGATATTTACTAATATTTCTTTTTGCTTTTTCATATCCAAATGGTGGATTTCGAGAAGTTTTTGTCTGAGGTTATAACTTAAAAATTTTTGTTTCGTATCATAATTCAATTGGTCTTGATAACCGTCAGAAAAGGCATAAATGCAGTCGCCTTTTTTTACTTTTATCACTTGTTTTGTAAACGGTCTTTCCTTGATGAAAATTCCGACCGGCATTTTGTCGGCTTTCAACACTTTTACTTCGCTGCCGCGTATTATAATCAGCGGATTGTTTGCTCCGGCGTATGAAAGGGTCATTTTTTTCTCGTTGAAAACGTAGACTATTGCATCTATTCCGTCTCTGTTTAGGGCTTTTTGTTGTCTTAAACTGTTGATGATAGCCGTGCGCAACTTATTGAGAATCATATCGGGAGAAAGTTCTTGTCCGACAATGTAATTGAGGTTTGCGATTCCGAGCATAGACATAAAACCGCCCGGGACACCGTGTCCCGTACAATCGCCGATGATGCAGACCTTGTTATCACCGAATGTATCCATCCAATAAAAATCACCGCTGACAACGCTTCTGGGCTGATAAAGTAGAAAATTGTCGGGGAAGGTTTCGTTGATTTTGTTTTCAGGCGTAAGAAGAGCGTGCTGAATGGTGTACGCATAATTAATTGACGATTGTATTTGATTTTTCTGTTTTTCAATTTTCTTTTTTTCAGTCTCTACTTCCGCTTTTTGCGTTACCAAAACGCTGTTGAAATCGGCTAAAAGCACATTTTCGGTAACGGTTTCTTTTCTCATTTCTTCCGATTCGGTAAACTTTTCAATAATTTCGTGTTCGCGTTTTAGCATTATCGTAAAAAGACTGAAAAGACAAAAAAGAGCAATCACTACAACTGCCATTTGTATTAAGCCGTCCCGCATAATCAGAGAGTGTATGGTCTGTTTGTCGAAACTATCTTCCAAGGAGCGTTGAAGACTGAAATCGTTCCACATTATCGTCGAAAAAAACAGAATAAAAATCATTACGAGCCACATAATGGTCGATTTGCCGAAATTTCCCTTTTTGTCATGTTTAAAAACGTAATGATAATAAAACATTCCCGCCAAGGACCAAATAGTGAGAATTATGTAAGCCTCTTTTGCGAGCATGGTTTCCGACATAAGATTCGGAATTATCATCGACATAAACATCGCAACTGAAATTATCGCTCCCGAAATTGCCCAAATTTTTTCCCTTTTACGATTTGTAGATTTATACGCACAAACCGAAATGTACGCATACACCACCGAAACGCATAATGTAGCAATGTCAACGACCCAGCCTATGGCTGTCCGCCCTAAAAATATCACCGGCACTGACAATGCTAAGATAAGATGAACGGCTTTTGTCGGTACTCCGCGTGAGTCTGTATGAGCATACTTTGGGGGTAATATGCCATCGTCAGCCATTATTTTAAAAAGTCTTGATGTTGCCTTATAGAAACCCGTAACACTTGTAAGAAGTGTTGACATAACGGCTATTGAAACAAGCCATACTCCGGCTTTGCCCATATATTTTTCTGCGTTGTAAAGCACCGTCATTCCTATTCCGTCGGTTTTTGGTGTCGTTTCCGTTACCGAAAGCAGAATTGTCATAATGTAGACTATCATACCGCACAGGATTGCCGCCATAGTCCAAATAAAAGTTTTCTTGACGGGTGTGTTGATTTTGCTGCCTATATGCGTTATGGTTTCAAATCCTACGAAAAGCCACGGCGCAATCATCGTAACGCTGAAAACTTGAAACACGCTTATCGTGCTTTCTGAAAGTGCCACTCTGACAATTTTGTTGCCGTCAGCATTTATAATGACCCCGAAAAATAATGCTACGACTGACAGAAAAAGTGTGCTTGATAGAATTGTTAGCGCAATAATTGCCGACTTGTGTCGGTAGCCGGCTATAAATCCGAATACGGTTAAGACGATAAGAGTAACAAGTACTTCGCCTAAATACACGTCATAACCGGCAATGTTGTATAGCAGTCCCCATTGTAAAACGCTTCCGAAAAGATGTTTTGCAAACAGCGATACAGCCGTCATATTAGACCATAGCACCGACAAATATGCCATAATCAAAGCCCATACCGATAAAAATGCGTGGTCGCCGCCGATAATGTTTTTGGTATAAATGTAAGACCCGCCCTCGCCCGGAACTTTCTGAGCCAAAGTGCGATAGTTCATACATATAACAATGGCATACAACGCGCTGAAAATAGTTCCTATAATTGCACCCGATACGCCGGCATTAGGAATAAGTTCTGATTGAGGCATCATAAAAGCACCCCATCCGATGATACAGCCGAAAGCCATTGACCATACGGCAAAACCCGTTACGCCGCCATTTTTTGAATTTTCGGTATTAATCATTCGATTATTCAGTGTTTTAGCAAAAAAAAAACTGCAAAATTTATGCCGCAAACCATAGTGCTTGTGCGCCTACGTATATTGCGATAAAAATAGTAAAAACTATTTCAGCAAATAGTGTCGGTTTTGACGAAAGTTTGTAAAATACCGTTACGTATAACATTGTCAGCGGCATAACGGAAAGTCTCATAATTTGCAGATTAAAATACGGACTTACGGTAAGTATCAGAACCAAAATGAAAAATATAAAAAACATTCTGTAAGTTCTTGAAGCAAACAAGTTGTATTTAGGATATTCCTGCAAAATAAGCACACTTGCCGTAACAATCATTACGAGATACATTCCGAAACTTATCATTTCGTTATTTGTCAAACTCTTATAAGATGTCTTTTGAAGACTTTCAAGAGTGCAGTCCAAAACGGGCTGAATCGTTCCCTCAAAATAATAATATCCTGAAAGATAAAACAATATCGGCGTAAAAAATCCTATAAGATGAACGGCAAATTCGTTGAACCTGTACGGACGGTAAACCAAGAGTGCAACAATTCCGATAATCAGTATAAAAGCCGCCGGAATACAAAACAAAGCCGCCAAACCGAAAAACAATCCCGCATCAAAAAACATAAATTCGGCTTTTTCTACGCTGTGCGACGAAAGTACTTTTATAAAGCCGAGCGTTATGAAAATATTTGCAATCTGTTCCGGCAAAAGAGTGTTGAGCGGAATATATGACAAGCTTACAACGGATAAAATCAGGATAAAAAACGTACTTTTTGCTCTTGTGAGTTCGTGATTCAGATTCATAACGGCTACGAGAATTATCTCAAATGCAATAAGTAGGAGCGAGATAATTTGTGTTAACGGAGTAATTCCGTCGAAACACTTTTCGTAAAGCGTATTAAACAAGAGAGTTCCGTTTTCCGGAGTGCCGATGTATTGTACCGTTTTGGGATAAAACATCGACACAATCATTACTGCGATAATCAAAAAACTGATTATCACACTCTCAATTCCGTTTTGTTTTAATTGTTTTAAAATCATAATTATTTAGTGTTAATCACTATCATAGCCTCTTTTAATCCGTCTGCTTTTGCGTTAACGGTTATCGTACCTTTTTCGCCGCGTTTTGATTTTACGATGCAAAGACATTTGCCGTTGAAAGCCGAGTGTGAATTTCCTTTGAAACTTTCATGGCAGACCTCGTCGCCGTTGTCAAGACCTACAATTTCGCCCGGTCCTGAAATTTCAAAACTTATTTTATTGTCGGCATTAGGGACTATTGTTCCGTTTTCGTCAGTAATGTTGACGGTTATGAAACTTAAATCTTCTCCGTCTGCGCTAATATCGTTTCTGTCGGCAGCGGCTGAAAGTTGAGATGCGATGCCCGCTGTTTTAACCGTTTGAGAAAAAGTATGACCGTTTTTTTTGCCGACAGCTTTCAATTCGCCCGCCTTAAACGGTACTTTCCAAGACAAATGCAGTTTGTCTGGGGTGTCAGCGAGTTTTTTTACGCCTAATGATTCGCCGTTTAAGAAAAGTTCAACTTCCTCGGCGTTTGTATAAGCCACGACGTCAATCGTTTCGCCTTCTGTCCAATTCCAATGCGGAAGAAGGTGTAAAACGTCTTTGTTTGTCCACAAAGATTGATAAAGATAATAAACGTCTTTTTCAAAACCTGCGAGGTCTATGATTCCGAAATACGAACTTCTTGACGGCCAGCCGTAAGGTGTCGGTTCGCCTAAATAGTCAAAACCCGTCCAGACAAAAATTCCTGAAACCCAAGGGTATTTCATATATTCTTTCAGAGTTGTCTCGTGAGTAGACCCCCAAGGCGCACGAACATTGTCGTAAGCCGAGCATTTGTGGTCGGGTGTGTCAAACGGAATGTCCCAACGCACTGGCCAAAGATATTGCGTGTCGGCGGGTGCGATGTAATGTCCGCGTGTTTGAAGCGCAGAAGTCGATTCGGTAATAATCAAAGGCATGCCGGGAAATTTTTCCTTAAACTTTTCGCCCCAGTTGTATTCGTGATAGTTAAACCCTATGATGTCCAAAGCGTTAGCCTTGAAAAGAAGATTGTGCGGTTCGGTTTCGTTGTTGCCTGCCGTAACGGGACGTGTCGGGTCGAGGGCTTTGACAAAATCAACTAACTTTTTGCAAAGCAGTGAGTTGACGTGAATTTCACCGTCTTTTGTGTCTTGTTTGGAAAGTTGAGCCGCAAAATTAAACATCAAGTTTGCTTTTTCGATGTCAAGAGTATCGGTTGAAATATCGTGCCATTGTTCAAGAATTTCGTTTCCGATAGACCACATAATCACTGACGGGTGGTTTCGGTCTCTTTTTATAAAGTCCGACAAATCTTTTTCGTGCCACTCTTTGAAAAATTGAGCGTAATCGTGCGGTGATTTTTTTCTTGCCCACATATCAAAAGCCTCGTCCATAACGATAAAACCCATTGAATCACAAAGGTTTAACAGTTCTTTCGCCGGCGGATTATGGGACGTGCGGATTGCGTTGCAGCCCATATTTTTGAGAATTTCCAACTGACGTTCCAATGCTCTGTGATTTATTGCCGCGCCGAGAGCGCCGAGGTCGTGATGATTGCATACGCCGTTGATTTTCATTTGTTTACCGTTAAGAGTAAAGCCTTTGTCAGCGTCGAAACTAAAACTTCTGATTCCGAAAGTTTGAACGTATTTATCGAGAACTTTTCCGCCTTTTTTGACGGAAAACTCGGCTGAATATATGTTCGGGGTCTCCGGCGACCAAAGTTGCGGTTGGTTTACGACGGTTTTTTCGAGTTTTTTGAGTTCTCCGGCGGTGATTTTGTCGGAGATTTCTGCGGCGGTTGTACCGTCAGGATTTTTTATTTTTACTGACAAATCGTATTGTCCTTCGCCCGTAATTTGAGCGGTAATATTAACGTTTGCAGATTTTGAAGTTACTTCGGAAGTTGTGATAAAAATCTCAGGTTCAACGAAATGTGTCTTGTTGACTTTTTTTAAGTAGACGTTTCTGTAAATTCCCGAACCCGAATACCAGCGCGAGTTTGGTTGATTGGTGTTGTCAACACTTACTTCGACGGTATTTTCTTTTCCGAAATTTATGGCATTTGTGATGTCGTATTCAAAACTTATGTAACCGTTAGGGCGGAACCCCATTTTTTGTCCGTTGACAGTTACGGTGCTTTGCCAATACACGCCGTCAAAACAGAGAAAAATTTGTTTCTGAGAATCTTCTGTCGGCATTAAAAAAGTTTTTTTGTAAACGCCGTAGCCGCCCGGCAATGCTCCGCCGCCTGCTGTTGAAGGGTTGTCTTCTTTGAACTCGCCTTCGATAGACCAATCGTGTGGCAGGTCAAGTGTGCGCGGTGAGCCGTTATTTAAAGAAAATTCCCAATCGTAATTGAAAATTTCAGTAACTCTTTGGTTATCATCTGTATTACCGCAACCAATTAAAAATGCTGCGGCAAAGGGTAAAAATAAATGTCGTTTCATATCTGTTTAATGTTTAGAGTGATTGTTTTTAAGCCGCAAAATTAATAAAAAGATTTTATTTTTTATAAAAATGTTGATAATCTTTGTACGCTTTCCAGTCGCCGCCCCAAAGAAAACCGCGCTTTTTAAATGCCTGACAACAAGCATCATCAGGCTCTATTTTGTAGTCGAAAGTTTTTTCTCTGTCGCAATAAATTTCACCGCAGGCGGGCTGAATGATTTTTTTAGAATTTTTTACTCTGACATACGGATTGTAAAGCGTGTTGATGTCGACTGCCATACCCAAAGCGTGAAGTGAAAGGTCATTGCTGCCCGCCACCGTCCTGAAACAAAAACTTGACGAATTGTTGTCCGTCATTGACTTTTCGTCATCGGCATCATATTCGTCGATGAGGCGGATTTTTTCAATCGGGTACTTTTTCTGAAAAAGTTCCGCAAAGATTTGAATCATATCAGAAGCGATTTTTTCGTTGCAAACCATTTCGCCGGTTAAGATTTCGCCTTCAAGATTATAGTGCAAAACTTTTAAATACCTTAAATCTTCGCGTTTAACGGTGCAGTTTTCGGGGAAAGATTTACCTTTCATTCTTGAAAACACCGTATCGGGAATTTTCGAGAATGAAAAACATTTTTCAAAACCGAAATCTTTTATGTCGGTTTCGGAGATTTTTACGCCCGCTTTCCAATCATTGAAAACGGGGTTAATTTGTTTTATTTCAACGGTTTTGTGTTCTTCCGCTTTTTGCTTTGGGGTATTTCCTGAACATGAAAACAATGTCAGGGAAGAAAAAAGTAATATAAATATTTTTCCTGTCATTTGATTAATTTTTTTACTTGTTTTGCATCATATATTTGAATGCCGAATCGTAAATCGGATTTGCAATTAATTGTGCCATGATATTGTAATTTTTCGATACAAATATAAGTAAAAAAAATGTAAAACAAAATAAAAATAACTGTCTTTTATTTCAAAATAATATCCGTTTTTCTGTGGTATTCTTTTAGCAACGCCCTATTGCCGCCTGTGGCTTTATATTCTTTTATACCCATAACTTGTCCGCTTCTGCTGATTACTGCGCTATCACCTTTGCCGTCTGTAATAATACATTGATTTACAGA